>NZ_JSEC01000039.1:0-1805 GCF_000789415.1 Sulfurospirillum sp. MES | reverse complement strand
TGGCGTCATTACGTTGGTCATGGGGATGGTTACGCCCACCACTGCCGTCTGGTGAGTTACGCTTAACTTCTGCCCGGCGGCGTTGTACACGTAGCTGGTGGTGTTGCCATTGGTAAATTGCAAACCGTCGGGCAAATTTAATGCATTGTACTGAATATCCACTATTTTTTTGTTGTAATCTTTTTTCAGGTTACCGTTGGCGTCGTAGGTGTATTCCACGGCCGCGTTGGCGCCGTCCATAAAATGGAAGGCGCCGGCATAGAGCGGGCCGGGCGTTACGGCATCGGTAATTTTGGTTACGCGGTTGCCGTCGTAAGTATTGTACGTGAGGTTGTCTATCAGCCCGAAGCCCGTATCGGTTTTTCCCTGGCGTTGCAGGGTGAGAATATTGCCCATTTTGTTGTACGTAACCAGTTCGTTGTAGCGGTTGGGATTGGTGGTGAGCGAAGTGCCCTCGCCGTAGTAGGCGAAGGTCAGGCGGTTCAACCCGTCGTAGTTGAACTGGTATCCGCGCTCGGCGGTTTCGTCGCCTGCTCTCCACTTGGTGGCGCTGATATTGCCGTTGTAAAAGTTGTTGGTTGGGGTAACTCCATTTACGGCAGCGTTATACGTGAGTGTTTGATTAAACTTTGTGCCGGTAATCTGCGTGAGCCAGCTGCGCACGTTGTAATGGTAAGTGTCTGTTTCCGTTGCCAGTTTTTTGGTTTTCAGGCGTCCCACTTCGTCGTACGTATTGGTTGCCAATGTAACGGCAGCAGCGGAGTTGAGTTTATGGGAAACGGACAGCAGCCGTTCGGCATGGTCGTAGGCGTAGGTATATACCTCGGTCTGCGTTGTCTTTCCCGTTGCCGAATGCACATGCTGACGCTGTTTTACTTTTCCGGTAAAGGTGTAGGCGAAGTATTCGTCTTCGAAACCGCCCAAATGGTTGGACGTATGGGTTTGCACCACGCGCCCGCGGTGGTCGTAATAGAGGGCGGAAACGGTATATTGGGCAGGATCGTTTAGTTGATAGGTGCGTGTTCCTGTCAATAATCCTTTGGCATTGTTATATTGTGCATCATATCCCGACACGGCAACGAAAGGCATTTTGGCTTTTTCGGCTACGGTCAGTATGTTTACGAACGCATGGTCGTCGTAATAATTTACCGTCATCAGATCAACAGCAGCAAGTGTAAGGTTTACGGCATGTCCGGCCAAAGTACCGGTACCCGTGTAATCGGTCTTCACAACTACGTTATCCAACGCCGGTATGGAATTCGAATTCCAAATCCCGGTAACGGTTTGCCGACCGAACATATCGTAAAAAAAGAATGTCCATTCGTTCTTTACCTTTTGATTGCCATCCTGACTGAAAATCAACCGGTCGGCTTTGTCGTATTTCATTGCGATGGCATCACAGCCGGGAAGTTTTTTCAGGATGCAGCGGTTGCGCCCGTCGTACTTGTAGATATAAGCGTAGTTTTTCAAGGTGGCGTTTGTATCGTCCCAGGTAGCTGCGGCGCCCAGTGCATCTGCTGCCGCGGGAGGCAATACGTAACATAAATTACCCAGATCGTCGTAAACAAAATAGGTGTCGTGCGTTTCCGTACCGTTCATTTCCCGTTGCAGCAGGATCCGTCCCTGTTTGTCGGCAAAAATGTAGGAAACATTCATGTCGTCGTCGGTGTTTCTTGTGACAAGAAGTTCACCGGCTGCGTATACTCCTTTTTTCTGCAAGGAAGTTGTGCTTGCTACCACATACAAGGCACAACTGTAATCGACGGGAGAAGCATTGGTAAACCATGCCGTTTTATCGCCTCTGT
>NZ_JSEC01000038.1:0-1821 GCF_000789415.1 Sulfurospirillum sp. MES | reverse complement strand
ATGAGCATCTTAGGAAAAAAGAAAATATTTATGTTCCGCAAATTAAAGAATTACATTTTTTATCATTATTCGATTTTAGATGTCGGGGGCCATGGGAAAGATCAATTCACCATTCAGGGATCAACTTTGAGGAGCTTGCAAAAAAACCTGACAGTACGATTCATACAAGGATCGTAAGTAGCTTTAGTGATTATATTGAGCTCTTCGAAGGGGCAGAGCAGAAACAATTTAGAATTGATATTTCTCCTTCTTATCACTTCTATAGTGAACGAGTTTCAAATAATATTGAAAAAAACTTCAAAAATGCATTAGTTTATTTTACTCCAAGAGATCCAATTTTAAGAATGCTATCAAACTATAGTTGTTTGTTCCCAAGATGTCCTAAAACACTATTTTCAGCCATTAATGATGAAGACTCTGTTTTAAAAAAATCATGGGAATTTTTTTGGGCATTAAAAGGACAAAGTCAATATGCAGCTACAGTTAGCAATTTTAAAAATAAAGATTTGAACTTTTATATTATTCCTTATGAAAAAATTTTTACTGAAGATCCATTTCATGAGATTGGTTTTTTTGATTTTAGAAAAAATGATCAGTACGTAAACAGGTCAAGCGTTGCCTCTTGTATTGAGTTGTTAGATGACGCTGATCTTATTATTTCTTTTGAGCATGAAAAAACAAAAAAAATGCTAGCCAACCTTAATATTACATCTAAAATATCAGACCCTTTCCCTATATCTCAAATATATTCATGCGGTTCAAAAAAACTGATTGGAAGATTGGCCGGCCTTTTTTACGAAGATGTGATGCTTGTAGCTAAAGAGGTACAATGCATAGACAAGCTATGGGGCATATTCAACCATTTTTAAATGATTCCATCTTGATGGCACATCTTTAAATAATTATGTAATACCACAAGCTCGGAGTACTTTTACATGGTTAACGACATTCGAAATGTTATCGCCTTCCAAGGGGTTATTGAGCGTTCCCTACGAGAAAAGTTTCTTGCACAACGAAGCAAAGTATTCTGGCTTACGGGACTTTCTGGAGCGGGAAAGTCAACCATCGCCCATGGATTAGAAGAGCTTCTTTTTGCTGAGGGTCGCTTTGCTTATGTTTTTGACGGTGATAACATTCGTCACGGGTTGTGCCGTGATTTGGGATTTTCTCAGGAGGATCGCAAAGAGAACATTAGGCGTATTGCAGAGATGTTACGACTCTTTTTAGATGCCGGTATTATTTGTATCGCCGCGTTTATTTCTCCTTTAAAAAAAGACAGAGAAATGGTTCGAGAGATCATTGGTTCCGATAATTTTATCGAAATTTTCATCTCATGCTCCCTGGCTGTCTGCGAGCAAAGAGATATAAAGGGATTTTATAAACTCGCAAGGGCTGGGACAATAAAAAACTATACTGGTGTTTCTTCCCCGTATGAACCTCCAAGCTTCCCAGATCTTATTATTGAAACTGATAAGACAAATATAAAAGACAGTATTTTACAAGTATATAATATTGCTAAGCAGCAATGTTTTTTTTAAAAATAATACATTTTCCTTGGAGTCAATTAATGTATGTTATTACCGGCGCAGGCATATGGGGGGCAACCCTTGCTGAGCGCATTGCAACAGTTCTAAACCAGCCTGTCACAGTCATTGATCGGCGTGACCATATCGGCGGCAACTGTCATTCTTCGCTGGATCAGGAAACGGGAATCGAGTGCCATCGTTACGGTTCACATATTTTTCATACCTCGCTACCGCAGGTGTGGGAGTATCTTTCCCGGTTTTGCGAGTTCACTTCCTATCGGCACAAGGTGCTTAT
>NZ_JSEC01000037.1:0-1930 GCF_000789415.1 Sulfurospirillum sp. MES | reverse complement strand
ATGAACGCGTAGGGCAATGTCGCTTGGTTTTTCCATAACGTCGAAGAACATCTCTTTATCAAGTGTTTGAGACATATTACGCATCAAAAGATCGAAAATCGCTTTTTCGACGATGCCTAAATCGACCTCTTTATCGTCGATAAAAATACGTTTGCTCAAAAGATCGTAACGCATAGCCCCGTAAACAATCGTCGGATTGTGCTTGTGAATATGCGCCTTGATTCGCACGACGAGTTCATCGAAATCGAAAGGCTTTTTAATATAATCATCACATGCTCCCTCAAACGCTTTCGTAATCGTCTGAATATCTTTATACGCGCTGATAAAAAAAGCCGGCGTTTTATCGTCGTTATCGCGCAAAAGCTTTAAAACGTCGATGCCGTTGAGTAAAGGCACGTTAATATCAAAAAGGTAAAGATCAAAAATCGTATCGTAGCTTAAAGACAATGCTTCTTCACCGTCTTGGGCATGGGCTACTTCAAACCCCGCTTCCCTCAGTAAACCGATGAGTGTTTGACTTAAAAGATAGTCATCTTCAAGCAGTAAAATTTTTGACATAACGCTCTCCTTGGTCTAAAGCATAACATATCTGCGTTAACGAAGTGTTAAAGTAAAAAATTTTTTCCCTTAACGATTTGCTAACACTTGCATTATAGAATTTCATTATAAAATTTTTCAAAGGGGGTTATGATGAAAAAAAGTCTTTTAGCATTATGTATGCTTAGTGTAGCGGTTTTTGCGGTGGATTATTCCGCGATGAGCGCAGCGGAACTTTCGGCAATGCGAGGAACGGTTCCCGCAGAAGATCGAGCGGCGTTTCAAGCAGCCATGCAATCCAAAATGCAAGCGCTTTCACAAGAAGAGAGGCAGTCTCTCTCTCAATCCCAACGTGCCAATACTAACGGCACGGGAGCCGGCGTAGGTGCGGGTAACGGAAATTCCGGTGCTAACGGCGGCGGAGCGGGCGGCGGCGGAAGAGGAAACGGACGTGGCGGTCGATAAGGTTTTATCTTCGTTTTTTCAAGAGAGCCTCGGCTCTCTTTTTTAACTTCTCTCCTGACATTAAGTTTGAAATTCAACTCCTCCTAAACCCAAAGCGTGCTAAGATAACGACGTTATTTTATTTGCGACGGTATCAAAGGATTTTGAATGGGAAACAACGATGAATTAAAACAGACCAACAAACTTATTTTACGCAATTTGCAAGCAGAAGATTATGATGACGTCAAACGTATTATGGATAGAGTCTATCCGACGCTTGGAGGTTGGACGATCGAAGAGTTTAGCGCACAGCTTTCGACTTTTCCTGAAGGTCAGATTTGTATCGAGGACGACGGTAAAGTCATTGCCGCGGCGCAGAGCCTGATCGTCGATTATAACACATACGGCGATCGCCATACGTACGATCAAATTACGGGAAATTGTTTGCTGAGCACGCACGATCCCAAGGGCGATACGCTTTATGGATTGGATATTTACGTCGATCCGGATTATCAAGGATTGCGACTCGGGCGTAGGCTTTATGATGCCAGAAAAGAGCTTTGCTACCGACTCAACCTTAAGCGCATCATCGCAGGCGGGCGCATTCCGGGCTACGCGGCACATGCCCACGAGATGACCCCTTCTAAATACATCGAACGGGTGAAAGACAAAGAACTTCGAGATCATGTGTTGGGCTTTCAGCTTGCCAACGACTTTCACGTCAGGCGCATTTTAACAGGGTATCTCAAAGGGGACGCCGCATCTCGTGAGTATGCCACCCTTTTGGAATGGAGCAACGTCGATTATGAAGAGCCTCATACGCATCCGACGGTCAATCGCGGTATTATTCGCGTCAGCGTCGTGCAGTGGCAGATGCGGAGCGTCAAAAGCGTCGAGGAGTTTTTGGATCAAGTCGAATTTTTCGTCGATGCGATGGCGGGGTATAAAG
>NZ_JSEC01000036.1:0-2031 GCF_000789415.1 Sulfurospirillum sp. MES | reverse complement strand
ACGTTTAGCGTCGGGCGTTGCACGAAATAGCCTTGCACCATATTGCAGCCGAGTTTTTTACACTCGATGTACTCTTCTTCGCACTCTAAGCCCTCGACGATCGTAAAAATACCCATCGCCTGCGCGATCTGAACGATGGAGCCGACGAAGAGTTTTTTCTTCTTGCTTTTATGAATGTCGTTGATAAAAAAACGGTCGATTTTGATAAAATCGGGTTCGGCATGAAAAAGCATCTGAAGTCCGGAAAAGCCCACTCCGAAATCATCGATCGCCATTTTATAGCCTTGTTGCTTGTACAAATTGAGCACGAGTTTATCCACGCCCGCGTACATACCGACTTGATGCTTTTCCGAAAGTTCGAAACAGATGTTCGAAAAGTCCATATCGTAAGTGCTTAAAAGCTCACATGTATAACCGGATTTAAAATCGGGCATCATCGTAATGCGGTTGTCGAGATTGTAAAAAAGTTTGACATGTTTGGCAAAAGGAAGTAACGAAAATTTGTGAATGGCTTTTTCACGGAGCTTAATGTCGACGCTGTAAAGCACTTTTTCGCTAAAGGCGGTATCAAAAACGGCATCAATCGTATTAAAATCCGCCGCTTCGTAATTACGAATCAACGCCTCAACGGCGTAAAGCCTTCCCGTATAAATATTGACAATCGGCTGAAACGCAAAATCGGCGACCTCAATGAGTTTTTGCCATCGCTCGTTTAACATGTGACGTGACTCCTCCATTGAAATGGAAGAATTCTACGCTAAAGCGATTACCGAATTGTTACATGTCACGTATTCAGTCGCAATTTTCCACGCAAATTTTATGCGGTATCACCTGTCCTCCGCATCCCGCAAAACAAGCATCGTAGGCTTGGTCGCACCCGCAATCGGTCGTACAAAAGCTTTGTTGATTGACTAAAATTTGCTCAAAAGAAGGGCGTACGGGCACCCACGGCTCGCGCGGTTGACGATAGCGTAGCGCATTCATGCGCGAGCGCAACTCGTCGCGTCTTTGGCAGGCACTCGGATCTTTCGTGCGTTCGCATTGGGATTGAAAATAGCTCAAATCGCGACTGTAATCGCGATAAGCACTCTCCCACGCAAATCGCTCTGCCCGATACGAAGAGAGTTCGAACATATAACGATCGTAGGCACGATCGAAAGAACGCATCTCTTCTACTTCAATCACTTTTGCTTTTGCGTACGAATCGTCTAAACAACGCTGATATGCCGCTTGACACGGCGTTTGACAACGCTCGCGCGCCGTCATACAGCCGTTGAAACACGCGGTACTTGCTTCTGTTGTCGTGAGGGGCGGAACGTATTGATTTTGAATCACGTACCGAGGTCCACATCCGATAAACAATAACCCGACTATCAAAATAAGTGTCTGTCGCATTGCCGCTCTTTCGTCATTTTTTTGCGTATTATACGCTACAATCGTGAAAAAACGGTGAATTAAGGCTCGAGCCTCGCCCCTTTAAGATACTTGTGCCATCATCCGATCGTAAAGGCTTCCTTTGTCGCCGTCAGGCTCTTTAAGGCGATTGAGTTGCGTTTGCATGATCTGTATCTGCTCTTTAGGAATCTCTTTACCCGCGCAAATGTAATAATCCGTATTTAAAATCACGTATGCCATACGGTACTGCGAAACGTCTTGCCCTTCGGTAATCAAATGATACACGAACGGAACGTCGGTATACACTACCGCGTCGACTCTGCCGTATTCCAACATCTTATACCCTTGAATCGGCGTCGAAACACGGATAATATTTAAGCCGTGGTGCTCTCCGATTTCTTGAAACAGTAACTTCTCCGAAGAGGTCTCTTTAATCGTAGCGATACGCATCGGACGTAAAATTTCCATCAAACTTTTACCGCTAGCCACCGGCGTCGCTCTTTTGGTAATCACGCCCAATCTAACCGTCGCCACCGGTCCTAGCCAATAAAAGTGCGGTTCTCGATCTTTCAGCTTAACCGCCGTCATCAAATAAGCCTTGGGGTGTTTGAGGGCTTCTTCGTACATTTTATTCCA
>NZ_JSEC01000035.1:0-2047 GCF_000789415.1 Sulfurospirillum sp. MES | reverse complement strand
TTGCGACTGCTAGAGACCAATAAAGCATCCGGATAGTGTTTTTTGATCACGCTGATTTCGCTTTGCGTAAGCTTATCGGCTTTCGTAAAAATGCGTAAAATCGTTTGATCGGGACGAACGACGTCGTGCAAATAGTCGTGTACGGCTTTGTCGTTTTCCAAAAAAGGGTGTCTTGCATCTACGAGATGAAGAAACAATCGAATCGAAGCACGTTTTTTTAAGTATTCCGTTAAATTTCTTTGCCACTCGTCTTTCATGCTATGTGATACCCTCGCATAGCCGAAACCGGGTAAATCAACCCATTGAAGCGTAAACGGTACTTCATCCTGCGTTAACGTGACGTGAAAAAAGTTAATGAGCCTTGTTTTACCGGGAGTAGAAGAACTTTTGGCCAAATCTTTTCGATTGCTAAGCGCATTAATTAAAGAGCTTTTACCGACGTTACTACGTCCGATAAATGCCACTTCGCTAATGCCCTCGGGCGTGCTTTCATCCAGCTTGGAAGCCGACTTAACAAAGCGGGCTTCTTTGACGTGGATCACTGTTTTTTATCCTCGACCTTAAAGATGAACTTCACAGGAGCGCTTCCTTTTCCGTCCACCTCGTAATGACCGCTGATTTGATCGACGCGAATTAATTCGCCGTAGACTTTTTTATCGGTATCGATTTCATGTAAAAACGCCTTTTTTTCTAACGTGTAAAGGCTTTTAGTAGGATCGTACGTCATCTTGTCGGCTTCACCGTAATAGTGTTTTTCTTTCATCATCATATTGCCCTTAGCGTCACCCGTAGCAATATAGAGAATCGGTTGCTTTTTCTCGTCGAAATGAATCGTAATCTTTTTCGCCGTGAGCTTATCGCCCTCTTTGATAACGGTCACGTTTCCTTCAAAAATACTGATTCGTTTGGCTTCGTCCGCAAAAAATTTATCGGCGGTCACTTGTACTTCTGCGGCAACAAGCATCGAACAAACGCATGCTGCGAGGATAATCAAAAATTTCATTTGCCTTTTCTCTCCACTTGTTGAATCACGGAATGAATACTATTCGCCGCAATTGTGCCCTCTTTCATCTGATAAACAAATGAAAGACCGTTCGTACGGCTTCGTTCTTGAGAAAAAATAAAGGGTTTGTCACTGCGTAAAACTTCCGTATTCAAATCGTAAAAAATATCTTCACCTTCCAGTGCAACGCCGTCGCTACGGACGTAATGCGAATTGCTCATACAGTGAATCACTTTATCGCGAACCAAAGCTTTATCGGTCGTTAAAACGCCTCGAAGTCCTTTGTCGGTTCGATGTTCGGCCGTGACGGTTTGAAGCTCGTCAAAATCTTTAAAACGCATAACGCGCATCGAATTCACGATACTTTCGATACCGTTATCTTTGATCTGGTAATTTTGAGTGTGAATCAGTTCGATTTCGGGAATCTGATTGCCGTTGAGATCAACGATGCGTAACGTGTAGGGTTCTTTGATAATTAAAAAAACGCTCATGCCTAAAAAGAGGAGCGCTCCGTAGACGAATAATCTTACAACCAAGGGTTTACGAATGCCTCGCTTAAATTTTCCGATGCCACGACATAATCGATCATCTCACGTACCGCACCGTGACCTCCGTTGCGAGATAAAACCACGCTGACCTCTCGTTTGACCAAAGGCAGCGCATCGTTGGGCGCAAACGAAAGAGCCACCGAACGCAAGAGTGCTAAGTCGTTAAGATCGTCGCCGATAGCGGCAACATTTTCAAAAGAGAGATTTTCGGTACGAAGAATCTCTTCTAAAACCGCTTTTTTATTTTTCACGTTCTGATACAAATAGCTAATGCCGAGCTCTTTCGCACGGCGTTCTACAACACGCGAACCGCGTCCGGTAATAATCGCGCTTTTTTTTCCGAGTTTCATCCACGCAACGATTCCAAACCCGTCTTTGACGTTAAAAACTTTAAATTCTTCCTGATCGCCGTTACCGTACATAATTCCGCCGTCCGTCAAACAACCGTCGACGTCAAACACTAAAAGTTCAATCACAAAACGCCCTTTGTACTTGG
>NZ_JSEC01000034.1:0-2495 GCF_000789415.1 Sulfurospirillum sp. MES | reverse complement strand
CGGTCAATCGCGGTATTATTCGCGTCAGCGTCGTGCAGTGGCAGATGCGGAGCGTCAAAAGCGTCGAGGAGTTTTTGGATCAAGTCGAATTTTTCGTCGATGCGATGGCGGGGTATAAAGCCGATTTTGTGTTATTTCCCGAGTTTTTCAATGCGCCTTTGATGGCATTGCGCAGTGATGAAAACCAAGAAACGGCGATTCGTACCGTAGCGGCGTATACCGATACTTTAGTCGAAAAAATAGGTCAATTTGCAGTGCGCTACAACATCAACATCATCGCAGGCAGTATGCCCGAATACGACGGTAACACGCTTTATAACGCCAGTTACCTCTGCCGACGTGACGGTACGAAAGATGCGCAAAAAAAATTGCACATCACTCCCGATGAAGAGGCGTACTGGGGCATGCACGGCGGTGATAAACTCTGCGTGTTTGAGACCGATGTGGGACGCGTGGGCATTTTGGTCTGTTACGATGTCGAGTACCCCGAACTGCCGCGCCTCTTAGCCGAGCAAGGCATCGACATCTTATTTATACCTTACTGGACCGATACGAAAAATAGCTACCTTAGAGTGCGTCGTTGCGCGCAAGCTAGAGCGATTGAAAACGAGTGTTACGTGGCGATCTCAGGCAGTGTCGGCACACTCCCCAAAGTGGAAAATATGGACATCCAATACTCCCAAGCCGCCGTTTTTAGCCCATCCGATTTTGCGTTTCCACACGATGCTATTATGGCAGAAGCCACGCCCAATACGGAAATGACCTTGGTTGCCGATCTTGATCTCAGTCTTCTAAAGGAGCTACGAGAACGCGGAAGCGTGCGCAACATGCGTTCGCGTCGCCACGATCTGTACAGCTTGCGTTGGCGTGGTGACAAAGAGGATTTCCTCGTCGTTAAAGGCTAAAAATCTTTACATGTAAAACGGTTGCGCTTCAAAACACAACCGTTTTTCTCACACTTTAAATTCGTTGAGTTTTTCGTGCAGGGCAACACCCCAATGATCTAACACCGTGGTAATCTCCAAAATCTCTTCACTTTTCGCATAGGTTGCGTGAAAGATCGTTTCGATCTTGCCGGATGCTTCTTTGATCTGCTCGGTTTCGTCTTTTAGATCGACCGATTTGGCGGCGACTTCGTTGGAGAGTGTTATGTTTTTTGTTGCAACGACGATCAGTTGTTCCAGTACAGCGTTGGCACTACTTGAAACCTCTTGGAGAATGTTGATCTCTGAGGCGTTGTGCTTCATCTGTTGGCCGATGGACGTGATCGCATCGACGATGGACGTGATGGTCACATTGATCTCTTCAAGGCTTTTTTGCGTCTTCTCCGCTAAAAGTCTGACTTCATCGGCAACAACGGCAAATCCACGCCCGTGTTCGCCTGCTCGTGCGGCTTCGATGGCGGCATTGAGTGCGAGCAGATTGGTCTGATCGGCGATGTCGTCGATGACGCCAAGAATGCTCTTGGTCTCTTTGGTTTGCTGTGTGAGCGCGTGCAATTGTGTGACAAGCTGGTTCTCTTTTTGAACGCTTTGGGCGATTTTAACGCCTAGATCGGCGATGTTGTGTTGCGTGTCGCCAAGGTACGTCCCGATCTGTTGCATCTGCGCTTTACTCTCGTGCGCATTGTGGCTGATCTCATCAAAGGCGATTTGCATGGTGTTGATATGCTTGGTATTGTCATCGATGATCTTTTTTTCTTCTTTGGTTTGCGTATGCAAAAATGAAGCGATCTGTTGCAACTGCGTTGAAATCTGCCCGTGAGTCGTCGCATGGGCTTGAAAACCAAGAATGGCATGTCGGATCTTCTCTTTGAAAAAGATGACCGAATCGAGCATCTTGGCGGATTCTTGGTTAAAGTTCGTGTTAATCGTGATCGCCTTGGTTAAGTCCATCGACGCTAAGGCTTGGTTGATCTTGAGGCTTAGATCCACACCCCATTTTTTCTCATCTAGATCATGCACGATGAGAATCACCGCGATGGTGTACTGAATGACTGCCCCTAGTGTATTGGTTGTAAAAAAGAAGGCATTGAGCGGAAGGATCACAAAAGCGGCGATATGTATAACGCGCATTCTTAAAAACAGAGATTTCATCAAATTTCTCCTGTATGAAATAGAATTCGCATTCTACTTCATACGAAAAAAGAAAGGATTGATTCGCATCAAAAAATAAGATAAAGTTACTCTCTTTTTATAAAACAGGCTATATTAAGCTTTTTTTCACGCGTATGAGGTGTTTTTGGCATGTCGTAAAAACGAAGCGTATAGCTTTTATCGGCGTGATCGGTAGTGACAAGGTAAAGAACGAGAGCCGTGCTCTCATTCTTTACCGACGGTTTTGTTCAAAAAACGCCATCATCGTTTCCAAACAGATTTGCGGTTGTTCTTCCGGTACGAAATGTCCGCACTCTGGCACGGCAAATCCGCTAACGTGATCGGCGTATTGTTTCCAACCCTCTAAAACGTTCCAGATTTTTCCGACCACGCCGTCGG
>NZ_JSEC01000033.1:0-2743 GCF_000789415.1 Sulfurospirillum sp. MES | reverse complement strand
AATCATATTCGCATCGTAAATAGGGACAGACTTCAAGAAATGCTATAACTTTTTTCAATACTCCGTTTGCATATTATTGACATAGGTCAAGGTTTTTTGTCGGCTTTCTTTATACAATAGCTCTATAACTTTTACTATATTGTTTGTTTAATAATAAATTAATAATAGGAGGTTGTAAGTCTTTGGATACAAGAAAGCGTTATATCTTGTATTTGGGTCGAATAAGGCGTTGTCGCTGATGTTTCGATACGAAGCGACATAGAATATCAAAGGAGGAAATGTGAAAAAGAGTAATTTCCTAAAGTACGCGGCACTTTTAGCTTTCGTCGTCGCCATCGGCTTTTTTGCCTATATGGTACATGCGTCTAAAGCGTTGTCGTATCTCTCCAGCGATCCCAAAGCCTGTATCAACTGTCACGTCATGAACACGCAATACGCGACATGGCAACACAGTTCACATGCTGGGAGGGCTGGGTGTATCGATTGTCACTTACCACGCGATAATATGGTTAACAAATACATTGCCAAAGCGCGCGATGGGTATAACCACAGTGTAGCATTTACGTTCAATACGTACAAAAATGCGATTAAAATCAGTGACGATGGTGCGAAGAGAGTTCAGGAGAATTGTATTTCGTGTCATGCAAGTTTAACCTCACAAATGGTTAAAAATGCGGATGCCAATCACAATTATGACGATCCAAGCGTCGCTACGGGTAGACGTTGTTGGGAGTGTCATAAGGGCGTGCCACACGGCAAAGTAAGAGGTCTTACCACGACACCGAATAATTTGGGTGTTAAAGAAGTCCAATAGCTTTATTTTTAAAGCGCAATAAAAAGAGTTCTGCCTCAAAGAGGCAAGATTCAGTGTATAGCGCAGCGTAGCTTTGAGAGCTTTGCTTTTAAAGCGTGTAAAAATAGAAAAGGAGAAATGATGATGAAGTTCAAATTGTTACTGGTCGGCTCATTGGTTGCTATCGGTGCGATGGCGTTACTTGCTAACAGTATTAACGAAAAAGAAAAACAAAGAGTCGAACTTGCTACGGCTCCAAGTGCTGCGGGTGTTCAAGGAAAAGAGAAGAGCGAAGAGTGGGCAAAATACTATCCTCGCCAATTCGATGCATGGAAAAAGACAAAAGAGTTTGATACGTTTAACGACATGTTAGCCAAAGATCCTGCTTTAGCAATTGTATGGGCAGGATATTCTTTTTCACAAGAGCCACTTGCAAATTCAACCAAGCAGCCAAGCCAATATCTTCTAAGCTCAATTTTCTAACTTTTTAAAAAACTGATTTTAGCCATTGCTTGTAATTTTACAGTTTTTTTGGCTGATTTACTTTAATTTACCATTTATAACTGCGTGCTTAATGGTTTAGGTTTGAATTTGGGACGATTTTTTCTAACTTTTACCTGTAAAATCAAGTCACCATTTTTAAACTCTGATGGATACAGATACAGAGTATCCCAAAGGCTAAAACAGAGGCTACTTTTGTAGCTCCTTGATAATAGATTGTATTGCATCCAAAGTCTTCTTTAAGATATTTATTGACTCTCTCAACCATACTTCTTTGGTTGTAGTGATGGATATCTGAAGATTGTGGAAGATTGAAATATTCAAACTTCTTTTTCTCATCTTCTGCGAGTTGTATTTTGTCTCTTAAGGCTTGTGAATTTTTAGGGTTTATGTCTATAATTGGACGGTGTCCATGTTTTTGTGAAAACTCTCTAATAATATCAGCATCATATCCGGCATCTTGCAAGTCATAAAGATAATTTACTCTTTTGCTTGTCTCTTGTATCAAAGGGAGTGCTACTGAAGAATCATGAACATTCGCACTTGAGTAAAATGCAGTTATGGGTATATCACCATCTACTGCGCTAATATGAAGTTTACCGCCTATCCACACTTCACGGTTGCCTTTGGAGTTTTGCTTCACACCTACACCGCATTGAGTCGAGACAAGCGACAACATCTCCTCTACTGTTTGCATATCTTTTTGTTGTTTTAGTATTGTCGGCTTAATAGGTTCTCTTGTTTCACCTTTTTTTGGTCTGCCTCGTTTTAACTTTGGTTTTTCTTCTTCTTTTTCAGCCTTAAGAGGTTTTTCTCTTAGTGGTATCTTAGTAGCATCGCTGGCATTATAGAGAAATACAGTATCGGACAAATACTCTTTGACAAACTGTTCATGAGTCTTCTGGGCAATTTGCAGTTCGCTAAGCTCTTTAAAAACTCTACTAAATTTCGATTCGCTTGGAATATCACTCTTGTATCTCCACCCACATAATACTCTGAGGGTTCTATCGTTTTTGAGCCTATCGATCAAATCTCTTGTTGTTTGCATATTATAAACACTTTTAGCTATGAAGGCTCGTGCAATCTCTTCTCTATGCTTTGGAGTGTTTGTAATAGATACTACTGTTATATTTTTCTCAATCTGTGCAAAGTCCAATATCTTTATAAGCTTCTGTTCTTTATGGGATAACTCTTCCAATCTAAGCTCCTCTTTTAAAATTGGAAATAAAGAGGATTCAAGGTTTAAAATTCGCAACAACATTTTTGATAATCCAGAGGAAGCATTTTTAAAAGAAAATTTTGGTAAGATACCCATTTAAAGCCTATTTGATTGATGTTTTGTATTATTTTTGTGGTAAAAAATTATAACATTTACATGATTTCAAAAGGCTTTTTAAAATTTAAATTAGCTTAAATTATGGGTTGTTTGTGGGAATCTGCAAGTGGCTC
>NZ_JSEC01000032.1:0-3082 GCF_000789415.1 Sulfurospirillum sp. MES | reverse complement strand
CTTTAATAGCACGCTTCTAAATGAAAGGCTCGAAGGATCGCATATCAGCGTTTTTTTCCCGACGATGCCGTATCTGTATGTTTCCAAATTGATTAACGGGACGCTCGTGCGTTCCAGCGATAACGAAAACGGCTGGGAATACATGATGGCGACGTCCCATCGCAAGATCGACGATCTGACTTACGAATTAACGCTCAGACGCGGCGTCTTGTTTCAAAACGGTACGCCCTTTAACGCCGATTCGGTGGTGGAAAATTTTCGCTATTTTATGCAAGATCCCGTCGTTTATTCGGACATTCACAAAAGGCTCCAAAGCGTCGAAAAGGTCGATGCCTACACGATTCGTATTCACTTGAACAAGCCTTACGGATTATTGTTCAGCGACTTAACGTCGATCAATCTGTATCCGAGCGCGTACTTGAAGCGTTACGGTTGGAGTACCAAAGAGGGTTCTACATGTAACAGTATGCAAGCTCCAGGCCCGTGGGGATTGGGACCTTACCGATTGGAAAAAGGGTATGCGACGGGACGGTATCAAACGCCGACGTTGGAGTTGGTCGCCAATGAAAATTACTATGAAAAAGGGCTTCCTTACATCGAAAAAATCACGGTCTATACGGAGCTCACTTCCCAAGAGGCCGTACGCATGGCATTGGAAGAGGGAACGCTCGATATTACGCCGATCCCGTTTAATAAAAAAGTCGAAACCGTGCTTTCCAAGTACGCGCGATTGGTTACCAAACCCTCGCTTCACAATATCTCGATCTATTTTAACCTACTCAAACCCAAGAGTCGTTTGCAAGATCAAAAGATCCGCATTGCACTCAATAAAGCGATCAATCAGGAAAACCTTTTAAATTTCGTTTACAAAAACGAAGGTGTTTTAGCCCCGAGCGAAGCCAGTCCCAATTACCGTTCGATCAAACGCGCTATCACGGATTTGCCGACGTGGGGACAACGCGCGCGAAACAAGGATGCCGACGAGGAAAAAGCACTTAAACAAACGCTTGATGGATTGCACCTTAACGTCATTACGATGGATCGGTTTATGTTTTTATGGCACGGGATCGAACATCAGCTCAAACGCTACGGCGTGAGTTTGGAGTATACGATTACGCCGAACGAAAAGGTCATTTACGAGCAGCTCTTAACCAATCGCGAATCGCCTAAAACATGGGATATTTTGACATGGGGAAATGACGATTGGAGTAGTAACAATCCGTGGACGGCGTTTTTTGCGTACCGTGTTGCCGATAAATGGTCGGCGATGGACAAAGACGACGTGATGCAAACGTATATCGAGCAGTTTTTCGACGCAGAGTTTCAAAGCGAAAGTTTTTACGAAATCGTCTCTAAAATCGTCCATCGTGCCTATGAAAAAGCTTACATGTTAGCCGTTCCCGCACCCAATATCGTTTTGGCGGTCAACAAAGAAGTCTCTTATGAGCCTTCTTCGGTGTTGCTGATGCCGCTGTGGAAAGCAAAAATTACGAAATACCATCGCTCGATTGCTCCTTTGGCATATCCTAAAGAGCGCGAAGCCCCGTTGATTCCTTTAAGGTTTAGCTATGATTAAATACCTCTCCATTCGGCTCAAGTTTTTGTTGATGGCGTCGCTGGGCGTTTGCTCCATCGTGACGCTCTCTTTTTTGGCGTTTGACATTACGCAAAAAGGGGTTGTGAACGTCAACAACGTTTTTGAGGGTTCTAAGCGCGTACAAACGATCCAACAGACCTATATTTTGCCGCTTTTTAAGCTCAGAGAGCAGTCGCTCTCTTTAATTATGGCGCCCAACGAAGATTTGCGTAAAGATATTTTACGGACGATCAATGCGATGTACCAAAAGATGGACGAACCTTTTCAACATTTACCGAAAAACGTTTACGAACAGTGGCAAAATTACGTGGCGTTGATTAGGGCGAACCAGTCTTACCTCAAAGACGATTTTGAAGAGGGTGCGTTTATTAACGCCAATACGGTTGAACGCGATCAATTTTACGCGCTGATGGATTCGCTAGACGAGATGCAGCAAAACGAGCTTTCCCACGCTTCGGATACCTTTACCAAAGCCAATAAAGAGGCGAATAATTCGCGTTATTTTATCGTCGTATGGCTGATCGTCATTATCGTGCTTACCTTGCTGATCGGTTCGTATATCGCCAAAAATATCGTCGATTCTACCTTACATGTCAGCAAAGGACTGCGCGAATTTTTCGATTATCTCAAGTCGCCCTCGACCGAAGAGGCGACAAGGATTCATATACCGCTGAATAATAAAGACGAGTTAGGCGATATGGCGCGGCGTATCAATAAAAATATCGAAATTATCCAAGCCAATTTAGAGCAAGACAGCAAACTGATCGAAGATGCGACCAACGTCGTGGAAGATTTGAAACTCGGCAACTTGGATCGACGCTTGGTGGCGCGCGCCAACTCCGATCAGCTCAACCTTTTAAAAGCCGTGATGAATGAAATGCTCGATAATTTGGAATTTCGCATTCAGCAAGAGATCGATGAGCGCACGCGTCAAGAACAGCTTTTAATCCAGCAAAGCAAGCTTGCCGCCATGGGCAATATGATCGGCAATATCGCGCACCAATGGCGTCAACCTTTGGGCGAAATCAACGCGCTTTTGATGATTATTCAAGTCAGACGCCATTTTGAAGACTTTACCGAAGAGTTTTTAAACGCCAAAATCGAAGAGTGCAACCGCATCACCGAGTACATGTCCAATACCATCAGCGATTTTCAAAACTTCTTCAAACCCTCCAAAGCCAAAGAGATTTTTGACGTGACCCATGCGTGCGAACGCGCCAGTTCGATTTTGCAAGCATCGCTCAAATACCACTCCATCGAGTTTCGTTTGGAAAAAAGCGAGGGTGCACAGGTCTTAGGCTATCCCAACGAGTTTGCGCAGGCGATCTTAAACGTTTTGTCCAATGCCAAAGACGTTTTGATCGAACGTCAAATCGAAGCACCGTATATCGCGATGAGCGTTAAAAACGGCAAACGCTACACGCTGATCAAAATCGAAGATAACGGCGGCGGCATCGCGGCGGAGCATATCGAGCGTATTTTCGA
>NZ_JSEC01000031.1:0-3207 GCF_000789415.1 Sulfurospirillum sp. MES | reverse complement strand
CAAGAGGGCATGTGCGGCTATTTTACGATTCCGCGAAGTAAACAGTCACTGTTTAAAGTAATTTTGCCTTATGCGCAATACGTCGAACACGAAAACGGAATCGTTTATAAAGTGCTCTTGTTATACATGGGCGTTTTAGCGGCGATTTTCGTTTTTGCGCTGTTTTACTCTTTTTATGCGCTCTATCCTCTCAAAAAAGCACTCGATTTGCTGGAAGGTTTTCTCAAAGACGTCATTCACGACCTCAATACGCCCATTACGTCGATTTTGCTCAATACCAAAGCCTTGGCAAAACGTCGTAGCGACGAGGCACTCGAACGCATCGAATTGGCGGCGTGTACCATTGCATCGCTCTACCGTAATTTAGAATCGCTCCAAAAAGGATTTATTGCCCAAAAAAACGAAATCGATTTGGAAAAGCTTTTGCACACCAGAGCCAAACCCTATCAAAAGCTCTATCCGCACTTGAACTTCGTCTTTCAAACGCACCCCTACACGCTCATCAGCGATGAAGACGCGGTAGCACGCATTTTCGACAATCTAATCTCCAATGCGTGTAAATACAACCGAAAAAACGGCTCGGTCGAACTGTGCAACCGTGAAAACACCGTGAGCATTTGCGATACGGGCATCGGTATTCGCGATACGAAACGTGTTTTCGAGCGTTATTATAAAGAGCAAAGTAAAGGACTTGGACTCGGGCTTCATATCGTGCACTCTTTATGCCGACTTTTAGGGATCGACATTGACCTGCAAAGCACGCCGCAAAAAGGTACGTGCATCCGTCTTACGTTTGGCGTGAAGGAGTCCTTGTGAAGCGTTTCTTCTTAGGGCTAAGCTTCGCCGTTTGCCTCTACGCCGAAGACGTCATCGATCAAGAGATCAAAAATACGTCCACGATCGACGATTTGACGACGAAAATGAACAATGCTCCCAAACAATACCGCCACCGCTACATTCAAGCAATCAAAGAACGCAGTGCCGATGAAAATCAAGCAAAACGCGCTTTAGCAATGCAAGCTTTGCAAGAACACCATGTCAATACGTTAACGGGAAAAAACGAATCGACAAGCACGATTTCGGGCAACGGAAATACAAGCGGCGGTGGAAGTTCGGGAAGCGGAAGCGGTAATGGAAACGGCGGTCACGGCGGCGGCTGCGGAGGAGGAAAGTAGGTTGAGAGCCGAAGCCCTCAACGTTTTAGCGTACGCAGTCGAAGAAATAATCGGTTTTCGCGATATCTTTCGTCTCTTCATCCAAATGATCTAACACGGCGTTGGTAATCCATGTTAAAAGGTTTAAACATCCTTCATATCCGCTAATCGAATATCGGTGAAGGTGATGTCTATCGAAAATCGGGAAACCGATACGAATCAAAGGAATTCCCGTATCTCTGTAAAGCTCTTTACCGTAGACGTTACCGATCATAAAATCAACCGGCTCGGTGAACAATAAGCTTCTAAGTGCCC
The DNA here is from genome assembly GCF_000789415.1 of Sulfurospirillum sp. MES. NCBI lineage: Bacteria > Pseudomonadati > Campylobacterota > Epsilonproteobacteria > Campylobacterales > Sulfurospirillaceae > Sulfurospirillum > Sulfurospirillum sp. MES. The sequence continues at coordinate 1,738 of NZ_JSEC01000031.1, read as the reverse complement.
ACAAGTCTTTTCCCATCCAAATATGGCAATCCTCTTTAAACGTACATTTATCAAGAATAGCCTGCATCTCTTTTTCCCAACCCTTACGCGGAGCGTTGTGGCAAAGTACATGTACGGGAACGGCTCCCATTTCGACTAAAAACGAAACGACGCCGAGTAAGAAATCGGGATCGCCCCAGATCGCAAACTTTTTACCGTGCATATACGGATATGAATCTTGCATCGCATCGACCAATTGCGCTCTAAGTTTGGCAAGCTCGGCAGGAACGGGTTTGCCCGTCAATTCGCTAAGCTTCATGACAAACGCGTCGGTTCCGTTAAGACCGATCGGGTTACATGTCACGTATTCTTGTTTCCATTCGTTTTTAATAAACTTGCCCGTTGTCGGCGTTGTATACTTTTGCAAGCTAATCGTCGCTTTAGCGCCTTTGGCACTTTTAGCTACTTCGATCGGCGTACCGCCGGCGTAGAGTTTGTACTCGCCCGCACCGGTGTTCCATTGCTCTTCGTGATCGCCTAACATAACGATCTTGTCGCTAAACATCGAAGCGATTTTTTTGACTTCTTTAAGGCTTCCTAAATACGTCTCAAAACCGGGGATGATGTTGATGCGCTCTTCGTCTTTTGCTACGTCACCCTCTGGAGTGAGTGTTTTTAAGATCGCTTCCATCATATTGTCGTAACCCGTAATATGGCTACCTTTGAAAGAAGGCGTATGTGCCGCCGGAATATAGGTCGTATCGAGTTCGCCTTCAGCTTCGCCGCGCGCACCTTTGACGAACGCATCCAAATCGTCGCCGATAACTTCCGCCATACATGTCGTCGAAACCGCGATCATTTCAGGTTTGTAAAGGGCTTTACAGTTTCGTAAACCCTCTTTCATATTGGCCAAACCGCCGAAAACCGCCGCACTTTCGCTCATAGAGTCGCTGACGCACGGAGTCGGTTCTTTAAAGTGACGCGTAAAGTAACTTCTAAAGTACGCAACGCATCCGTGACTGCCGTGAACGTAAGGCATCGTGTTTTCAAAACCGAGGGCTGCCATAACAGCACCTAAAGGTTGACACGCTTTGGCGGGGTTGATCGTGATGTGTTCCCTTGCCAAGTTTTTCTCACGGTACTCCCATGATGTCATCCACTTTGCGACGTCTTTGACTTTTTCGGGATTGGTAGCACCTGCGTGACCTTCAAATTGCTTTTTATTTTTAAAAACCTCTTGGTATTCGGGTTTTAGAAAAAGTTTTTGTCCGTTGACAATGTTTTCTACGTCTTGCATGATGCCCTCCTTACTTTGATTCCCATGGCGCTTTGGTGTATCCCCATACCGGAGAATTCATAGCCAAGTCCATGTCTTTTGCGAAAATCGCGAATGCGTCGTATCCGTGGTACGGACCGCTGTAATCCCAAGAGTGCATTTGTCTAAACGGTAAACCCATTTTTTGGAAGACGTATTTTTCTTTAACGCCGCTCGCCACTAAATCGGGTTTGAGTTTTTTAACAAACGCCTCAAGTTCGTATTCGTTGACGTCATCGTAAATAAGGGTTGAACCCGCAAGCTCGTCTTTGGTACGTTTATAGTCGTCGCCGTGCGCAAATTCGTAACCCGTACCGATGACTTGCATACCGAGGTCTTCATACGCGCCGATAACGTGGCGAGGTCTAAGTCCGCCCACGTAAAGCATCACTTTTTTACCCTCTAATTTCGGGCGGTATTTGGCGATAACCGCATCGGTCATTG
>NZ_JSEC01000030.1:0-3543 GCF_000789415.1 Sulfurospirillum sp. MES | reverse complement strand
AAGGTTTTATCATGGGACAAACCATCACCGAAAAAATTTTCAGCGAACACGTCGGACACGCGGTATATGCCGGAGAAATTATCAAATGCAAGATCGATATGGTCATAGGCAACGACATCACGACGCCCATTTCCATTAAAGCGTTTGAAGAGAGCGGCGCGACCAAACTTGCCAATCCGGACGGGTTTAGTATCGTTATGGATCACTATATTCCCGCCAAAGATATTGCCAGTGCCAACCAAGCCAAAATCAGCCGCGATTTTGCCTACAAACACGATCTCAAACATTACTTCGACGAAAAAGACATGGGTATCGAACATGCACTACTTCCCGAAAAAGGGCTGGTCGTTCCGGGCGACGTCATTATCGGCGCAGACTCACACACCTGTACGCACGGCGCGTTAGGCGCGTTTGCGACGGGTATGGGCTCAACCGACCTCGCGTTTGCGATGATTACGGGCGAAAATTGGTTTAAAGTTCCCGAATCCATCAAGGTCGTCTTTAGCGGCAAACCCAAACGCCACGTCTACGGCAAAGACCTCATCTTGGAAGTCATCCGCCGACTCGGCGTCGACGGTGCCTTGTACCGCACGCTCGAATTTACAGGCGATACGATCCAACACCTCACCATGGACGATCGTTTCTCTTTGTGTAACATGGCGATTGAAGCGGGAGCCAAAAGCGGTATCGTTGCCGTCGATGCGACGACCAAAGCCTTTTTAAGCGATAAAAAACTTGCGCGTGAGCCGAAATTTTTCTATTCCGACGACGATGCGACGTATGTTCACGTCCTTCATATCGATGTCGCAAACCTCGATCCGGTCATTGCCTATCCGTTTTTGCCGTCCAACGGCAAGTCCATTAACGAAGCGGTCAAAGACGATCTAGCGATCGATCAAGTTTTTATCGGCAGCTGTACCAACGGTCGATTGGAAGACTTACGCATCGCGGCAAGCATCTTAAAAGGTCGTAAAGTTGCTCGAAAAACACGTCTTATCATCACGCCGGCAACGCAAAAGATCTCTTTGCAAGCCCAAAAAGAAGGTTTGGTGGATATTTTCGTCGAAGCGGGCGCGGTGTTTAGTAACCCAACGTGTGGCGCTTGTTTGGGAGGATACATGGGTATCTTAGGCGAAGGCGAACGTTGCGTCGCAACGACCAATCGTAACTTCGTAGGACGCATGGGAGCGCGCACCAGCGAGATTTACCTTGCCAACTCCGCCGTAGCGGCCGCCAGTGCCGTTATGGGAAAAATTACCGATCCAAGAACGCTCTAATGGTCTTTATCCCGCTGCCTTTAGTCATTATTGCCGGCGGGAAAAGCTCTCGCATGGGAAGCGACAAAGCGTTGCTTCCTTTTGGAGGATGCGCAACGCTCACGCAATTTCAACTGCAACGTTTAAAACCTTTTTTTCAAAGCCTACATGTCAGTGCCAAAAGCCGCGCAAAATTTAACTTTGATGCTTCTTTTATCGAAGATACCGCTTCGTACCAAGAGCATTCGCCGCTCGTGGCACTTTTATCGATTTTGGAATATTTCCAAATTCCCGTGTGCGTTTTAAGTGTCGATACGCCTTTTGTCACCCCCGAAGTCTTTGAAACGCTGTATGCGAACCTCAATGACGAAACCGATGCGCTCGTTGCGACGTCCTCTTCGTCTTCGCATCAATTGTGCGCGATCTATTCGCCCTCAATCATTCCCGTCATTCGAACGCTTTTAGAGCACAACGAACACAAAATACGTTCGGTTTTAGCACAAAGCCGTACACGTTTCGTTTCCTTTCAAGACGACGCACTTTTTTTCAACGTCAATCATCCTGATGAATACGAAGAGGCAAAGAGACGCTTATGAAAGATCGGTTAACCGACGTCGCTTCGCTCGATGTTTTTTCAGAAGCGATGATGACATGTAAGAGCCCGAAGCTGTTTCTCGTCGATATCAAACGCTTTAAAGCTATTACGATCGCGCACGGCGACGAAGGCGGCGATTTTATTTTGCGTCGTTTTGCCCAAACGCTCCAAACTTTTGCCCTATCGTACGAAATGACGCTTTATCGCTTCGTCGACGACACATTTATACTCTTGCAAAATGCTCCGTTTGAACTTTCAAAAATGGAAAACCTCATCTTTGCACTGCTCGATACGCTTAAAAATCTCGACTACGATTATAACGATCAGACCATTCGCGTCGAAACCGTTATCGGCATCAGTTTCGATCATTTCAACGCTCTGGAAAAAGCCCAAAAAGCACTACGCGTTGCCAAAACGGAAGATCAACCTTTCGTAACCTACTCTGAATTTGCCAATACGCTCCTTAGCGAAAGCGAAGAAGCGGTAGAAACGATGATGAAACAAGCGATCGAACGCGAAAATATTACGCTTCATTGCCAAGCCGTCGTCGATCTTTCAGAACAGGCATGCTATTACGAAGGTCTTTTGCGCTTGTGTGATCGCCAAACGTTACAGTCGCCGAAACTTTTCCTCAAAATCGCACACGAACGCGGTTTATACGATGCTTTGTTTCGCAGTATCGTCCACAAAGCGTGCCAATTGACCCAAGCCGCGCATCACCGTATTGCACTCAATCTCTCGTACGAAGATCTCCTCGATGCGGAGCGTTTGGCTTTTTTACGACACCGCGTCGATCCGAAAAACGTATGGCTTGAAGTTGAATGTGAAGGAAAAACGCCGTGCGAATCGCTTCTAAAGAGCTTAAGTACGCTGAAACAAGAGGGATTTACGCTGATTTTAGATAACGTTAAAAGTGCGGAATATCTTGCTTATTTTCCGCAAGGATGTGTGGATTACGTGAAGCTTCACGGACGTCTTATCCGTGATTTTGCGATTGATCCTAACGCACAAACAACCTGCAATGCCATGATCGATCTCGCCCGCAAGCAGGGCATCCAAACAATCGCTTCACAACTCAACTCGCGCGCCGCACGTGAGATTGCGCGAAACCTCGGCTGTGATCTTTTCCAAGGCTTTATCGTCGAACAACCTCACGACATTGCGTAAAAACTATTTGTCTTGCTCGTACACAAGTGCTTCGTCGATTTCATTGAGGCGAAGAACGCGTTTTCCTTTATGATCTTTCAAAAAGCTTTGCGCGCTTGCTTCATCTTTAAACGGAATAAATTCTCTGCCCATTGGACCGTACATGTCGCTTCCAACGACGTAAAAAGCCGCTTTGCCGTCAATCGCTTCTTGCGTATAATAATCCGTCACCAATAAAGCGACTTTATCATCGGGTTGTTTTGCATAGTTCCCCCATTTAGAAGGGTTGTGGTAAAACTTGAGCATGTCTTTCACGCCGTCAAAGGCATGGCTAACGTTTTTACCGTTATCGACGTAGTTCATACGCGCCGCCCAACGCGGGTATTTGTAAACAAACATACCGCATACGGGACATTTTTCATCTTTTTCGACATGTATCATATTTTTATGGGCATGTCCGTGTGCCTCCTCACGCAAAATCTCCCACACGTACAAAGAAACGGCTTGCAGTTTTTGTTCATCGAGTTCGCCGCATACTTTGTTGTT
>NZ_JSEC01000003.1:0-371847 GCF_000789415.1 Sulfurospirillum sp. MES | reverse complement strand
CTAATTGTATTGTTGAGTTTTTAAACTCTTGTGTATATTTCTGAGCTTTGTTGACCATATTATCAATCCTTCCTTATTATGTAGAAATCTTATCATTTCTGTGTCCTAATAAGTGTAGCCAGATCAGAGTTTATATTATACATACCATCAGTATCGTCTTTTGAACACATCAAAATCATTATATCATCAACTTTAAAAGGATAACTACCGTTTTTTTGAGAATATTTATAGAGTTTATTATCTGCACCAACTATTGAATTATGTAGTGTATATGTACTACCATTTACACGTTTTCCACGTGTTGAGATCGAGCCAATAACAGAATTATTTGTATTCACACTTTCAACTTTAATGTAATGAATTTCATAGGGATTTATTTTTGTTTTTTTCATTTAAAGCTCCATATATTCTAAACTGAGGAATAACACTGATGCTAAAAATTATACTATAAACAAACAATAATGCTATATATTATGCGAATGGATTAGCTCACTATGGTAATCTATTTTATAATCATCTTGATGAGATTGTAGTCTACAAAAAATCTCTTTATTTTCAAGTACCAAATCATTTACATCCATCCCCTTTTCATCCTCGTGATATTGAAGTGAGCTGTATTGCTGTATGTTGGCTTCATGAACAATAGTATTTAAGAATTCGACACCTGCCTGATCATTCTGGTTGAAAAACGTGATGTTCTCATACTCTTTATCTTTTAAAAACTCAGCAATTTTATGAGCATTACTTGTGGTATTGGCGATAATAACATTGACCTGTGATAGATCGATTTGCTGATATGCCGCAGCGTAATCCATCTTGCTCTCAAACACTGCCACTTTTTTTGAATTTTCATTCAGAAACAATGAAATATCCTTATTCCCAAAACTCATACTCTTTAAATCACCGATACGCTTTAAAAAGTGGATATCCGCTCCATTGCCTTGTGTAAGAATTCCCACACCAAACGCTCTCTTGGCAACACCCTCTTTAGTATAATATTCCCCATTGATCAGTTTGAATTGTGGCGGTATTTTATGAATACCTCGGCTTGCAAGGTATTCAACAGCAGGCGTATAACTACTGATCTCTTTTGTATCAAGTACCCGTGAAACAGGTACGCTCTTTTCTCGTTGGCTATTTTGCTCTTTTATGGCATGGATACGCTCTTGCTCCTCTTGGCTGAGTGCGTAATCCATTTTGTTGTGATGGATAGCTTCTTCAAGCCTGTTGCGGATATGAAGCGTATCTAAGCAAAATTGCAATGCTGATTTATAGTCTCTTCCTGTGGCTTCCATCACCACGTTTTCAATGGTACCATTTTTATTCGTTCCAAAGTCCTTGAACTTCCATACCCCTTGGCGAATGGTGATGTAGGCTGAGGCATGACTTTCAGGACGGACTTTGAGTTTATAGCTATCATTGCCAACAGGTTGAAAATCAATATTCAACGCTTGCAAGACGGGTGCAGGATCGCTGACATGTAATTCATCTGCGGTTTGTTTTTGGAGTGCTTTGATTTGATCATAGGATAATTGCATTGTATATTCCTTGTATTAGAAATTGATCTTTTGAAGTTGGGTGGTGGTGAAATTAAAGATATCAGGTAAAGCACCGTAAAGCTGATTTTGTTCGATAAACGCTAACTGTGCTTCACTGTTTTCTTTGGGGATGGAATTCCATTTGCCTGCGAGATCGAAACGCTCTTGTAGGCTTAGGAGTTTCATCTTGCTTTGGATGATCATCTCATCAGGAATGAACTCTTTGAAAAAGAGTTCGAAATTGACATCTTGCATATTGTTTTCTTTCGCAAATGCCTCTTTGTTTTGAGAAGACTCATAGCGTTTGAAAAGCTTGAATTTTTCAAGCTTGCTCATGGAGCGTGCAAACATGTCTTCGACTTTGAGTGTGTTTGGATCTATCTTTTTATGGGATTTGTATTTGAGTTCATAGAAACCTGAGAGATCTTTTTTGATGAAACCCTCATGACGTTTGGTAAGCTCCACAACGGGTGTATAACCTTTGTAAAGCACTTGTTTTTGAGGGATAAAAGTAATGTGTGAATAATCTTCGCCTAACCCATTGAGAATGTGTGAATTTAGAAGGTATGTTGATTCTTTTTTGGTTTGCCATGAAACGCTCTTTTTGCCGTCAGTGTAACTTTCATTGCGCTCTTCATAACTGTATTCAGTATCTTTGACACTATTGATAAAAAAATCAGCTGTTTCAGGCTGAATCGTTGAAAAATAAAGCCATGCAAAAGCTGAGCTTGTAAGTTCTTCTAAGAGCTTTTTATCATTGATTGGCAAATACTGTACGCCGCCTACCAATATACCGCCCTTGGAACGTATCAGTGTATGAATACGCTTACGTGTGGATTCATCCATGTTCTGAACGAAATTGAGGTATTCATCTAAGGCGTAGAGTGTGAAATCTGTGGTTGTATCAGGCATTGAAACATGAATTTGCGTAAAGCAGGCAATAAAGGCACCGAAGAGTGGTTTGAGTGCTTTATCATACTCTGCGATATTGGATAATATAAGTTTGGATTGATTTTTTCTTTTAAAAAATTCCTTGATTGTAAAGCTCTTTTGATTTGGATCTTGCATTTGATATGCCATAATCTCAAGTGGTTCAAGGATTTGCTCCATGGTGGCTTGAACATCTTTTTGGCTCTTTTGAGCGGAAGATTCAATCTCATCAAACATATCTCGAAGCAGTTTAATAAACAATAGCCATTTTTGAGCAGACGTTGCATTTTTATACGAAGTTTTTACCTGCAATGCCACATCATTGAACCGTTTTTGCGCTGCCGATTTAAAGTAATCAGTCTTTTCACCAATAACAGCATTCATGTACTCTAAAAAGAACGTTTGGATAATGCCTTCATCTTCACTCATGACATCCCAAAGATGGCTTCGTTCATCGTAAGGACAAAGAATAATATCTTTGCGAGGTATATAAAGTGTTTGAATTGTATCTTGTTTCATTTCATGCAAAAGCATGCGAGCATAAAAAAGCTGTACGAAGAGATTATTATAAAACATCGTTTTACCTGATCCCATTTTACCAACAACGAGCACTGCTTGTGTAAGCTGTAGTGCAGATAAAGAGATCTTTACAGATTCAGCTCTTTTTCTAAAAAAGCTATTCATCATCGATTCATTGGCAAATTCCTGTAAAAAACGAAACTCATCTAAAAAAACCGTATTGGATGCTTTGTTAAAAAGTATCTTGAGTTTAAAATATGGCGTCCAAATATAACCCTTGATCAGTTTTTTTGGATTGGCACCGCTACCCCACGCAAAACGTGACAAGGGATAATTTTCATAGATAAACCCATGTACTTCTTTCCTTCGTGGATAGAGTATAAAAACCATCATAAATCCGAGGATGGATAGAATGACAATAACACCTGTACTCATCGTTCTATCTCCTTTCCTAAGAAAGCATCAAGCCCCAATTCCATAAAAAGCTCCAGTGGCATTTTTAACGAGATCATGCCGTTTTCAATGATAGATTCAATACCGTTTTCCAAAAGATCTTTACAAAGATCATCCAAGAGACTTTCATCCTCTTTTTCATTGTCTGTTTTATGTGCTGTTTCCATTTGAATTTTCATGTTATCGCTCCATTTCATCTTCATGATTTATTTGAGTAGGCTGTTTTCGATGTTGGTTAGCCTCTGCAAGGCTTCCATCATCAACTCTTTCAACGTTGGTTCGTTCGGATTCAACTCCTGCTCTTTGGGGTTCAGCATCTGCGCTATTTCGAGTAAGAGTTCCGAGATCGTTTTCTGCTGTTCGATCATGATCACGTTCTGATTGCTGATCTCTTGCAACAAAATGGTGTTTAATTCGTTCATGTAGCTTCTCCTTGAGTATTTGATGGTATTCGTTGACGTAAGCGAGTAGTTTTTCAATACGAGTGCGCTGAGACGCTTTTAAAAGCGTTCTTGCTTGATCGAGTGCTGAATCACTATGATCTAATGTGGTGCTTTTGGTTGGGTTTCGTGTCACATTTTGTTTGAGCTGTTCTATGCTGTCTGTGATAACTTTGACTTTGTATTTGGCACGGGTGACTTGAGTATAAAAGCTTTTGATATGTGCCATTTTTGAATCGGCGATAATGACCACATTATCTGCCGTGGCACCTTGGGCTTTGAAGTCGGTTACGGCATAACCATGATCCAAATAGTTGTATTGTTTGAGATTAAAACTAACCGCTTTACCTTGTACATCAATGGTCACATTGCCTTGCTCATCCAAGGCTTGAACGGTACCAATATTGCCGTTTTTGACATTTAACTTTTTATCGTTTTTGGTAAAGGCGATGGTATCGCCAACGCCAAATGATTTATCTTTACATGTAAAGAGTGATAACTGATCGCCATGTTTTGAGATATCGATGGTCTTCATCGAATCATCTTTGAACCGTAAAGTGATTTCATGTGTATCTGGGCTAATGGATTCAATGCTTGCCTCAGAACCTGCCTTTAAACCGTTTTTGGATTCATTGACGAAGACAATATGATCTTTGTGATAGGTGTTGATAAAAAGCTTCTCTTGCGCTGTTAAATTGATAGACTCCTTCACCTGTACGCTTTGTGTGCCACTGATTTCGTTTTTCAAGATTTTATGCGCTCGTATGGCATCATTGATGCGTGTGCGAAGTGCATTTTTTGAGACGATAAGAAGTGCGTTGGGATCTTCTTTGAACGATTGCAATGCTGATCCTACAAGATCATCTTTTTGCTCCACAAAACTCTCTTTTTCCAAGACTTCAAACGCTTTATCGGTCTCTTTGTTCTTAATGAACTGTACGCACTCTTTTAGATTTTGAGTTTTTTGGCGAAGAGACTGTTCCATCGTAACTGTTTTCATGCCACGCTGTTGTAATTGCTCAAATATAGCACCGGCACTGATCGCTTGAAACTGTTTGGTATCCCCGATTAAGACGATACGTGCATTTTGTTCTTGGGCTTTTTGGATGAGCTTGTGCATGTGTCGGCTCCCCATCATGGATGCTTCATCCACGATATAAACCTTTTCTTTTGGAACTTCACTCTCTTTAGCTTGCGAAGCAAAAAAAGCGTGCAAGGTTTGAGAAGATATGCCTGAGCCTTTGTACAATTCATCCACGGCATTTCCCGTATAGGCAAGCCCTTGCAATTCAACGTTTTTATCGTTGAGTAGCTCTTTGAGTTGCTTAAGCAATGTCGTTTTGCCTGTACCTGCATCACCTTGGATACCGATCACCATATCTTGAGAAGAGAGAATATGTGCTAAAGCTTTGTTCTGATCATCGGTCATCGATGAATCAAGCGGTATTTCTGTTTTGAGTAATGATTCTTTGGTATTTTTTGAGGCATTTGCCAGTTCAATAATGTCGTGTTCGATATCGTACATCTCTTGTGTAGTGAAACGGTTTTCATCGATTTTGATGAGATTGGCTTTGTCAATCTCCTGTAATAGCTCTTTGGCACCCACTTCGCCAAGGCTAAGTGTCATAGCAACTTTGAAAAGCTCTTCTTTATCGATAACGCTCTCTTGCTCGGTAAGGATCTCCGCTGCCTTTTGAATAAATTCTTGCGGATTGATTTCATGTTCAATGGATGGCTGTTGGAGAGAGTCAAGAAGCTGATCCACGTCCGTGAGCTTTGCGGCACGCTCTAGGTTCTCTTGGCGCACAAGGTCACGATTAACCTCTTTTTTGGCTTTACGGCTCTCCAGTGCTGCGTATTGTTTGAGTTCAGCTTCGCTTGCCTTTGGGTATTGCTCTCGAAGCTTTGGCAAAAGTTCTTTGATTTGTGCAGAACGCTTGGAGAATTCATCGTGCAATGATTGATCAATGCCTTTGATATCAAAGAGCATGGTTTTTGCATCGGTCATCTCAAGCTCGAATCCGAGTTCTTTGAGATTTTTGGCAAGCTCTGATCGGTAGTATTGACCGTTGAGCATTTTATGATTGAAAAGCTCTTCATTGGAAATGGCTTGCCATGAGCCATCAGGTAATTGTGTAAGATTGCCAATCACACAATGGGTATGAAGCAAAGGGTCTAGTTCCCTCGTACTGTCATGCTCGAACTTAGCAACAACCATGTTGTCGGTTTTTACCAAAACACGATCAGCGCCTTTAGATTCTCGTACACGGGTATAGATGTAATTTCCTTCGATGTGTGCCAGTGTTGCATTGACGGCTTGATCATGCGCTTTACGGATCGCCTCTGCTAATTCTTGATTGCCTTTAGCTTCTGCCAGCTCTAGTGCGATGGAAAGCTTTTTTGGAGCTGTAAAAGTGTGATCCATCCCTGCACGCTCTTTGCCTGTTTGATTGGCTCTTCTAAGAGATTCATTATTGCCATTTTCGCCGTTTAGCATGTGAATGAAATTCTCATGGGTAAGCTCTTGGGTAAAGTGTAGATTTTCTATCGCTTTACCAAAAAACTCACCACGCTCTTTGGTGTAGTAATTATCTTTGCTGTAATAAGTAGATGCTTGTTCAATACTGACAGTGGAGATAGATAACATGCTATTTTTTTCCTTTTTTAGAACAATTTTCTTAACGCATTGCCCAAACGGAACGTTTGGGCGTTCAGGTGTAAACTCTTAAACGAGTTCTTTGGTTCCCAAAAGATGCCCTTTGGGTTCCGTGATGTGCTACAAAGTACCTCTTTTGTGCAATTTAGCTCTGATTGGTTCCGTTTGAGTTCCATTGTCGAAAAAAGGCAAGAAATCGGTGAAAATCTGTTCTAAAACCTGCGCGGCATCTTCGGAGTTTTTATAATCGCACCACGCTCTAAAAAATGCTTGTTTATCGTCTTTGAATTTTTCAAAAAAGAGTGCTTTGGCTTCTTCTTTTGTAAGCTCTTGGGAGATCTTGGCAAGATCTGCGATAGTGAGATTTTGCATTTCAGCAATTTCAAAATAGTTGGAAAAAGGGATGGCAAACTCTCTTTGTATTTTCAGTTGATCACGAATGCCTTCAATGTTCATGTTGGTATTACCAAAGTAAAATAAAAATTCATCCGTGATATCCTCTAGTGAGGTATAGCCATTTAAGATAAAATAGGTGTTTTGTGGATCATTGATCTGCTCATAGGTATTGAGTGCATTTTTGAGCTGTGCGAGATTGCGATTTAGTGGAATAAACCAATTGATTTTCGCTTCACCGATAGATTTTACGATCTCAATGACTTTGAGCGCGTCATCCCCACCGCCTGCATCAGTGATGATTTCATCATTGGATGTCATTGTTTGAAAGATAATTTCTGCCGCAATATTTTTATCCGATGTCTTAACGGTTTGTGTGTTGTCTTTGATAATGGTACTTTGATGAAAAACATTAGTAACGTTGTTGTTATCAATTTCGAAGATCTTAAAGCTTTTACCTAATTTTGTAAAAAGTGCAGGCATAACGTGCCATGAAAGGGTTGATTTACCTACACCGCCTTTGGTGTTTAAGAGTACATGAATAGCCATTTTGAATCCTTTTTATTTTTTGTATTTATCGATGAAGTTTTGTGTAACACTTGATCGTGTTGTTGGCTCATTATTAATTTGAGCACCATGCACCGTTTTAACCTGCATAGTTTTTCTACTTTGAAGGTATTTGCGTATACCTCGAACCGATATGTCGATCTTTTGACTTTTGAGAAAATCTTGGATCTGCTCGATCTGATAACCTCTGTCGTAGAGTTCAGTGATTTCTTCGTAATACACATCTAGTTTACTTTTTCGACGTTTCGGTTCATTTTGTTTGCAAAATTGCTCTAACGTTTTCATGTTATGCCGCCGCTTGTAACTCTTTTTGAAATTGCGCTTCTGTTGTAGCATTTGGATTTTTAGCAAGCTCAATGAAAAGCTCGATAGCTTTTTGTGACTTGACTTTGACGCTGTAAAACGTTTGTAAAAGATTGAAATTTGCCATTTTAATTGCATGTGATAGTTCTAAAATAGTTTTAAATGAAACCGTTTGCAAATGATCTGTTTCAATGATTGCATCAGCGATAAAATGTAAATTGCAACGCTGAATACGATAATATTCACCTCTAATTTTTATGCTGTTAAAATCAACAACTTCGACATAATTGCTAAAGTTTTTCTTGAAAAACTCAAGATATTTTTGATGAAGTTCTTTGGTCATTTTTGATCCTTTTTTTGATTGGTTTGTTGTTGTGGATACGTGAAAGAAACCCATGTGGATCCATCTTTGAAGTTCCCACTTTGAAACGGTGCCGTGATTATTAAGATGTCTTTGAAACCATTGCTTTCTTCTATGGTGTAGGCACGCTTTGATAAAAGCTTTTCGAACGGTTTGGGTTGAATGTAGGCAGAATAGACATAACCGCCTATAGTACCCATTCCTAAGCCTAGAATGAGGCTTCCTACAATCATCTTGATGTTGAAGCCTTTGATGCTCTTTTTGAGCGTTTGCAGGCTTTCTGAAAGCGCATCCAACTCATGAAGATCTTGCACTAGGATGTTCAGATCTTTGCTTTTTTTCTCAAGTGCATTTACCGAGTTTGTGATGATCGTATTTTGAGCATTGATGCTTTGTCTAACACCTGCGAACACCTCTTCACCGATTTTGGTGAAATTGATTTTTTCAATGTATTTGCCAAGGTCAATTTCCCTGATACTTTGAAGCACTGGTACAAGTTTTTCAATATCTTGAAACTGAGACAATTTTTGTACGGCTTGTTCAAGCTGTGCATTGGCAAACTCGATAGTGCCTAAAAGCTCTCTAAGATCTTTTATCTCTTCGGGCTTCATTGTTGCACCTTTGACTCATTTTTGTCATAAATGGGTATAGGTGACACGATATATGACTTAAATGAACTGTTTTGCTCTTTATTTTTAACTGGTAACATGTGAACATCATTGGTAATGCTATCGATCTCCTTTTTGCTTAACCCTTTTAGCAAGATAGGTTTTGTGAGAGTCTGCTCCTGCCTCTCTTTGATAATTGTATTAAACGATACTTGCACAATAAGCGCACCTATAATCCCGTAGCCAATGCCCTGTAGGGCTTGTTTAACTTGTAACATGTTTTCTCCTTTTTTATAAATTTACATTTTTGAAAAACGTGATGTTTTTTGATCTACTTGATTACCGATAGTATTTTGGGTATCACTGCTCGTTCTTTCATCAATTCCAAGAATTCGTGCAATTACATCTGAGCCATTAAGAACAATGTAAAAAACGATGATTGAAGCAACAACGGAGATAACGATGCCAATAAAACCTTTTATGAATAGCAATCCATCATCGGAAAACGCATAAGCGGTGGAGAGTGTATTTTGAGTCATGGTAATGGCAAAGAAATTATTGAATTGTTTTTCTATGATTAGTAAATTCAAGGCTTTAATGAGATCTAAACCAATTACTGAAATGACAATCGAAATAACTAATACAAGTGGTTTTATAGCGAGTATAACACCTTTAATAAAAAATGATTTTAATGCATCACTTTGCCCTTTAGCAAATGCCCATGCGGCAACAAACGGTGAAAGGTTAAGGTAAATAATGACGGATATGAGATAGTAAACAATGACCAAAAATGAAGCTAAAATCAATGCAATAATCGGTAAGTACAAAATTGTATATCGCATTAAAAATATTGTTGTACCGATTCCTACTGCTTGTTTTGCGGCGGTAGCAAAACTACCGACAAAAGGAAGCTTTTCAAACTTCGATGATACTGCGCCTAATGTGTCCGTGACCGTTTTTTTAATGCTATCTGCTCCGGGTACGAGCATGTAAGGAAGTATTCCGATGGCATCTGCTACGAGGGAGTCTGCAATAACGCCTTTTTCCAAGCCTGCATTTTTGTCATTTTGCGTGATCGCTGTTTCAATCTCATTTCGAGATTTTTGCGTACGTTGAAACATATTCAAATTTTCACTGAACATATTGTTTGAAGCAATCAACGCGGCTGAGATAAAACCGAAGTCGTGAACATTCTTCATTTGCATTTTTTGCAGAAGAACAAGTTGTTTTTCATTGAGCTTGTCGCTCGTAGATTCTTGATAATCTGTAATGAGCTTGGCATTTGTAGCTTGTTTTTCTGTTAAAAACTTGACTTTTTCTTCAATGTTGTGGCAAAACTCCAAGCTTGTTACGATCAAAACGCTTGTATCTTTCTGCGTGGATCGCTCTGACCATGTTGAGCCAAGGTGATTGGTTTCCAAATTCTTTGGAAAAGTAAACCCCTCATCTTTTCTTGTAAAAATATCGGTTTGATAGGTATTTTTACATACATCAAACCATCTTTGATAATAAGGTAAAATCGCTTGATTTTTAAATGAATCTGTCACGATATGTTCAAGCTCTTGTTTGTCGAGCTTGCCAGAATTTCTTGCTTGATAGCTCAGAAAAGATGAGCTAAAGGTATTAGTAAAGTTTGTCGATAGCTCTAAGCTTTGTTGAATGAACTCTGTAAAAAATGATTGATAGTGCGTACGGCTAATCTGATTAGAGGTTGTTGAAAAATAAAACAAATACAAAATGACCACAGCAACGAGTGTACGTTCAATCACACTATCATTTTCTGCGCTTTTATCAACGGTGTTGATTCCTTTTTTGATGATAAAAGCGATAATGACATAAGGCACAAACAGAAAGAAAATAAATGAATTTAGATCCAATAACCACGAATCAATCTTTACAAAGAATTTTACATAAAATAAAAGTGACCTCTCATCCAAGATATCTTCATTAAAAGCTCTTTTATAAGGACTTTGGAGCGTGATTTTATTGTTGAGAAGCGTTTGATCAATATTGATTCGATCTGCATCTAACATGAAAACTGAAACAAGGAATTGGGCAAGATCCAAGTCATCTTCATCTTTTGTGATCTCTTGGACTTCTTGGAATTGAGAGTCTTGAGGAATAAGGGCTTGAACGGTACTGTCGATTGCATTTTGGTCTACGTTACTTAAATTTTTTACAATATTGTTTTCGTACGTGTAGAAGCCCACAACCTCAGATTGAGCATTTTTGTGGAAGATTTTGTACCTGAGTTCACCATTTTCAAGATTAATATCTTTCAATTTGGCGATGTATGGATCTTTCATGTTCAGGATATAAGTGTTGGAATTAGGATCTGGCTTTTCTGCTAAGAAGGTTGCCGTTGTATTACTATCCTCGGCATGTACATGCATGCGAAAAACAATAAGCATGAATATGATCAATAATTTGGTTAGCATTGTTCTTCTCTCCTTTTTTTAAAAAACTCTCCTGAATGTGCTTGTAGATATGCGCGCTGTTCTTTAATTAAGCCTTTTGCGATTTGAAACAGCCTGTTCATGTTTTTGATCTTCTTTTTTTCTAAAAAATAAAAAAGTGTTTGGATTTGCTTTTGCTCACGTTTACTACATTGCTTGTATTGTTCGGTTGCTTTCATGGTTAGCCTCGCACGGTTGTTTTTAAACGCTTGTGAATTGCGATAATTGCATCGTCTGTTTCAAAGATTTGATCTGGCTTTGATTTTTTAAAAGATGAAGATGGTGAATTTTTTGATTTTGTAGGTTTTTTTTCTTTATAAAATTTCTTTTTGTATTGAGATGAATGATCTATATCTTCTCTTATCTGTTGAATTGAGTCATCCTCACTCAAAGTAAGTAGTGCAAGATTCTGTTGAGTTGAGTCTATATCACGCAACTTGTCAGTAAGCTCTTTGATTTGTGCAAGGCGTTCTAATTCACGCTTTTTTGCACTAATCTGACCTGCTTGACTTTTTATTTTTTTGCGCTCATTGTATGGAATCATCAACGTGTTAAAAAGAGGTGAGAAAAAGAAATCACCATTGTCATCTTGCTCTGTTACAAAGAAACCGCTGTAGTCAATTACAAGTATTAGAATAGCACTAGATATTCGTGATTCATCAGCAAGAAGATCAATATTCTTTTTTAAATATTTGAATCCATCTTCGCTTCTTAATTTTTCAAAAAGCCAAACGACAGTTCCATAACCTGTTGCGTTTGGTAGTTCTTTATTAAGCCGTAACATATTTGGATGGTTCCGTAAGTTACTTGGATGTGGAAAAAAGTCCTGATTTTTGGACATAGTTATCCCTTTGTGTTTTTTCAATTTTTGAATTTTTAAAAAAGAGGGATTTGTGGTAAAATTGCAGACCACACCCTCATTCACATGAACGGTGCAAGCTCTTCTTTCTCAATTCTCAACGTTTGCAGACAGGAAAGAATAAGAAAGAAGAGTTACATTAAACTTGACCTATAGATACGAATAGATCTTCCCAACTTTTTGTATTTCAACTCATCGTTGTCAATCATTTGCCTAATTTTCTGCTCAGATACAGATAAGATTTGTGCTGCTTCTCTTACATTACAAAAAGCACCCAATTCACTTCTATTTTTGCCTTGTAAAAGTTGTAATATCATTTGTTGTTGTTCTAAAATCATATTGATTGTATTTTCATGGATTATTGCTATTCTCTGTTCCATTTTACCACTCCTAGAAATAATATTTTTAAAATATAAATTTATATGCTAAAATAGTAATATTATTTACTTTAAAAAATATTTAAATATTTACAAGTATAAAAATATTGTTTCAATTTATATGTTCTGATAAAATATATATACATATTGTTTTTAATTTTGATAAAATTACTTCAAATATCTCAAGTGAGGATTGTTCTGTGAATTTAACTAATATAGCCATGAGTAAAGTTTTTGAAATGACACCACAAGGTGTAGGAAAGTGGAAAAAAGAAAAACGTCCAATTATTAGTCTTCTCGAAAAATATTTTACACAAACTGATTTAGAAGAATTTCTTGAGTATGGTACTATTGAAAAACTTGAGTTCGCTAATATTCAAAACTATTCCGTACAAGCTGCTGAATTTGTAAATGTTTTAAATGCTGTTAAAAAATTCGTAGAGGTTTATTCACAAGAAGAGTATCGTAAACTTTATGAAGAATATGGTCAAAATGAACCTGACGAGTTTTTGGGTTATATTCCGAACGATGAAGAGAATGATAGCTATTTGCCGTCAAGTGAGACTTTAGATGACTATTATCAACATTTATATAGTGATCTTATAAAAAATAGTGAAGGACTTGTTTATCTTGCACTAGTTTTCAGTAAAGGAAAATTTGAGAGTTGCGAAGATTTTACAGTGGATAGAGTATCTCAACAGATTATGAATTGCTATGATATATTTGTGCTTGAACAAGGGCTAGAACAACGTAAAATAAAATCTTCTTCGTTAGGAGTTTTTATAACTGCATTTAGAGAAAAATATCCCAAGTATGCCAATTATCAAGAAGTGCTTTTTAGTCTACATGAAACAAACTTTATATCACTTGTAAGGCAATGTTTAAGGTTTCAACCTCAATATGCAGATCTTGCTTTATGGTTTTGTATACAATTTAATCTGTACAAATATAATTCTCCTCTTGATATTAAAGATATTTATCGCCGTGTAATTGATGTAATCGATTATGATCCTGAAATCGGTACTTCACGATTTGTGATAGATTTGGAGGCATTAAAAAAAGAAATAGCAAAAATTGAAAAATCATGAAAACAACTAAATGTCCTGTTTGTAACAAAAAGATTGTTTATTCAAAAGACAATAGGTATTTGCATTGTGAAGACACTAAGAATTGTCCTTACATTATTGATAATATTTGTAAGGTGTGCAAAGAAGGTAAGTACATTCACAAAGTTGCTTCACATGGTTTGTATAAAGGGGTTGCTTTTTTTCAATGTGATAAATGTAAAAGTATCTTAGATAATACAGCATCATGAAAATACAAGATATTCTACAATATGAAGCAGAAGAAATCTATGATTTTATCTTACAGTATATTCAGAAAAATAATTTAGATACGAAGGTACTGTTTGACTATCAAGAAGAAAATTTTGGTTCTCTTTCTTTATCAAAAATTATAGAGAACCGATCAAAATATCCACTTGGAACTATTAAGCATATTGAATATCAGAAAAATATTATGCCTTCTGAGATTATAGCTACATCCAGTCATCCACACTTTTGTAATAAATCATTTAAAGATATTTTTATTTACCAAAAAAGGGAATTTATTCGGTTATTGCAATACCTAAAAATGCAAAATCCAAATTTTGCTTTTGAGCCAAATAATATGACACTACAAGAAAAAATAGAATATTATGCATTTGAATACTTCGGTAAAAAACGATTCATTATTGTTCAAGGACATCATCGAAGCCTACTCGCATATTTGTTTTCTTTGATCGATAATTCTTATATACTAAATGATGTAGATATCATTGAATATATCATTGATTGGAATATTATAAAAGAAAAAATGAGTTTAGAGCAGCTGTATTTGGATAATAAAAAGCTTGAAAATTATTTTAGTGGCAGTAAAAGTAAATTCTAAAACCGTACCCTATGACGTACCCAAAAAAATAAAAAAGAAAGATAAACTAGAAGAAAAAGTTGTTTTAAAGTCCCTAAAATAGGGATGGTGCGGATAAAGAGACTCGAACTCCCACGCCTCTCGGCACCAGATCCTAAGTCTGGCGTGTCTACCAATTTCACCATATCCGCACATAAGTATTAAGGTGGTACGCCCTACACGATTCGAACGTGTGACCTACGCCTTAGAAGGGCGTTGCTCTATCCAGCTGAGCTAAGAGCGCAAAGTCTCGGCTTTAAGGTGGTGCGCTCGAAAGGAGTCGAACCTACAACCTACGGATCCGAAGTCCGTTGCTCTATCCAATTGAGCTACGAGCGCATAAACTGCACTTTAAAAATAATGGGGTGGGCGATGGGGATCGAACCCACGACCCTCAGAACCACAACCTGATGCTCTAACCGACTGAGCTACGCCCACCATCATTTTTATCATTATTTTACATGGTCGGGGCGAAAGGATTCGAACCTTCGACCCCCTGGTCCCAAACCAGGTGCGCTACCAGGCTGCGCTACGCCCCGACGTTTAAAAAACCAAACTGGTCTTTTTAAGGCTGAAATTCTAGCCAAATTCCAGCCTTTTGTCAAGCTAAAAGATTAAGCTTTGGGAGAAAATTCTATGAGACCTTCGGTGGGCGAACTTGCCGTAGCGAACGGTTTTTTGGCGATACGTCCGGCGAGATAGCTTGCACGTCCCGCCAATACGGCATATTTCATGGCTTCAGCCATTAAAATCGGGTTCTTAGCTTGAGCAATTGCCGTATTCGTTAAAACGCCGTCTGCACCGATTTCCATTGCGATTGCCGCGTCACTGGCGCAGCCGATACCCGCATCGACGATGACGGGGATGCTCACGGCTTCTTTAACAAAAAGAACGTTATAACGGTTTTGGATGCCAAGACCGCTTCCTATCGGAGAAGCTAAAGGCATTACGGCAGCACTTCCGGCATTTTCCAAACGTTTTGCCATAATCGGATCATCGTTGGTATAGGTCATAATCGTAAAGCCGTCTTTTGCTAAAACTTCACATGCTTTAAGCGTTTCCATCACATCGGGATAAAGTGTTTTTGCCGTATCGCCGATGACTTCAAGTTTAATCAAATCGATTCCCGTAGCTTCCCGTACCATTCTAAAAAGTGTGATCGCATCTTCGGCGGTCGTACAGCCGGCGGAATTTGGGAGCAGTTTGATGTCCGTGCCTTTGAAATAATCCAATAAATTTTCTTCATGAGGATTGGTAATATTGACGCGGCGAACGGCGACCGTAATTAACTTTGAGCCGCTAGCAACCGTGGCGTCTTTCGTGGTTTGAAAATCGGGGTATTTGCCGCTTCCGACGATCAACCGACTTGCAAATTCGATATTTCCGACTTTTAGGGTATCATGATTCATGGTGTGTCCTATCCAATAAATTTTTGACGGTTAGAGGAAGCAGTTCATACTCTAAAGCATGAATTTTAGCTTCAAACGCTTCAAAACTCATCCCTTCCGTCTTTTCAAAGCAACGTTGCGCAATGATTTCGCCGCCGTCAAGTTCTTCATTAACGTAATGCACGCTAATGCCGGCAACCTTCATCGGAGAATCAAAGCTTTCCTTTATAGCATTGCCTCCCTTAAAAAGCGGAAGCAAAGAGGGGTGTAAATTGAGTGCTTTAATATTTTGCGTAAAAACGGGCGTTAAAAGACGCATAAAACCCGCTAAAACGGTTAATTCGGCACCGCTGGCACGAATAGCATGCACAAGTGCTTCATCGAACGCTTCGCGATTAGCATACTGCGTATGGTCGAGAATTAACGGTTCAATTCCGTAACGGCGGGATTTTTCAATGCCTTGGGCATCGGGACGGTTGCAGATGGTCGTTGCTACTTCGATACGACAGTGTTGAAATGTTTTGTGATGTAAATCGGCGAGGAGTTTTTCGAGGTTACTCCCCGTACCGCTAAAGAGAATCGCAATTTTTTTTATAACCATTTAAGACCTTTACAAATGTCGACGGGAGTGAGGGCAAAATTGTTACATGTAAGTTTTCGCGAGACGAGTGCATGGGCTAAAGAAGCCTGAATAGCCGCTTCTTTGAGTGCATATCCTTGTGCGATAAGTGCTCCGATCATGCCCGCAAGTACGTCGCCGCTTCCGCCTTTGGCTAAAGAAGGACGTCCGTATGCGTTAATGAAAAGTTCGCCTTGATAGGCAATGATCGTATTCGCTCCTTTGAGAACGAGGACGATATGTTTAAAACGTTCGCTAAAGGTTTTTGCGTACGCAAAACGGTTAGATTGAATTTTTTCGACGTCGGCCTCTTCATCGCAGAGCAGTTTTAAAAGGGCACTAAACTCTTTGGGGTGCGGCGTTAGCACAACGGGTTTGCAAGACGCAACGATCTCTTTAATGAAGGGATGGTAGCATAAAGAGGCATCGATGACGAGTGGAAGATCGTTGTCTAAAAGCCGTTGTTTGATCGCAGACGTATCGAAATCGAGCAATCCCATACCTGCAACGACAACGTTGGCGTTGTGCGGTATGGAAGCGTCGTGCATCAGATAAACGGGTAATCTTTTCGGTTTTTCGCCGACTAAGGTTACCAAACCGGCACCGAAATGAAATGCACCCATACCCGCAAGCCGTGCCGCTCCTTCTTTAGGGCCTTGCAGCACCGCAACATGTCCGAAAGTGCCTTTATTGCTATTTTTGGAACGACGAAACGGTAACTTCAAATCTTTTTTCTGTATCAAAACGTAAGGACTCGGTACGTCGTAAAACGTATGGGCGATACCTAAGGTCGCAACTTTAATTTTACCGACGACGTCTTTGACGTTATCGTGAAGCAGCGCAAGTTTCAATGCGCCCATCGTTACGGTTTCGTCGGCACGAAAGAGGGTATCGCTTAAAGCGAGATTGCTTTGAATCCCGCTTGGAATATCGCAAGCGATTTTGTAGCCTTTTTGAGCGTTGATTGTTTCTAAAAGCTGACATGTAGGTATATCTAAGGGTCGATTGAGCCCGGCTCCGAAAAGTGCGTCGACGTAAACGTCGGCATCGATCAATTCCGAAACGACGGGTACGCCTAGTTTTTGCGCACGTTCGTATTGGAGCCGCGCAAGCGGCGTTTTGAGTTCGAAAGGACACAAAATCGCGACATCGCATGTGCCGTGAAGCAACCGTGCCGCCACGATGCCGTCCGCGCCGTTATGACCGCTTCCGCAGATAAACAGTGCTTTTTTATTCCACGGCAATCTCTTTTGAACCGCTTTAGCAAGTGCTAATCCTGCGTGTTCCATTAAAATTTCGGAGCAGAGCGCAAATGCATCGTAACAACGAGCGTCTAAAAAATCCGTTTTTTCGTAAATATAGCGCATGGTTTCTCCTAACGTTTGCGAAAACTTAAAGCTTCGACCATATGTTCTTTGGCAATGAGTCGAGCTTGCGCCAAATCGGCGATCGTGCGCGCAACACGTAGCACTTTATGCAGGCTACGAGCCGAAAGCCCTAAACGTTCCCTTGCCGTTTCCAGACTTGCTTGTGCTTCGTCGTCTAAAAGGCAGTAACGCATCGTTTCGGCTTCGGAAAGTTTGCCGTTTAGCTCTTCTTGCCCGCGTTCCTTTTGCATCTTAAAGGCGTTTAAAACTTGCTCAAACATCTCCGAAGAGCTCAATCCGCTCTCTTTGGAATGCTCTTCGCTCATTTGTACGTATAAATCGAGTCGATCCATAATGGGTTCTGAAATACGATTTTTATAGCGGGCAATTTCCGTTTCGCTGCAACGACACTCGTGCGTGCGACTCAGTAAATTTCCGCACGGACACGGATTTTGTGCGGCGGCAAAAAGAAATTTGGTAGCATAACTAACTTTCGTGTTGACGCGCGAAATTAAAACGCGATGATCTTCTAGAGGCTCTCGAAGACTCTCTAAAACGGTTTTGGAAAAGTTTGGAAATTCGTCGAAAAATAAAATGCCGTTATGGGCTAGTGCCACTTCTCCGGCTCTACTTTGCGACGATCCGCCTCCGAAAATGGAAGGACGCGAAGAGGTGTGGTGCGGCGAACGAAAAGGGCGAAGGGCACAAAGTGCCGTCTCTTCGTTTTCCAAAGAAGCATAAGCGTTGGATTCTAAAATCTCTTCGATGCAAAGCGGCGGTAAAATATAGCGTAAGCGTTTAATGCTCATACTCTTTCCGCATCCGGGACTACCTTCCATGAGAAAATTGTGCATTCCTGCCGCGGCGATCGTAAGCGCACGTTTGGCGCGGTGTTGTCCCAAAACATCGCTAAAATCGAGCGGAAAACGAGCTTCGTAAAAGTACTCTTTGCCGCCGATGCTCATACTATGTTCGCATAAAAAAGATTCGTTTAAGATCGGAGTAGTTTGCTCAAAACGTTTTTCTTTGAAAAAAAGAAGGGCATCGTGAAGCGTTTCAACGCCAAAAGCATGAATACCCGGAATATGCGCTATTTTCCGTAAAAGTTCGTCGGGAACCAAGACGTGAAGGTCTTTTTGCTGAGACGCAAGCGATAAAACGATCGGAAAGATCGCATTGCTTTTTTTGACCCTGCCGTCCAAACCCAGTTCGCCAAAGACAAAAAAATCCTTACATGTAAAGCGTTCTTTTTGCATTGCGATCAATAAAGCAATGACCAAATCGAAATGGCTTCCCTCTTTTTTAAGATCGGAGGGTGAAAGATTGACGGTAATTTTTTGCGCCGGAAAGTGAAAATCGATGCTGGAAAGTGCCGATTTTATACGTTCGCGAGACTCCAAGATGGCCGTGTCTGCGAGCCCGACGATAGAGAATCCCGGAAGTGCTCGAACGAAAGTCGACTCGACGTCGACGCGATAGGCTTTATTGGCGTAAAACGTTGCGCATTTGGCATGCTTGACGTTGGAAAGCGCAGAAGCTTCTTCCATCGTTACGCCTTTTCTTTTTGTTTTTTCTTCCACTCTTTTTCAAATTTTTTGCGTTTTAAATAGGAGAGCTTTTCAATAAAAAGATGCCCTCGAAGATGATCCATTTCGTGTTGAACGGCAATTGCCATCAAATCGCGAAACTCCTCTTCATGGCGTTGTCCGTAGCGGTCGTAATAGGCTAATTTGATGTGGGCGGCACGTTCGACTTCATCGTAGTATCCGGGGACGCTAAGGCATCCTTCCTGATAAACGACGGCACCGTCTTTTTCTAGAATTTCGGGGTTGAGAATCTCATAAAGGTTCTCTTTTTTTTGCAATCCCTCTTCGTCGACGAGATTGATTAAAAGAGCGTTTAACGGGAAGCCGACTTGAATAGCCGCCAATCCGATACCCTCTTTAAAAACCATTGTATCGTACATGTTATCCAAAAGCGTATGCAAAGTACTGTCAAATGCCGTGACGTCTTTGGATTTTTCACGTAAAAGTTTATGGGGATAGACTAAAATCTCTAAAATCATTCTTCCTCTTCCTGTAAAGAAGGCGTACAGACCACGTAAGGGATAAACTTTTTACCCGTATGCGGTAGCCCTTCGAGCGTTGCCGCTAAAAATTCTTCGGCGCTGTATTCGGGTTGCAATGCCGTGATGGAAAGTTCGATATCGGTTTCAATTTCGGATGTTCCGACAAAAAAGCTGGTTTGATAAACCAAATCGCTGATACGATCGCATGCTTTTTTGGCACCCGTTAAGTCGGTATGCTTTAAAATCATCGCAAAAATACCGTCTCCGAAATGCGCGACGATATCGCTTCGGCGCGATGTTTTCAGTAAAAGTTTCGCAATATTGCGTACGACGGTATCTTTATCTTTTTTGACCGCAATCGAATCAAGAACGCTCTCTTTGACGCGCGCCAACACCAAAGAGCTCGGATGCGCGTAATTTTGGATAAGTTTCAGTTCGTCTTCGAGTGATTTTAAAAGATAACGTCGGTTGTAAACGCCGTATTTAATATCGAAAATGGATTGGTTATCGACCTCTTGTAAAATGGTCGTCGCTTTTTGGTAATACTCTTTCAAAAGATCCAATTGTTTGGTCGTGAGTTCGAACATTTTGCTCAAATCCGTCGTGAAAGAAGCGATAATATTTTGCAACGTTAGCGCGTTCGGATTGGTTTCCAATTGGTTGGAGCGTTTTTTTACGATATCTTGCATAACGCCCAAGTTGCGATAAACGGTTGAAACGACTTGCATAATATTTTTAATTTGCGAAAAACCTTCTTTAATTTCGCGCTCGATTTTCACGTGATTTTCGTCGTTGTTGGTCGTTTCAAGGTCTAAAAACTCGTTAATACGCTTCTTAAATGCGGCAGGTTTGTTTTCCAAGAGCTTGTCAAAGTAAATTTGAAAATTACTCGGTGTCGGAGGAATGTTTTCATCCCCCAACACTTTAAGGACTTGAGCGGAAAATTTCTCAAGTTCGGCGTTAGATTGTTGCGGAACAACGGGCTCTTTGATAGTTGGGGCTACCGTAACGGTATCCTCTTTCGTATCGATCGTATAAACACCCGTTGCACCTTTTTCTTTATTGAAACGAACCATAACGCGCCTTCTTTTAAAATATTATTTAAAGCTCTTATCCAATACTTTATCGATAAGACCGTATTCGCAAGACTCTTCCGCGCTCATAAAAAAGTCGCGTTCGGTGTCTTTGACGATTTTGGGCATTTTTTGATTACAGTTTTTTGCCAAAATTTCATTTAATACTTGTTTCATGCGTAAAATTTCTTTGGCTTGAATCTCAATGTCGGTTGCTTGTCCCTGTGCGCCGCCTAAAGGTTGATGGATCATGATGCGTGCGTTGGGAAGCGCATAACGTTTCCCTTTTGCACCGGAGCTAAGCAAAAAAGCTCCCATCGAAGCGGCTTGCCCGATACAAATCGTGCAAATATCGGGTCTGACGTAGTTCATCGTATCGTAAATACTAAAGCCGCTGGTAATCACGCCGCCCGGGGAGTTGATGTAAAGATAAATATCTTTTTCGGGGTCTTCGGCTTCCAAAAAAAGCAGTTGCGCAACGATGGAAGAAGCGACGACGTCGTTGATTTCGCCGCTTAGCATAATAATACGATCTTTTAAGAGGCGAGAGTAAATATCGTAACTTCTCTCACCTCGACCCGTTTTTTCAATAACGACAGGGACATAATAGCTCATTATTTACCTTTAGTAAAAAGCTTGTTGAAGAGTTTTTCTTCAATGATGGACATTTTAATTGCCGGAAGAACGCCTTGTTTCTCGTAGAATTCAAGGTATTCTTTTGGGTTGGCGCCTTGTTGCATTGCTTCAAAGTAGATCATTTGAAGCACTTCTTGATCGCTGACGTTGATGCCTTCGGCACGAGCAAGCTCATCGACGATAAACGTTAGTTTAACGCTTTTCTCGGCATCGTTTCTAAATTCTTCGCGTTTCTCTTTGATTTTTTCGGGATTGGAAGAGTACTCTTTAATCTCATCTTCGCTGAGTTTTCCGAAAACGCTTCTCATTTGAAGATCAATCTCTTGATCGACGATGTTTTCGGGGAGGTCTAATGCGATTTTTTCCAAAATCGTTTCGACGAATTTGGGTTTAACCTCTTCGTTGAAAAGTTTTGCTAATTTTTCGTTACGAATTTCGGTTTCGATTTGCTCCTCCAAGGTCTCAAGCGTAGGATTTTCGACGCCCGGAAGTAAGCGTTTGATCATCTCTTCGCTCGGAGTTTCGGGAACGTCTTTCACTTTAATCTCTTTAAGGGTTACTTTAAAGACGGAGAGTTTACCGGCGAGTTCTTGTTTGCCGTAATTTTCGGGGAAAGTCACTTCAATGTCTTTGCTTTTGCCGGCTTTCATACCGATAATGCCGTCTTCAAAACCGGGGATAAACGAATGACTTCCGATTTCAAGCGTATAATTTTCCGCTTTGCCGCCCTCAAACGCTACGTCGTCGATAAAGCCTTCAAAATCGATAACGACGAAATCGCCTGATTTTACCGCTCTTTTTTCTTCAACGGTTTTAAGATCGGCAACCAAAGCCAAGGTTTTTTCAAGACGCTCGGAGATCTCTTTTTTAGTTACTTTGGGTGCTTTGTATTCGGGAACGCACTCTTTATAGCCTTCTACGTTAACCGTCGGTCTGAAAGAGAGTTTCATAACAAGTTCTAAGCCGCCCTCTTTTTCTTCAAATTTTGTAAAACTAGGCTCTCCGACGACGAGTTCGGCTTTAACGTCTAATGCTTCCAACGCTTTGGAATAAAGTTCGCGTAAAGCGTCTGTTTGTGCGTCTTCTTTAATTTTTTTGCCGAAGCGTGCTTTTACAAGATGCGTAGGTACTTTTCCTTTTCGAAATCCGTCAACTTTCATAGTGGACGCCGCCGATGCGAGCATCTTCTCTTCTTTTTTTTGCAAAAGCGCCGGTGAAATGGTTGCCTCGACGGCAGCATTAGCACTATTGGTACGGTTAACTTTAATTTGCATAAAATCCCTTTTCGATATAAAATTTTGCTCAAATATAGCAAAAATTAGCTTTTAACTCGCTTTTTATCCATTAAAAAGCAAAAAGCGGATAGAATAAGTCGTCTTAATTACGAAATAAAGTGAAGAAAAATGCACAGACAAGAAGAGTTTGAAAATGCCGTTAGAACGATGTTGGAAATCATCGGCGAAAATACGAAACGCGAAGGGCTGTTAAAAACGCCGACTCGTGTCTTTAAGGCCTATGAATATATGACGCAAGGCTATACTCAAAGCCCCAACGACGTTTTAGGCGAAGCATTGTTTGAAAGCGATAACAATCAAATGGTTCTCATTAAAGATATAGAGTTTTACTCTATGTGCGAACACCATCTTTTACCGATTATCGGACGTGCACATGTCGCTTATATTCCAAACGGGAAAGTCGTAGGGCTTTCCAAAATTCCGCGGATGGTCGACGTGTTTGCCAGACGCCTTCAAATCCAAGAACAACTGACCGAACAGATCGCTAAAGCGATCGACGACGTTATCGCACCTAAAGGAGTCGGTGTCGTGATTCAAGCGCGTCACATGTGCATGGAAATGCGCGGCGTGGAAAAAACTCACTCCAACACGACGACATCGGCATTACGCGGGCTTTTCCTTAAACCCGATACGCGCAAAGAGTTTTTTGATATTATCAATGCACCGCAGGCGAATCGTTACTAATGCCGCTCAATCGTCTACGCGAAAAACTGCAAAGCAAAAGCCTCTCTCCGATGTTCGGCACGATTACGAAGATCAGTGCGACGACCGTCGAAGCATGCGGACTTAGACCCAGCATCGGCGATATCGTCAAAATCGTCTCCTTAGACGGACGTAAAAGCGAACTTGGGATGATTACCGAAGTCAATCGAACGACATTTTATATTTCACCGTTTGGCTTTATCGAAGGGTTTAAAATCGGCGATAAAGTCTTTATCAGCGAGCAGGGAATGATGATTCCGGTAGGCGAAGAGCTTTTAGGGCGCGTGGTCGATCCGTTCATTCGCCCTAAAGACGGCAAAGGAACGATAGGTGCAAGCTCTCAAGCACCGATCATGAAAGCGCCTTTGGACGCGATGAAACGAGGGTTGATCAACGAGCCGTTTCGCGTCGGGGTCAAAACGATTGACGGACTTTTGACTTGCGGAAAAGGGCAAAAAATGGGGATTTTTGCCGGAAGCGGCGTCGGAAAATCGACCTTAATGGGCATGATCGTCAGAGGTTCGGAAGCTCCGATTAAAGTGGTTGCGCTTATCGGCGAACGAGGACGCGAGGTCCCCGAGTTTATCGAAAAAAATCTCGGCGGCAATTTGGAAAACACCGTCATTATCGTCGCAACCAGCGATGATTCGCCGTTGATGCGAAAATACGGAGCCTTTAGTGCCATGAGCGTGGCGGAATATTTTAAAAACCAAGGTCAAGACGTCCTTTTTATGATGGATTCGGTGACGCGCTTTGCGATGGCGCAACGTGAAATCGGTCTTGCTTTGGGCGAACCTCCGACGTCCAAAGGGTATCCGCCTTCGGTTCTAGCATTGCTACCGCAACTGATGGAACGTGCCGGAAAAGAGGAAGGTAAAGGTTCGATTACCGCTTTTTTTACGGTATTGGTCGAAGGTGACGACTTAAGTGACCCGATTGCCGATCAGTCCCGAAGTATTCTAGACGGACATATCGTTTTGAGTAGGGAGTTGACGGATTACGGGATCTACCCTCCGATCAATATTCAAAACAGTGCTTCAAGGGTTATGGGCGACGTGATCGATAGCGATCATAAAAAAGCGGCGATGCGTTTTAAGCGTTTGAGTTCGATCTTAAAAGAGAATGAAGTGCTCATTCGCATCGGAGCGTATGAAAAAGGCAACGACAAAGAGTTAGACTTGGCGATTAGCAAAAAAGAGAAGATGAATCAATTTTTACAACAAAACCCCGAAGAAGCGTTTGCGTTTGAAGCGACGATAAATGATCTGAAACAAATAGTCAATTAATGGTTAAAAATTTTTAGTTTTTTTTAATAAAGAAAGTAATAGTATTCAAAAAAATAAATTAGGATAAAGTTTATCCTATTCGGACGGAGAAATTTATGCGAGTCTATTTAGATAACAATGCGACAACGATGCTCGACCCCGAGGCATTCGAGTTGATGAAGCCTTATTATTGCGAAAAATACGGCAATCCGAACTCCTTACATCAGTTCGGAAGCGAAAGTCATCCGGCGTTACGCAAGGCGATGGATCAACTTTATGCGGGCATTAACGCGGACGACGAAGACGATATCGTCGTGACGTCTTGTGCGACCGAGAGCAATAACTGGGTCATCAAAAGCGTGTACAACGACTACATTTTACACGGCGATAAAAATCATATCATCACGAGCGAAGTGGAACATCCGGCAGTCGGAGCATCCTGTAAATTTTTGGAGAGTCTAGGCGTTAACGTGACCTACCTTCCGGTCAATACCGACGGCGTCATTAACGTGGAAGACCTTAAAAACGCAATTACCGATAAAACCGCATTGGTTTCCATTATGTGGGCAAACAATGAAACGGGTATGATTTTTCCCGTCGAGGAGATCGGCGCGATTTGCAAAGAAAGAGGCGTCTTGTTTCATACCGATGCCGTTCAAGCCGTCGGTAAAATTCCCGTCGATGTTAAAAAAGCCAATGTTGATTTTTTAAGCTTTTCCGCACACAAATTTCACGGTCCTAAAGGAATAGGCGGACTTTACATTCGTAATGGGCAAGCCTTAACTCCGTTTTTTCATGGTGGCGAGCATATGGGCGGACGCCGTAGCGGAACGCTTGACGTTCCCGGTATCGTCGGTATGGGCAAAGCGATGGAGCTTGCCGTTGCCGCTCTTGATTTTGAAAAAAGCAACGTTAGACGTCTGCGCGATAAACTTGAAGACGCATTGCTGAAAATTCCCGAAACGTTTGTCGTAGGAACCAAAGAACAACGCGTACCCAACACGATTTTAATCAGCGTTAAAGGTATTGAAGGCGAAGCAATGTTGTGGGATCTCAATCAAAACGGTATCGGTGCGAGTACGGGAAGTGCATGTGCCAGCGAAGCATTGGAATCCAATCCCGTTATGGAAGCCATCGGCGCGGAAGCCGACCTTGCACATACCGCACTTCGACTTTCGTTATCGCGTTTTACGACCGACGAAGAGATTGATTATGCTATCGACGTGATTTACAAAGCCGTTGAAAGATTAAGAGCAATTTCCAGTACGTACGCTTACGCGCCCGAGTGGCACGTGAGTAAATTGTAAACAAGTTCTTGCAGAATTTTCAACACGCTTTTAAAGCAAAGCTCAAAACGAAGTTTCTGTGAAAAAGCTACGTTAACACTGGGTTCTCTTCGGCAGAGAGCCCGCGCACCTTTGGTGCTTTTGTTGTGATATGTACAAAGAATTAAAAGGAATAAAAAATGGCAAAAGACAGTTTGATCGGCGGCTCTATCTGGGAAGAGTACAGCCAAAAAGTACAAGATTTGATGAATCATCCTCGCAATATGGGCGAGTTGACCGAAGAAGACGCTAAATGGATGGGCGGTAAGCTTATCATCGCCGATTTCGGTGCGGAGAGCTGCGGCGATGCCGTGCGCCTTTACTGGATCGTCGACGAAAAGACCGAAGTCATTAAAGCGGCGAAATTTAAAAGTTTCGGTTGCGGTACGGCGATCGCAAGTTCGGATACGATGGCGGAGCTTTGTATCGGCAAAACCGTCTCCGAAGCGGTGAAGATCACCAACATTGACGTTGAAAAAGCAATGCGCGATACGCCTGACGTTCCGGCCGTTCCGCCGCAAAAAATGCACTGTTCTGTTATGGCGTACGACGTTATTAAAGCCGCCGCCGCTTCGTTTAAGGGCGTGGATGCGGCTTCGTTTGAGGACGAAATCATCGTATGCGAATGTGCGCGCGTCAGCCTTGGAACGATTAAAGAGGTGATTCGCATCAACAATCTCACGACCGTCGAGCAGATCACGAACTACACCAAAGCGGGTGCGTTTTGTAAATCCTGTATCAAACCGGGCGGTCATGAAGCACGCGAGTACTATTTGGAAGATATCTTACGCGATACGCGCGCCGAGATGGAGCACGACCGTTTGCTTGCGATGTCCAACGTTAAAGTCGAGGGCACGCATACGGTTAATTTCGACGACTTGACCGTCGTTAAGAAATTCCAAGAGATCGAAAAAGTGATCGATGAAAATATTCGTCCGATGCTTGTCATGGACGGCGGCAATCTTGAGATTCTCGATATTAAAGAAAGTGAGGGTATGAGCGACGTTTATATCCGTTATTTGGGCGCTTGCAGCGGATGTGCGAGCAGCTCTACGGGGACGCTTTTTGCTATCGAAGCGGTTTTACAAGAGAAATTAAGTAAAAATATACGAATATTACCTGTTTAAATCGTTAAAGGCTTTTGCCTTTAACGCCTCTTTATTTGGAAGGATAGTGCGTGGCAAAAGTCGAATTTTTAGGCCCGATAGGCCGAGCAAGCATCGAAGTCGATATTCAAAACCTCAGTGAACTCAAAAGCTTTTTCAAAGAAGACAAAGAGCTTCAAGAATGGCTCGGCATCTGCGCCGTTGCTATTAACGATACCTTGGTTTGCGAAGCGGACGTTCCCGTCTCTTCTCACGATAAAATCTCTTTACTCCCTCCTGTTTGCGGAGGTTGAAACATGCTGGAACTTCACGAGGGATCCTTACATGTCAAAAGTATTTTGGCTTCTTGGTACGATCAAATTAGCGATAAAAATTACGGTGCGTTCATTCCCTTTGTGGGCATCGTACGCGACGAAGACGGCATCGAGGGGCTTAGTTTTGATATTTACGAGCCGATTTTAAAGGGTTGGTTTGATGCGTGGCAAGAGAGGGCCAAAGCGCAAAACGCTTACTTGTTGATGGCGCATTCACGCGGAGACGTGCCCAATCACACCTCTTCTTACATCGCGGCGGTCGTCTC
Organism: Sulfurospirillum sp. MES; assembly: GCF_000789415.1. Lineage (NCBI taxonomy): Bacteria > Pseudomonadati > Campylobacterota > Epsilonproteobacteria > Campylobacterales > Sulfurospirillaceae > Sulfurospirillum > Sulfurospirillum sp. MES. Next base: position 344,016 of record NZ_JSEC01000003.1, on the reverse strand, counting down.
TCCCAAACGTAAAGTCGCCCTTTCGATGATCAACGATTTTGTGGAAGATTTCAAAGCCAACGCGCCTATTTGGAAGTACGATCTGATCGGCGGAAAGCGCATTTACGCCAAAGAGCGTTCGCACTTGCTTCAAGGACACGGTCTTTTAAAGGCGGACGCATGAATAACACGCATTTTCCCCCTTTTGACGAAACGCTTCAAGCGTTAGAGGCTTCGATCGATTGCGAGTTCGGGCGCGAAAATCTTTTTGTCGCGGATGCTTTAGGGCGCATCTTAGCCGTCGATATTGTCGCCAAAGAGAACAATCCAACCCATGAAACCGCTTCGATGGACGGCTATGCGATTCGATTCATCGATCAGCAATTGGGGAAATTGACGATCAGCGATTACGTTCCCGCCGGAGAAGAAGCGCGTAACGTCGTAACCAAAGGTCAATGCGTAAAAACCTTTACCGGAACGCTGATGAGCGAAGGAAGCGATACGCTAATTCCCATCGAAAACGTCGAAGTCGAAAACGACGCGATTCGCATCACTTCCGCCGTTTCCAAAGGTTTTGCGGTACGTCCTATCGGCGAGAATTACAAAGCGGGCGAAGTGCTCATCAAAAGAGGCACGAAGATCGGTTTTGCGCAAATCGGCGTAATGGCGGAACTTGGTATGGTGCAAGTCGAAGTCTTTATGCGTCCTCGTGTTGCCATTCTCTCCACCGGTAACGAAATTCTTGATTTTGGAGAGCCTAAAACCTCGCACGCACAGATACACAGCTCCAACCACGTCATCGTCGAAGCGATTTTAAAACAGATGCATTGCGAAACGATGCGTTTTAAACTGATCCGCGACGATCGCGCATTGATCGAACAACAGCTTCGCCAAGCATTGCGTTGGAGCGACATCGTCGTGACGACCGGCGGAGGAAGCGTGGGGGATTTTGATTATTTGCAAAGTATCTTGACCGATATGAAAACGCAAAACATCATCGACGGTTCGTACATGAAACCGGGACGTCATATCCGCGTCGTCAAAGCCGACCACAAATACATCTACGCGCTTCCCGGATTTCCTTACAGCGCATCGGTGTGTACGTTTTTATTTATCGCGCCTTTGCTTCGCAAGATGTGCGCACAAAACTTTGCACTGCCTACATGTAAGGCCTATATGGGCGAAGCTTACAAAAAACGCTCCAAATTTGTCGAATTTACCGCCTGCAATCTTCGCTTTTTTGAGGGACAACTCGTGGTTGACTTAGAAGGCAAAAAAGAGGGCAGTAGCGCTATCCTCAATAATCTTTTAGACAACCCCGTGCTTTTACGCGTCGAAAAGGACGTCCAAAAAATCGAAAAAGGCGAGACGGTGGATGTGGTGTTGCTGGACGTGTAAACGTCTGGCAACGCTTTTTTAGGTTACATGTAAAATACAGACAGAAATACCACTTTAAAGAAAGACAATCTGGGCTTAAATCTCATACAAAACACGTTGTAATTAAGCCAATTTAACATCAAAGAGAGGTCATGCAAATAGCCGTAGATATAACCTTACCTCATATTTTAAAGCTTATTTCGCAGATGAATCTCAATGAAATTGAGGAAGTGAAGAAGACGATTGTCAAGAAAGAGCTTTACTTTAAAAAATTTCAAAAAGATGATTTAGGTGACCTGATGGGTGATTTTCAAAAAGAGAATTATTCGGATGATTTTTTCAAAGACCTCGAAGACGGTTTGAAAAAAAGTTCCATTTACGATGCACGTTAAACCCTTGCGAGGTGATTTAGAAAATTATCTCAAAATACACACTCTTGCCAAAAAATATGAAAAAGCAAAAATGCTTTTTGAAAACAATCCTTTTCATCCTTCGTTAAATACTGAAATTTTAGAGCCAAAAGAGAGGCTTGTTTACTTGTTTCGGCTCAATAAAAAATACAGAGCTATTTTTATTGATGTCGATGTCGAAACAGTTGAAATTATGGCGTTGACAAACCATTATAAATAGCCGATGATGCACTTTTTTTCCCTTCAAAATGCACTTTCAACACTCTATCCTGTTCTCTCGGATATATCCCCTTTGCCTTTAAACGTTTGGGAGGAGGCAACATGTTATTTTAGCCTTAAAACGCTTCCTAAAGGAGCGCATCTGTTTGACATCGGCGACAAGGTGAAGGATTTTTATTTTTTGATTCAAGGTTTGGCGCGCTATTACTACATCAGCGAAAGCGGCAAAGAGTTCAACAAGTCGTTTGCCGAAAAAACGGGGCATCTTTTGAGCAGTATTTCTTCGGTTTCTATGAAAGACGAGGTCTCGCCTTTTGGCGTGGAGACGCTGAGTGAATTTACGGTGCTTTGCATCAGCTATGAAGACTTTCGTGCGCTTGGTGCGAAGCATCGCGAGTGGAATGACCTTATGCTTCGCATTTACGAGCGGCTGATCGTCAAAAAAGAGCGTAGGGAAGCAGATTTTTTGCTCTTAAGCGCGAAAGAGCGTTATCTCAAATTTCTTAACGACTACTCGATGATCGAGAGTGCGGTGGCGAATTATCATATCGCTTCGTATCTGGGCATCACGGAAGTTGCACTTTCTCGTATCCGAAAAGCGATGAAATTAACCTAAGTTAATGACAACGCCTCTTTTTAGCGGTATGATGGCGCATCTATTTTAGGAGTGCTACATGCATTGTAAAATTGCCGATATCAACGATATTGAAGGTATCTTTACCCTTCATTCCAAATACCAAATCGACACGATTTTAGAAGAAGACAAAAAAGACGGTTTTGTCACGACGGCGTTTAATAAAGAACAACTGGGCGAGATTATCGAACACGAACAAGGCATTTTTGTTGCGATTGAAGAGGGTGAAGTGATCGCTTACGTGATGTCCGCTTCATGGCAATATTGGTCGGCGTGGCCGATTTTTGCGCATATGATCGAAAACCTCCCCAATCTTTCGTATCTCGGACAAACCCTTAGCATTCACAACTCCTATCAATACGGTCCGGTGTGCGTCGACAAGCGCGTACGCGGCAGCGGCGTTTTGGAAAAGTTGTTTGATTTTGCGTTGGAGAGTATGCAAAAACGCTATGCGATTTTGGTAACGTTCATCAACAAGATTAACTCGCGTTCGTACGCGGCGCACACGCGAATGGGACTTGAGGTTATCTGCGAATTTTCGTTTAATGCAAACACCTACTACGAATTGGCTTACGACACGTCTAAAAGCGTTCACAAACGTTAAATAGGGTGCGTATCGACGTTCTTTTTGAAGATGTCTCTTGATGGAAGTATTGTCAAAAGATCGTTCAATGCACGTTTGAGCGAAGAAAACTTCGTCTCTCGTGCGGTTGTGAAAAAAGTCTTTTGAAAAAAATAACCATGCTACACGATAGCTAAAAAACTCGCATAAACGATACCGTAGCGGAGCAGTTTTGCGCAAAAAACAATAAGAAAAAATTTGATTTGAGAATAACGTGCAATACCGGCGACCAGCGTCAACGGATCGCCGATAACGGGCATCCATGAAAACCATAATGTCCAAAAGCCGTATTTGCCGAACAATGCATTTGCTTTATCGATCCACCGTTGGTTCATATAGTCTCTTTTTTGGGCAAGCCAAAGCATGTATTTTCCTAAGAGATAATTCGTGTAAGAACCTAACGTATTACCGACGGTTACGATGCATAAAAGAAGTATCGGCGAGTTTTTTTGTGTGAGCAGGTAAAGAAAAAATGCCTCGCTGCCGCCCGGCAAAAGCGTAGCGGAAGCGAAGGCAATGCTAAATAGCGAAAAATACGCCACCGGCGAGTTACGAAATAACGGCTTTGATGGTCTCCGCATCGGTCTCTTTCGAGTCGTATTTGACGATGAGGAGGTGTTCGCTTTCGTTTCGGTACCATTCGATGACGCCCTTAACGTGATTAAGGTGCATCATACGCGTTAAATCGATCGTATCGAAGGGCAAATAGAGGTTTTTATTGATGCTCGGATTTTTAAGCGTGGCGATGAGTACGAGCCAAAAGATACAGGCGATAAAGATGACCCATGCAATTTCCATAATACCGAAATGCTCTAAAAAGAAACCGCCGAAAACGCCGCCGATAAACGTTCCGGCGTAACCGAAGGTATTGAAAACGCCGAGTGCCGCACCTTTTTGATGAACTTTGGCGTATTTGCTTGCCATCGATTGCATCAACGGTTCGTGCATGTTAAAACCGATAAAAAAGATGACGACGCCGACGATAAACCACGAAGCGCTTTTCGCGTATCCCATCATGACGTAGCTGATCGCAAATAAAGCGATGCCGATCATGAGCATCTCTTTGGCTTTATGCTTTTTCTCTCCCATGATAGCCGAAGGTCCCATCGCTAAGACGCCGCAGATCATGGCGGGTAGGTAAACCATCCACAGTTCTTTCTTGACGAATCCGAACTCTTGAAGCATCAAAATAGGAATCACCATAAACGCAAGCGTCATCATGCCTTTTTGAAGCAAGTTGGTAATGTTCATTTTCATCAAATCTTTATCTTTTAAAATCTCTTTCAAATCCGTCTCGTCCGCACCGTAGTGGTGGACGATTTTCGGTGGATTGGGCACTTTGGTGTAAAGTACGATCATGGAAAAAACGGAAAGTGCGGCGGTAATAAAAAAGAGTTTATCGACGCCGTAATAGCCGCCGATCAACGAACCCGCCATCATGGAAATCGCAAAGCTTGCCGCAATCGTTCCGCCCATCAGCGCCATCGCATGACCGCGCACTTCTTCTTTGACCATATCGCTGATCATCGCCGTGCCGACCGCTCCGATCGCAGCAGCACCTTGTAAGAAGCGTCCGAACATTAACATGTAGATATGTTCGGAAAAACCGCAGATCAACGAGCCGATCAGAAAAATGACCAAGCCGATAAAAATCGTGATTTTTCGTCCGAGCTTGTCGGACATAATACCGAAAGGAATTTGTAAGAGCATTTGCGTCGCGGCGTATCCGCCGATGGTGATACCGACTAAAAGTTCGCTGGAACCCTCCAAATGCAGTGCGTAAACGGAAAGGACGGGAAGAACGATAAAAAGACCTAAAAAACGAAGTGAAATAATCAAATTTAAAGGCATGAGCGTTTTGAACATCGGTGAAAAAATCCTCGTAATAGTTTTGTGACATATTCTACACTCCCTAAACTTTGAAAATTCTATGAGGTTTAAAGCAGTTTAAGAAGCTTCTTTTATGTTATAATTTTTCACGTCATTTCAAAGGATGCATTATGGAACTCAATATTTCTCATATTTTAGGTTTTCTTGGATGCGTGTCGGCTTATTTTATTTCGCTCTATTACGTCGGGTTGAACCACTGGATCGTTATGGAACACAATAAAATTTACGACGAGTTTGATGCGATTAAAAAAGAGTTGGCGGGACTCAAGAAATCTGCCTAAATCAAGAGGCGATACGCCTCTTTTCACCGGATATGTATGCGCTATTATTTTTCTTTCCTCGTTTGTTGCGTGTTTGTGTTGAGCGGTTGTGCTCCCAAAACGGCTCCTACGCCCCAAGACCAAGCTTTCGTCGATTCTTTAGAGGGTAGCAACGCCCGCTTTGAAGCGTTGAGTCAAAATGAAAACTTCGATCAGCTTTTAGAGCTTTTTAAAGAGAACTGCAAAGCTCCTTTGACGAAAAAAGTCTATGCAAACGTCTGCCGTCAAGCCAACGACGTTCAAGATGCCAAAAGTTTCTTCAAGCACTCTTTTACCTTGAAAAAAGTCGAACCCAACGAACAACGTTCCATGTTGACGGGGTATTACGAGCCTCTCTTGCACGGCAGTTTAAAAAAAACAGAACGTTATAAATATCCCGTTTACGGCAAACCGAAAGATTTGGTCATGATTGTCGGCGAAAACGACAAAAAGATGCGCGGACGCTCCGTTAAAGGAAAGATGCTTCCGTATTACACGCGCGAAGAGATCGGCAAACGTAAACTTAATGCCGAAATTTTATGCTATGTTGACGATAAAATCGATCTATACGTGATGGAGATTCAAGGCTCGGGGCGCGTTGAACTCGAAGACGGACGGGTTATTTTCATCGGTTACGCCGATACCAACGGACATCCGTACAAATCGTTGGGACGAGAGATGATCAACCGCGGCATTTTCGCCAGCGTGGACGAAGTCTCGATGCAGGCGATGAAAGCGTGGTTATTGGCGCATCCTACGCAAATCGATACGCTTTTAAATACGAACCCCAGCTACGTTTTTTTCCGTCGAATGGAACAACGCGCTACGGGAAGTTTAGGATTGGTTTTAACGCCGGAGCGTTCGGTGGCGGTAGATAGAAGCTACATTCCCTTGGGTTCGCTCTTGGCGATTCAAAGTCGCTCCGAAACGTACGACGTCGATCGCTTCGTTTTTGCGCAAGATACGGGCGGTGCGATTAAAGGGCCTAACCGAGCCGATATGTTTATGGGGTATGGACAAAGGGCGGAGTATGTCGCGGGACAGTTAAAAGCTCCGCTTGAAGTGTGGATTATGGAACCCAAGTTTTAAACTAAAAAAAGGTACACTAAACCTAGAGTAACCCTCCATCAAAGCGGTTGATTTTCGCCGTGAATGAAGATAACCGCGCTTTGAAATGAGGATAACGGAGTAAGGTTTGAGAATTATTTTAGCAACGTCCAACCAAGGCAAAGTAAGAGAGTTTCAAGCATGGATCGGTGAGCACGAAGTGCTTGCGTACAGCGACGTCATAGAGCCTTTCGAGATCGAAGAGACGGGATTGAGCTTTAAAGAAAACGCGCTTATTAAAGCACGCGCGGTGTATGAGCGGCTGGGCGATAAAAATGTTTTGGTGTTGAGCGACGACAGCGGTATTAGCGTACCTGCTTTGGGAGGGATTCCCGGTATTTACAGTGCGCGTTTTGCCGGAGCAAATGCCGGAGCGCAAGAGAATTTACACAAATTGATTCAAACGCTCAAAGACAACGCGCTTACCAAAACGCCCGCTTTTTATACGGCGGCGATTGCGCTCGTGTGTGCCAAAGGCGAGTTTTGCGTGCATGGATGGATGCACGGCGAAGCGATAGCTGGGGCACGCGGCAATAACGGCTTTGGATACGATCCGATGTTCATACCCGAAGGTTACGAGCAAACGTTAGGCGAACTAGACGAGAGCGTGAAAAAAGCCTTTTCGCACCGAGCGCGAGCACTTGAACTCGCGCACATCGTACTGAAAAGCTTGAAATAAAAACGTAATCAAAACAGATTACAATGTAAATCAGGCTTTTTTGATAATGGCTATGAGACAATAGCTCTTATTAAAGAAGCCTCATAATGAACTCCAAAAGGAAAATCATGGCAACCGTTTTAATTATCGGAGCAGGCGGCGTGAGCCGCGTGGTTACTAAAAAATGTGCAATGAACAGCGATGTGTTTTCACATATCGTCTTAGCGAGCCGTACCAAATCCAAGTGCGATCAGATCGCTCAAGAGATCAAAGAGTCTTTACATGTAAACATCGAAACGGCTGCGATTGATGCGGACGATGTGGATGCGTTGGTGGCTCTCATCGAGAAAGTAAAGCCAGCTTTGGTGCTTAACATCGCTCTTCCGTACCAAGACCTTACCATCATGGATGCGTGCGTTAAAACCAAAGTGCCTTACCTAGACACCGCAAACTACGAGCATCCGGACCTTGCAAAATTTGAGTACAAAGAGCAATGGGCACGAGATAAAGCGTTTAAAGACGCGGGCATTATGGCACTTTTGGGCAGTGGATTTGATCCGGGCGTGACGAATGTGTTTTGCGCGTATGCACAACAGTATCTTTTTGAGAGCATCGAGAGCATCGATATTTTGGATTGTAATGCGGGCGATCACGGTTATGCGTTTGCAACCAACTTCAATCCCGAAATTAACCTTCGCGAAGTGAGTTCCAAAGGGCGTTACTGGGAAGAGGGCAAATGGATCGAAACCGAGCCGATGGCGATTAAAATGGTCTGGGATTACCCTGAAGTGGGCGCAAAAGACAGCTATTTGCTTTACCACGAAGAGCTAGAATCTTTGTGTCAAAACATCAAAGGCTTAAAGCGCATTCGTTTCTTTATGACGTTTGGTCAAAGTTACCTCACGCATATGAAATGTTTAGAAAACGTCGGTATGCTCAGAATCGATGAGGTCGAACACAAAGGCATGAAAATCGTCCCGATGGAATTTCTCAAAACCTTACTTCCCGACCCCGCAAGTTTGGGTCCTCGAACGGTCGGCTTTACGAATATCGGTTGCGTGATCGAAGGACTTAAAGAGGGAAAAAAACGCAAAGTCTATATCTACAACGTCTGCGATCACCAAGCATGCTACCGTGAAACGGGTGCGCAAGCGGTCAGCTACACTACGGGTGTGCCCGCGATGATCGGCGCAAAAATGATGTTAGAGGGCAAGTGGAGCGGACGTGGTGTGTTCAACATGGAACAATTCGACGCCAAGCCTTTTATGGACGAGCTTAACGTTCAGGGGCTTCCGTGGAAAATCATCGAAATGAAACCTGAAGAGACTTACGAAGTCAAATAAAACACTCTATCCAGAAACCTTACATGTAAGGTTTTTGGTCTCTTTCTTTTCTGCCGAATAAAGGATCGACATGTCACGAAAAGCAAAAATTCTCTGGACGACCGATAACAAAGAAACCGCGATGCATATGGTGTGTCTTTATGCGCACAACGCCCTCGTAAAAGGCTGGATGGACGAAGTGGAGGTGCTCGTTTGGGGTGCTTCGCAACGCTTGATCGCCGAAGATGCCGAGGTGCGAGCCAAGGTCGAAGCGATGGTAAAAGAGGGCGTTAAAGTGGTTGCGTGCCTGAAATGCGCCGATACGATGAGCGTTACCTCGTCTTTGGAAAGTTGCGGCGTGAACGTGTACTATACGGGCGAACTCTTAAGCGCGTGGATTCATTCCGGCGAAACCGTCGTGAGCGTATGATGGCTCAAACGATTTTGATCACCGGCTGTTCGAGCGGTATCGGCTATACGTGCGCACACGGACTCAAAAAACTCGGTTACGACGTTTTTGCGACGTGCCGCAAAGAAGAGGACGTCGCTCGCTTGAAAAAGGAAGGACTGAACGCATTTAGGCTTGATTTGTGTGACTCGCAGAGTTTACATGTAGCCCTTGCGTGGATGCTCTCTCTTACGAACGGTCGCATCGACGTGCTTTTCAACAATGCCGCGTACGGGCAACCCGGTGCCGTGGAAGATTTGAGACGTGAGGTTTTACGAGAACAGTTTGAAACCAACGTTTTCGGTACGCTGGAGCTGAGCAACCTCGTTTTGCCGTACATGCGCGCGCAAAAAAGCGGTCGCATCGTCTTTAATAGTTCCATTTTGGGTTTTGCGGCGATGAGCTATCGAGGGGCGTACAACGCTTCCAAATTTGCGATCGAAGGCTTTGCGGATACGATGCGTCTGGAGCTGAAAGGTAGCGGCGTGGAAGTTGTGCTCATTGAACCAGGACCCATTCGAAGTGCTTTTCGCAAAAACGCTTTAGCCAAATTTTTACGCAACATCGACCAAGAACGCTCCGCCCACAAAGACATTTACGCTAAAACGCTAAAGCGTCTTCAAAAAACGGGCGATGCGCCTTTTACGTTGGGTGCGGAGGCGGTTTTAAAAGTTTTGGTGTGCGCCGTCGAATCCAAACACCCCAAAGCACGCTACGGCGTAACGTTTCCTACAAAACTTTTTGCACTACTCAAACGCATCTTACCTACCTGCATGATGGACGTTATCGCGCGTAAAGCGGGAGAGTAAAAGCCTTTTTGAGGCTTTTACGTTAGGTTCTAAATTTACTTAAAATCGCGTTGAGTTTTTCGGTGAGATCGTTGAGGTGCTCGCTGGCTCCTGCGATCTCTTCGACGCTTCGCGTATTTTGGTTGGCGAGCGTGTTAATCTCTTCGATTTTGACGACGATAGTGTCGATTTGCTCTCCGGTGCGGATGTAGTCGTTGACCGTTTTTTCGTTAAGGCGGGTTGCCGTATTCATACGCTCGACCGTTTGGTTTATTTTGGCTTCGACGTCGTTCGCGACGCGGTTGAGTTCTTGGATCTCTTTGGAGTTGCGATTCATCTGTTCGCTACTGTCGTTAATGGCTTGAACGATGACGTTAATCGTCGCATTAATCTCCAAAAGGCTTTTTTGCGTTCGCTCGGCGAGTTTTCGCACTTCATCGGCAACGACGGCAAAGCCACGTCCGTGTTCGCCCGCGCGTGCGGCTTCGATGGCGGCGTTCAGTGCTAAAAGATTGGTTTGATCGGCAATGTCGCTGATAACGGTTAAAATGCTTTTGACTTGTTCGGCGTCATTGCTTAATTGTTGAATTTTGTTTGCGAGATCCATTTCGGTCGCTGCGCTGTTCTCCACGCGATCTCCCAAGTCTTGGATAAAACCGCGTGCGGTTTGGAGTTCAAGGTTGGCTTTGACGATCTCTTCTTTGGAGGTTTTCGCTTCATCGACGGAAGTAACGATCTCTTTTTTGGTCGCACTTGACATGTCGGTTGCTTGGGCGATAATCAGCGAAGATTCTTCGACGCGTTTGCCGACTTGTAAGGTCGTTGCGGAGAGTTCGTGCGCGATGGAGGCGTTTTCGCTGCTCGTATTTTTAGCAAGCGCGATGGTAGAGCGTACTTTTTCGATGAAACGGTTGATTTCCAAAGAAGCCTCTCCGATTTCGTCGCGGTGTTTGACTTCGAGTTGTTTGGTCAAATCGCCGTCCCCCGAAGCCAAGTTATTGGCGGTCGTTTTGAGGTTCACGAGCGGTTTGGCGATCAAAGAGTTGATAAGAAAATAGATGCACACGATCGCTATTAATGCCGTTAAGCTACCAAGAACGATCGTATCGGAGATCATGGAGTGGATGTTGGCGTTGATTTTATCGCTTTTATGTGCGATATGTGTATCGATATGTCCGATGTAAACACCCGAAACCAATATCCAATCCCACTCTTTATAGTACCTAGCGTACGTGAGTTTGGGTTCGTCTTTTTGGGTTTCCGGATTCATAAAATTATACGTGATAAATGCTCCGTCTTTCGATCCCGTCGCTCCATCGATGATCTGCTTCCTAAAAGGTCGCCCTTGGGAATCTTTCCCGTCAATCGGAATCTCTTTGCCGATCCAGTCGTGATTGATACCGTGAAATGCGTAGCTATAGCCTTTATCGGTTTTTTGAATACCGTAAAAATAGCCGTCTCCCGCATAGCGAAGTTCTTGCAATAGTTTGACGGCTTGTGCTTGAAAAGAAGCTTTTATATCCGAAGCGTAGTCGCCCGTTCCGATAACGATGTCAAGCGGCTCGTAATAAAAATTGTACGAAAGTTTGGGTTCGTCTTTTTTGCTGAGCGGATGAGGCCAGATAAAACGCGTGACGCCGTTTCCTTCTTTTGCCGCCTTAATGAGGTCTTTGATAACGAAATTGCCCTCTTTGTCTTTCATCTCGATCAAGTTTTTTCCGACTAAGGCTTTGTTGATCGGGTGAACGACGTTAATGCCCTCGGTCGTATAAGCGTAAAAATAGCCTACATCGTTGTTGTAGCGATACCCCTCGATGAGGCTTAAGAGCATCGTGCGAAGCTCTTCTTTGGAAAGCTTGTCACGATTGTTTTTGTACATGTCGTCTAAAATTTTTTTAAATCTTAATGCATCGGCTTTGATTTTTACGGCAATCTGTTCTTGCGAAGACGAGGCTTTGTAAAAGGCGTCGATCGCCTTTTCCGCCATCATCGTGTAGGCTTTAAGTTCGTTTCTATTGGTCTCTAAGATCAATTCTTGCTCGTCGGCGACTTGAACTTTTGCTAATGCGTTGGACTTGTAAATCGTGACGCATAGGGAACTTGCCACGACAAAAAAAATCCCCGCGATGAAAAGCATTAGCGTTTTGACTCGAATACTTAAAGCATTCATTACATTTCCTTCTTTTTAATATCGGTATTTCTAATAACGTAATTGTGCCAAAAGTTTACTCTAAAAAATATATAGGGCTTTATTAAGAGGAAAAATGTTACATTAAATTAAGTTATTTTGGGAGAAGCGCCGTGGAAAAACAAAGCAAAATAGAAACGATTATGAAACAGATTCAAACCCCCGCATACGTCTGTGAAGAGGCACTTTTAGAGCAAAACTTAAAGCTTTTAAAAGAGGTAAGCGAGCGTTCGGATGCGACGATTTTACTTGCTCTTAAAGGCTTTGCATTTAAAGCACTTGCCCCGTTGGTAGACCGATACCTTAGCGGCTGTACATGTAGCGGATTGCATGAAGCTAAATTTGCCAAAGAATTTTTCAAAGGTTCGGTGTGTACGTATTCGCCCGCGTACAAAGAAGCAGATATCGACGAGGTCGTCGCTTTAAGCGATCATCTGATTTTTAACTCGTTTAATCAATGGGAAAAATACAAACACAAAGCCATCGGTAAAACCAGTTGTGGTCTAAGACTCAACCCTGAGGTCTCTTCCTCTCCTGTGGACTTATACAATCCTTGCGGGCTTTATAGCCGTTTGGGCATCACCAAAGAAAACATGGAGTACGATAAATTAGAGGGCATCGAAGGGCTCCATTTTCACGCGCTGTGCGAACAAGACGCGAGTGCTTTAGAAGAGGTCTTAAAAGGGTTTGAAGCGCGCTTTGGCGACTTAATACCGCGCATGAAATGGGTCAATTTCGGCGGTGGGCATCACATCACGCGTGAAGGGTACGATGTGGAAAAACTCATCGCGCTGATTCAAGATTTTAGAGAGCGTTACAACGGCATTACGGTTTATTTGGAGCCGGGCGAAGCGGTGGGTTGGCAAACAGGCCCGCTCGTGGCAAGTGTTTTAGACATCGTGCACAACGGCATCGACATCGCTATTTTAGATATTTCCGCCGAAGCGCATATGCCCGACACCCTTGCGATGCCTTATCGCGCACAAATTCGAGGTGCGGGAGAGGTCGGCGAAAAACCTTACATGTACCGTCTTGGAGGCCCTACCTGTTTAGCGGGTGACATCATGGGCGATTACAGTTTTGACGCACCGCTTAAGATCGGCGATAAGCTGATTTTTGAAGATATGATCCACTATACGATTGTGAAAAATACGACCTTTAACGGCGTCAAACTTCCCGATCTTGCCGTGCTTCATAAAGACGGACGCTACGAAGTGACGAGTCGGTTCGGGTACGACGAGTACGCAAGACGCAATTAACGCGCCTTACGCCATTGTTGGCTTTGTTTGAGGGCGACGTGGGAAAGTGCGTCGAAAAGAAGCGTGATGCCAAGAGAGGTGGCGACGATCAAGCTTGCCATGGCCGCGGCGGAGCTGATGTCTCCCGCGTCGTCCATATTTAAAACCGCGACCGATGCGAGCGTCGTGGAGGGTGCATAGAGAAAAACGACTGCGGAAACCGTGGTCATCGCATTGACGAAAAAGTAACGCGCGATGTGCAAAATAGAAGGCGTCGCGATCGGGACGATGACTTTGAAAAACGTTTCGTAGCAGGCAACACCCATCGACTCGGCGACGTCTTCAAATTCGTCGTCGATTTGTTTGATCGTCGTCGTTGCAGTGATAAAGCTTGCGGTAAAAAAGTGTGCGACCGTACACACGACCAAAATGCCCATCGTTTGATACAACGCGTTTAAGGGATTGTCGGGGTGGTTGAAAAAAAAGATATACCCAAGCCCCAAGACCAAGCCCGGAACTGCCATAGGAAGCAGAGCCAAAAGCTTTAAAAATGCGCGTAAGTGCGGGAAAACCTTTCCGCGTTCGACAACATACGCGGTCGTAAAAACCGCAATCGTTCCGAGCAAAGCACTCCAAAATGCCAAAGAAAGACTGTTAAAGTACGAATCCCAACCGCCGCCGTCCATCGACGAAAAGTCGTAATGTTTGAGAACGAGGCTGAGATCGTAAGGCCAAAATTTAACGAACGAAGCAAAGAACGAAACGCCTAAGACGATGAGAAAAAACAGGGCGATTACAAGGGCAAAAATCAACATCGCGGTATCGAAAATCGGAGCTTTTTGGGGCACGTAAAGAACGAATTTCGAGCCTAAAACCGCCTTTTGTTTGCGTTGCACGAAGCTATCTACGATAAACGTAACGACGGAAGGAACGAGCAGTAAAACGCCGACGGTCGCCCCGAGCGCAAAGTTTTGCTGACCGATGACATGTTTGTAGATTTCCGTCGCCAAAACGTTAAAATCGCCGCCGATAACTTTAGGAACGCCAAAGTCGGTAACGACGAGCGTAAAACTCACCAAAGTTGCCGAAACGAGCGCGTATTTGAGTGCGGGAAGCGTGATCGTAAAAAATTTTTTCAAACTGCTCGCACCCATACTTTGTGCCGCTTCGTAAAGCCGTGCGTCGGAGAGCGAAAGCGCGCTTAAAAAGATCATCACGATATGCGGAAAAACGTAAAAACATTCGCCCAAGACGATGCCCCACGCCCCGTAAATCGTACTGCCGCCCATCCACGGTTTGAAAAAGCCTTGGTGTCCGAAAAGATACACGAACGAAATGGCGGGAAGCAAGGACGGAGCGAGCAAAGGCAAAAACGCGACATAGCGAAAGAAAGGTTTCAACGGCATGCGCGAACGCATCAGCGCATAGGCAAAACCAAATGCCGAGGGTACGACGATCAGCGTGCTGGTTAAAGCGACGAAAAGGGAATTGCGAATGAGGCGTAAGGATTTTTCTTGCGAAAGGTAGTCGATGAAATTGTCTAAAAAGACAAATCGATGCGCCGCATCAAAAAAGCTTTGCGCCAAAATCTGAACCAGAGGCGCTAAAATCATCACGCACAAGCCAAGCGTCAGCAAAAGCGTGAGCGCGCTTAAAACCAAACGGTTGGAGTCTTCCCAAACGCTACGCATGCGTCGGCTCTAGAAAATAGCGAATATCTTTAGGGGCGATCGCCAATTTGATCGGGCTTTGTTCACGAATCGCGTCGCGCAGTAAAAGCTTGTGCGGCAGATCGAGCAGTAAAACGTTTTCCAATAAACCGTTAATCGATACGAAAAGCCGACAAAAGCTCCCTAAAAACGTCATCTTAAGCACGATACCTTCGATGATATTTTCCGCTTCGGCGTCGTAGAGTTTAATGTCTTCGGGACGAATCAGCAGTTTTGCGGCTTGATCTTCAACGGGTAGGGCGTTTTCTTCCAGATGCACGCTAAACGAAAGCTTACCGACGCTAAAAAGATTTTCGCCTCGATAAAGGGCATTGAGAAGATTGATTTTACCGATAAAATCTGCTACGAAGAGCGTTTTGGGATGGCGGTAAATCTCTAAAGGCGTTCCGATTTGCTCAATTACGCCGTGGTTCATCACGACGATTTTGTCGGCAATGCTTAACGCTTCTTCTTGATCGTGCGTGACCATGATCGTCGTAATGCCGAGGGTTTTTTGCAGTTCCCGAATCTCTTGTCGCAGGTGTTCGCGCACCCGTGCGTCTAATGCCGAAAGCGGCTCGTCTAGCAACAACAACGAGGGTTTGGTCGCGATGGCTCTGGCAAAAGCAACGCGCTGTTGTTGTCCGCCGCTGAGTTCGCTGGGGTATTTCTCTTCGCTACCGCTTAGTCCCACCAACGCCAAAAGCTCTTTGACGCGCTTTTTCGTCTCCTTTTTTTCCATCCCTTTTTCTCGCAATCCGTATCCGATGTTTTTCGCGACGGTGAGGTTGGGAAAGAGGGCATAGCTTTGAAAGACGATGCCGTAGTCGCGTTTGGAAGGCGGAAGCTGCGTCACGGTTTTGCCGTATTGGACGATTTCGCCCTCATCGCAACTCTCGAGTCCCGCGATAATGCGAAGCAGCGTTGTTTTACCGCAACCGGAAGGGCCTAAAAAGCAGACCAATTCACCTTTTTTAACTTCTAAATGAATCGCTTCTAAAGCGCGGAAGGTTTCAAAGCGTTTGGAAACATTGTAAATGGTAAGAGCCGTCGTATCGGACACGTTTTTTCCTTACGCATCGGGGAAAAATTCCCCGTTAGCGTCTGTTATTTTTTGGGTTCGGATTTGGATTCGTAGCGTTTAGACCACTCTTTGAGAATGCTCTCTCTGTTTTTTGCCGACCATGCAAAGTCGTTGTCGATCAGCATCGAAGCGTAGTTGGAAGGGATAAATTCAATCGGTTTGGAAAGCCCTTGATACGCGACGACGGCAAAGTTTTCGGCGTAAAGTTTGTTCGCGTCTTCTCCCGTTGCCCAATCGACGAAGGTTTTAGCCGTTTTGAGGTTTTTCGTTCCTTTCATGATCGCCGTGGCTTCCAAATCCCAGCCTAAGCCCTCTTTGGGGAAAACGACGGCAATCGGCGCGCCCTCTTTTTTAGACTTGGCGGCACGGTATTCGAAGCTGATACCGATGGGAAATTCGCCCGATGCCGCCATTTTGCACGGTTTGGAACCCGAATGGGTGTACTGACCGATATTGTCGTGGAGTTTGTCCATATACTCCCAGCCTTTTTGTTCGCCGAAGATTTTAAGCCAAGCGGTAACGTCTAGAAAGCCCGTGCCCGAACTTGCGGGATTGGGCATAACGATTTTGCCTTTATAAACGGGGTTCGTTAAATCTTCCCAACTCGTAGGAATCGGTAGGTTTTGTTTTTTAGCTTCGACTTCGTTGACGCAGATCGCACTGCCCCACACGTCGTTGCCGACCCATGCCGGAGGTGTTTTCGTGTCTTTGAATTTGGCGTCGATGTGTTTGAGTGCCGCGGGTGCGTACGGCTCAAGCATACCGTTTTGCTCTAAGAGTACCAAACTGGTCGCGGCGGTTCCCCAGACGACGTCGGCTTGAGGATTTTCTTTTTCGGCAAGGAGTTTAGCGGTGATGATACCCGTGGAATCACGTACGATTTTGACTTCGATGTCGGGTTGCGCTTTTTTGAAAGCTTCTAAATAGGGCTTAACTTGATCAGACTCCAACGCGGTGTAAACCGTGATGCTCTCTTTTGCCGCGAACATGTGCGTCGCCAACATTAAACCCGTCACTGCCAAAATACTTTTTTTGAGTACCATCGTTTCCCCTTTGGGTATAAATTATCGTAGCGACATCCTAACGCGAGATCGCCACAATTTGGTTACCGTAACCGTTTGGTAACGATAGCCCTGCTTGTTTGAAAAAGAATGTAACTGTAAATGACGTTTGTCACGATAAGTCCGACAAATACGACCGTGCGCTCGTGCTCATACCATGCAACATGTAAGAAAAAAAGATTGGCGACGAAGATCAAGGCGTAGTGTAAAAAGCTGACGTCTTGAGGGGAGAGGGCGCGGTAACTTTTGTACGCTTGCGCGATGCCGCCGATGAGGTTGAACGAGCCGAGCAAGGCTACGGCAAACACGCCCAAATCTTTTTTGGAAAAAGCGACGCGACGCGCGTGTTTGTAGATGTATGCAAAGGTGAGCGTGTGTAAACCAAGCTCCAAGATTTTCGCCGTACCGATCGTGCTTTTTGCCCACGCGATGTAGCTCAAAAGCGTGATAAACGTGACGAGATAGCCGTTTAAGGCGATCCCGTCGCTTTGTTTGGTGCGAAAGATTTTGTAGAGTTGCGCAAAGTATGCTAAAAAAACGAAACTAAAGCCGATCTCTAGGGCATAAGGAATTACCAAAAAATAGCCTCTTGTACCGCTTTGAGCAAGCGCGTAATGTCTTCGGGAAAAACGTGACCGATCGTGCCGATGCGAAAACTTTCGACATGTGAGACTTTCCCGGGGTAAATCACGAAGCCTTTTGCTTTGAGGCGCGCGTAAAAGGTCTGAAAGTCGTACGAAGCGCTCTTAGGACTGTAAAAACTCGTAATAATAGGACTTTGCAAGGCTTTCTCCACCACGCATTCAAAGCCCAAGGCTTCCATACCTTCGACCAAAAGGCGTTGATTGGTGCGGTAACGCTCATATCGCGCCGCGACGCCGCCTTCGTCTTCAAGTTCGCACAAAGCTTCGGCAAAAGCGCGCACGACGTGGGTCGGCGACGTAAAACGCCATTTGCCGCCGCCGTTTTCCATTGTCGCGTATTGTTCGTACGCATCAAGGCTCAAAGAGCGTGCATTGCCCTGACATGTCGCTAAGGTCGTCTTTTTAAAGAGCATAAAGCCAAATCCCGGAACCCCTTGAATGCACTTGTTGGAGCTTGAGATCAGCACGTCGGCGTCCAACGCGTCAAGGTCGATTTCGATGCCGCCGAAACTGCTCATCGCATCGACGATCAACAGTTTGCGGTGCGCTTTAACGATGTGCGCGATCTCGACAATGGGGTTTAAAATGCCCGTCGTCGTTTCGCAATGCACCACGGCGACGGCACGGATGGACGGATCGTTGCAAAGCAGGTGTTCAAGGGCTTCGAGCGAAAACGTCGTCGTCTCTTCAACGTTACATGTAAGGCACGGAATTTTGGCGTACGAAGCGATTTGCGCGATGCGTTCGCCGTACGCGCCGTTGGTTAAGACCAGCACTTTCGCGTCGATCGGCGGAAGGAGCGTCGTCACTGCGGACTCGACGCTAAACGTGCCGCTTCCTTGCATCAATACGGCGGTATAAGCACCGCTTTTGGACGCCAAAGCGACCAAACGGGAGCGAATCTCCTGCACGACGTCGTTGTACTCCTTGTCCCACGTACACCAATCTTTCAGTAAAGCCGCGCGAACACGTTTACTCGTGCTTAAAGGACCGGGCGTTAAAAGAAGGTAAGGGTTGTCCGGTATGAGTGTCGGATCGATCGTATTTAGGCATGAATGCGGCATGGTTTTTCTCCGTTTTTGATCTTTTCTTCGATGCGTTCAAGAACCTCCAACGCGTCCCAAATACCGTCGATGACGTAGTGCGCTCCGGCATTTTCCAGCTTCTCTTTCGCTTGGCGGCGTTTTTCGTCCAAAACGGATTTGGGAAGGTGTTCGTACGCGTCGTGCGAGATGCCCGTTTCGTTGCCGCTTAACGCCACGCCGATGCTCCAACAGCCCGCGTTTAAGCCCTCACGTATATCGCTTAAGGTGTCGCCGATTTTCACGATGGAACTTAACGGATAGATTTCCAATTCGATGGCATTTTTGTAGATCATAAAAGGGTGCGGACGCCCGGGAAGATAAGCCGATGGGCTCACGTAACAATCCGGTTTGTAACCGTGTTTTGCCGCTTCGCGCGTCACGACGTCCATCATCGAAGCGGTATAGCCCGTCGTAGAACCAAGCTTTATCGAGCGTTTTTTCAACGTTTCGGCAAACGCCACCGCACCTTTGATCGGCACGCTATGGCTTGCCAAAACGTCAAAAAGTGCCGGTTCAAAATATGCGTAAATCGCTCGCGCGTCCTTTTCGTCCGGAAAGCGTCCAAACTGCTCCGAAAAACGCTCTTTCGTCAACTCTAAAATCGCTTGGGTATGGTCAAATTTGAGCATTCCCATAAACGTCCGAATCTCTTCAAAACTCACGCTAAACCCGAAACGATCGAACGCTTCGGCAAACGCCGCAACCGGAGAGAGCGACCCGAAATCTACCGTCGTCCCCGCCCAATCGCAAATAACCCCTTGAATCCCTGATTTCATAAAAACCCCTTCGCTGTTTTAGCGAATCGTAGTACGAAAGAGTTTCCAGACGGTTACATGTAAGCGTATCAATGCATAATTTTATGCGGTTTAGTAGGTTGTGGAAAATGCTTACATGTCAAAGAAAAGTTTCAAACTTTTCTTTGACATGTGTGTAAAAAATTATGCGATGACTTGTTGGGTAGCGGCTATTTTTTTATCGGCATATAAAACTACATCTTTGATAACGAGCTTTTGAATAGCCGAGATAAAAGTATTCATGGTTGCATAATCGGGTTGGTTGTTTTTGATTGGAAGTGTCATCTTATCTTTTTGAATTTTTTTATTGCTTATACTGTCTCCCCAAGAGTATTTATGTCCTAAGCTTTTATTGATGCACGTTGCTAAATATAGCTGGTTTAATTTGCTTTTTTTCTCTTCATTTTTGAGATATAAAATTAAATTGTGACTATCGTTTGAATAAAAATCTTTTTCTTGATATGTAACAACAAAAGTCTTTCCTCCAATAAAAATACAATCTCCTCTATCAAGATATTTTTTATCATAGGATATGTAAGAACTTACCGCGTTATTTTCACTGCTCGCACACAAATAGGGAGTTTCTCCACTATTTTCAACAATATCTCTTGATAAAATATTTCCAGAATTTTTTACGTTAAATACATCAATGACATTAAATTCTTCAAATTTAACATTCTCAAAATTCTTTAAAACCTTCTGTTCTTCAGCTGTCAAAGTCGTATTTATTAGCCCTGTTGCTAATAAATACGCTTCAAGCTCCGCTAGGCGCTCCGCTTCAAGCTCCGCTATAAAATTTTCCATAAAATCAAAATCTATTTTTCCATTTTTGATAGGAAGTTGGATTTTAGTTTTATCCATCGCTTCACGATTAAATTTATTCCCATAGTCATACTGTTTTGAAGTTGAAACTCTACATGCAACGATTATTACACTTGCAATAGCTTTATTGAAAGGCTCAAACTTAGGAACTAAGTGTTGTATATGTGAATATCCAATAAAATCGTTTGCTTGATAAAACATTGTGTCTGCTCCCAATGTTGTATCAGAGCATGTGATTGTATTACCTTTATTGTTTGCTTCTAAATTAGAAAAACCCATGACTCCATTATCAGTTGAAGAATTTGAAATTAATGGAACTTTTCCATTTTCAGATAATATTTCTTCGTTTTGAAGCCTATAATATTTTGTAGGGTTTATCTCAAATAAATCACCTAGCTTAAACTCACCCCACTTAACGTTTTTTAGTTTCTCGTTAAGTGGGGAAGCTACTTTCCCGAGTCACCTCGTTGTTTGAGAATCATTGAGACTTCCCACGCCAAATAGTCACTGACGGTTTTTTTAAAATCTTCCAGCGTAGGCTTTGTATCTATAGTGGGATTAAAGTTCCAATCCGCTCCGTTTTGAGGGTCAATCACTCCTTCATAATACTCTTTACATGTAAAGATATTGAGTTTGCTTTTTCCAAAACGAACGAGATTTACTACTTCTTCGTAACGCTCTTTGGCTCTGTCGGTATCTTTGAGGTTATTGCTCGCTTTTTTGCGGTTGGTTCGTGTGTAGCCGTCATTGGAAAAGTCGATAAACTTGACCATCTCGTCTTTATGGTGTTTTTCGTTTACTTTAAATACATACACATTGGTTTGTACGCTTGATTTGCCGATAAAGATGTCTATCGGCATTTTGATACTAGCGATAAGCGTGTGCTTTTCTAAAATGCGTTTGTTGTACTCTTTGGCTTTTCCAGAACCTGCTGAATTTTGGATGATGATAGCGGCATAGCCTTTGTTCATCATGCTTAACGCACGTTCCACAAAGTTCATACCGTTTCCGCTTGCCGAATAAGGCGGATTGAGGACAAACGCATCGGCGGGAAAGGTAGCATCTGTTTTGCCAAAACCATACTTGCCGTCAAAGTCACTCAAGGAGTCTTTATTTAAGATATTTGAGCTTCCATCGCCCATCAAAATCATATTGAGAATGGCTAACATGTAAACACTTGAAAGTAACTCTAGTCCTAAAAGTTGCTCGGCTTTGATGTGAATCTCTTTTTGAGAGAGCTCTTCAGGTGACGTGATAGTGTTTTTAGCATCGTTTAGCATTTCATTCATCGCCGCAACTAAAAGACCGGCTGAGCCTGTGGCAAAATCCCAGACAAAGGAGTCTTTATTGACTCTGGCTAATTTTACGAGGAGTGTTGCGACGTAAGAAGGCGTTAGCACTACGTCATTGAGTTTGTCTTGCGTAAAACCAAGCCAACCGTACATTTCGTTAAAAAGTTTTCCCGTGAAATCCGTGGTTAAGCCTATCTTGTAGTAGATGCCCAAATCATCGACTATTTTTGTAAAAACCCTTTTAAGTTGGCTTTCACCGTTTTCAACTTTGTTGATATTCTCTGTTAGAAGCGTGTTTTGTAAGGTTCTAATAATAAGCTCTTTTTTCTCTTCGGGTAGCTTTTTCTCACTCAAAAACGCTTTGATTTTTCGGACAATGATTTCACCGTCGGTATTACCTTCCTCGATTGAAGATTTTAAATCGGATTTTTCAAGTGGCGTAACTTTTCCGGGAATTCCTAGTGTCGCAATAATAGAAGCGGCAACAAGATAAACACGGTCGTTTTCGCCCAAGCCTTTTTCTTTTTGGTAAATATCGTTATTGAGCTTTACCAAACTAATGTCTATCTCTTTTTCGCGTTGTTCTTTGAGTTGATCGAGTTCTTCTTGCGATAGACTCAAAGTTTTTACTTGTTTGATAAACGCATCGAAATTTTCTTTTTTCAAAAATGAAAAATCTGAGAAATCTCCAACTTTTTGTCCCACACCAAAATTGGATTTTGAAACGTAATAGACACCGATTTGATGATGGATTTTCCCGTTAGTTTCGTCTTTATAACCTGTCATACCAATAGCGATAATGTCCGTGTAGCTCGTATGATGAAGTAGAGCGTTTGCGTAATGTACTGCACCGTTTACGGCAAAGGAGTTGATATTTTTAAAATGGGGTTCGTTTTTAGCTGTTTTATTTTCAATTTGTTTGTTGGTATCAAGTTTTTCGAGTTTGCCTTTATAGCCTTTGTACTCAATGAGGATAGGGTAATAATCTAAATTTTTATCTTGCAAGAGTAGTTTTGCATCGGGGCGATTTGCCCCTGTTCCGCCGTTTTTCGTAAAATAATCGGAAAGGGCTTTGTCTATTTCGCTGTTTAGCGACTCTTGTTCTAATTTATAATCTAATTTGTAAGACTTTAGCCAGCCGTTAGCCAGATCTGCAATATTTGGTTCTATCGATTGTGCCATTTTTGAATTCCTATATATTTTTTAATAGTTGATTTACTTCGATGTTTATTTGATTGACCGCAAATATTTTTTTACCCAAATCTTTCAAACTTGCACCGAAATGATACACGGTTTCATCGCAGATGAGAAACCTGTCATGAAAGTTTTTGGTAGTTTGGACGGTTAAATTGTTATATTGTTTGTTGTATTTTTCAATATCTAATTGGAGTTGTTTGGAGATATTTGCCGTATAAATGGTAAATTTTATCGTTTTGTTTTTTGAAAAGAGTGTCAAGATAGACTCATCGATGTAGTTATCTATGAGAGTGATTGCTGTTTTGGCACTTTTAATGAGGTCGGATAAAAAGACGTATGCGTCAAATATCTGCCCGTTAAAAAAGATACCTTGTTTAATTTCAAGTGAGCGGTTTTGAATATGCGATTTGATGGTAGCTATATCCTTCTCAAGAGCTGATAATCGCTGTTCTGTCATTTTATGCGAATTGAGCGCATAGCCGTTTTGGATATATTGTTTGAGTACGGATGTTGCCCATTGTCGAAATTTGGTCGCTTTTTTTGAATTGACACGGTATCCAAGAGAAATAATCATATCGAGGTTATAAAATTCGACATCTCTTTTAACGTCTCGCTCCCCTTCTTTTTGAACTATCGCAAATTTTGCGACAGTTGAAGGTTTGGCGAGCTCATTCTCATTAAAAATATTGTTGATATGTTTACCGATGGTTTTGACATCTTTCCCAAATAAATCAGATATTTGATTTCTATTTAGCCATACCGTTTCTTCATCGACGGAAACGTTTAATTCTATTTCGCCATCACTGTAGACAACCATATGAGACTGATGATTCATCGTAAGCTCTCTTGTTTTTTGTTTTTGATGATTCGATTTTTTGTAACACGGTATATTCCTTAAATGAGCATTACGATTGTACCGATTTGGTACTTAAGTTCTCTATGCAATGATGTTTTTCCTATCCAATATCCCCTTACATGTAAAAACTTTTCCGGTGTTACCCTTTGTTTACCGCTTTAGCGTTAGGATTGCTATTGGGAAATTCCCAAGCCAAACACAGGAGGAGAAGATGACGATTAGTTCAGATTCTCTTTACGGAGCGTCTTTGGGCGCATCGTATAGTTACGGTACTAGCAGTTCCGCTACATCTGAGTCCTCTTTCGTAGAAGCGTTGCTTACTTCTATGGATAGCGATTCAAGCGGATCAATCGATAGTACCGAGTTTAGTAGTGCCGCTTTGGCGCTTTCCATCAGTGACGAAAGTGCTATCAGTAGTGCTTTTACTGCTATGGATAGCGACGGAGACGGTTCCGTTAGTTTTGACGAGTTGAACTCTACGCTAGCGCAAATGTCTTCTTCGGCGGCAGGTTCTATGCCCCCACCTCCGCCGCCTTCATCCTCGTCTGAGCACGATACCGGATTGAGCGAAGAGGAGATGACTTCTTTATTGAAAGAGGTTTCCTCTACGGACGATCCTTTGGCAGATTTGCTCTCTTCGGTGGTCGAAAATTTTGACGCCGCCGATGCCGACGGAGACGGAAAAGTGACGTTTGCCGAAGCGATGAGTTATCAGCAATCGAGCGAATCGAGCACCGATACGACAAAGATGAGTACCGTATCTGCGGCAGGAGGCACGCCCCCGCCCCCACCGCCGCCTTCTTCTTCTGAGGAAGAGAATACGGGCTATACCGAAGACGAACTTTCGGCTATGGCAAATGACGTTTCTTCGACGGATAGTGCTTTATCTTCGCTTTTTGAGACGCTGGCTTCGAACTTTGACGATGCCGATGCCGACGGCGACGGTAAGGTAAGTGCCGCAGAAGCGCGTGCTTATCGGGATTCGCAAAACTCAAGCGATACGACGACAAATACTTCCGAGGTAGCTTCTACGCAAGAGCGTACGATGGATCGCAACGACGAGATGATGAAAACGCTTTTAGCGCAAATCATTTCCAACTATGCTTCTCAAAATACCTTGTCGGGAACGTCCGTTAGCTTTAACGCTTAGTTTAGGAACCGCGCTCTAAGCAAAGCGCGGTTTTTGTGTTACTCTTCATTTACTTGCGCTTTGCTATAATCAAACCATGATTAAGATTTTAATGATCGAAGACGACGTCGAATTGGGACAACTGCTTCAAAACGCGCTTGAGAAAGAGCACATCGAAACGCTCTTGACATGTACGCCTTTGGAAGGACTTGTCGCGTTGCAAAACGAAAATTTCGATGCTTTGGTGCTGGATCTCTCCTTGCCGCAAATCGACGGACTTGAAATTTGCCGTATCGTTCGCGAAACGTTTCCTTCCCTTGCGATCATCATCTCTTCGGCACGCTCCGATATGAACGACAAAGAGATGGGTTTTGCGCGGGGCGCGGACGACTTTTTACCCAAACCTTACGATCCTAGAGAATTAGCGTTTCGCTTACGGGCTATTTTACGCAGAGGCACGACGAACGGTACGCATCAGGAGGCGACATGTCAAACGTTTTGCATCGATGAGGAACGTCATACGATCACGCGAGCCGATCGCGAGCTTCGTTTAACCATGGCGGAATACGACATCGTTTCGTACATGTTAAAAAAAGAGGGTTTTGTGATTTCCAGAGAGGAGTTACTGCTCAATATCGGTTCGATCAAATATGAGAGCAGTCTAAAAAGTATCGACGTGATTATGGGTAGAATTCGCCAGAAAATAGGCGAGGATCCTAAAAAGCCCCGTTTTATCGTCTCGGTAAGAGGAGTCGGGTATAAATTCGTCAATGCGTAAAGCTTCTATCTTAACGCTTATCTGCATCTTTTTTGCCTTAACGTTCACGGTCATTAACATCGCTTTAATGATCGAATACAAACGCCAGCAAAGCGATTTGCGGTACTTTACGTTTCAGCGTTTTATTATGGCGGTTAAAATCTTACACGATCATCCCGACGATCAAGACGCGTCACTCGCAAAACTCGGCGTTCGTATCTCTTTGCTCGATAAGCACTTGCTCGATAACGTGGGAGAAAAACTCTTGGAAGACCCGTTTTTCCATATGGTACTTTTTGAAAAGCGGCTCTTTTTCGTTCCCAATCCCCCTCCGCCGTCTCCGCCTTTTGCGAAAGAACATCCGATGCCTTTTGATGCGCCCATGAAACCGAGGTTTGCGGAAGAGTCGGTTTTGGAAAATACCGAAAGCTACTCGCCGTATCGCTTATGGATTTTAGGCGGCGTGATTAATGTTTTATTGCTTCTTTTTTTTACGATGGTACTTCAAAAGCTGCTTCGCTTGCGACAGCTGAAAAGCGACATCCGGTATGTGGGCGAACGAAAAAAATTTCACCCTATTGCGATTGAAAGCGAAGACGAGTTAGGCGAAATCGCGGTCGAATTTAACTTGGCGATGGAAAAGATTCACATGTTAAAAGAGGCACGAACGCTTTTTTTACGCAATATCCTTCACGAACTCAAAACGCCGATTATGAAAGGGAAACTACTCTCAAACACTTTGGAAAACAATCAAAAACAAGAACAGATGGAGCGTATTTTCGAGCGTTTGGAAACGCTTTTGGGCGAAATGGTAAAAATCGAGAAGTTAAGTTCCAACGAATGGGTGCTCGAAGCTAAGGAGTATCGTTTGGTGGACGTGCTCGATCATGCGATGGATTTACTGTTGTGCGATACGAAACGCATTCACTTTCGCTATCACGAAGAAGCCCCTTTGATCAACGTCGATTTTGAGCTCTTTGCGACGGCGGTCAAAAACTTGCTTGACAACGCTTTGAAACATTCGTGTGAAGCGATTGAAGTGGATGTCGACGCACACGCTTTAACGGTGGGAAGTTTCGGCGAAGCTCTTTTGGAGAGTTGTCGCGATTTTTCGCGTCCGTTCAACCGCACGACGGAAGGAGCGAGCAACGGCTTGGGACTTGGTTTGTACATCGCAAACGCGATTGTCGAAAAACACGGGTTTCGTTTGAGTTATCTTTACGCGGAAGGGCAGAATTTCTTTACGATTCATTTTGATACCTCGGTATCATAACCGAGGCTTTTTAGATTTTAGACGATGTCTTTGAGTTTTTCTCTTAAAACAAATGCGGTAAAAGGCTTGACGATATAATTATTCACGCCTTCTTTGATTGCGGTAAGGACTTCTTGCTTGCCGCCCTCGGTCGTTACCATAATAATCGGCGTTTTTTTATACTCTTCCATCGCTCGGAGTGCTCGTACCAAATGCAGTCCGTCCATTCGCGGCATATTCCAGTCGGTCATAATCACGTCGAATTTTTGATCTTTCGCTTTTTCCAGTGCATCGATTCCGTCTTCGGCGGCTGTGGTCGTATAGCCGATACTGTTGATGGTATTGCACAAAATTCTACGCATGGTTGAGCTATCGTCAACAACTAAAAAATGCATCGAGGTATCCTTTAAACTGAGTTTTGATGTTTGTAAGCAAAAAGCGTTCACTCTTTTAAATTATATAAAATTTTTGGTATATGTTTACTATATTAATTAAAGATTGCATAAAGATTTTTTTGATGTGAGGTAAAAAAACGGGAAATGACACATTGTTTATGAAATCGGAGTACAATGCGATTTTATTTTTCAGCAAGGAGAAAAAAAGAGATGTTCAAACGTTTCTTAGCGATTTTAGTCAGTCTTTTAGTGTTAAGTTCAGGCGTTTATGCAAGCGGTAGCGCTACAAGCGATACGGTTCAAACCAAAAAACATACGGTTAAAGAAAAAGCCCATAAAGCACCTCAAAAAAACGTCAAACATGCAACGCATTCCGCATCAAAAGTTGCATCGAAAAATACGCCCAAAGCTCATAAACCAACGCAAAAATCTTCCAAACAAGCCTTAGCTGCGGCTAAGAAAAAGAGCGCAAAAAGCCATAAGAGCGCAACCGTTTCTTAAGCAAATTAAACCGTTTAGAGTTTTCGTTTTTAGAAAAACTTCAAACGGTTTTTTTAAGCAAACTCACTGTAAAATCCTCTCAATGCACGACGTCTAAGGCTTAGACAAACATAATCGCAACAACCATACTTTATGACTTCTTTTATGTTTTTCCCCACTTCGTGCCACTTTACATGTAAGGATCTTTTATGCAAAGAAGAACGTTTATGAAAGGCTGTGTAGCACTAGGGGCTAGTTCGGTCATCCTCCCTCAGGTTTCGATTTTAGAAGCGAGCGAGCCAAAGTCAAAAACACGTATTTTTTTCGTCAAAAACAGTTATAACCTCAAACACGAAAACAAAAACGGTTTGACTAAACTGTGGGTTCCGCTTCCTCAGGAGACAAGTTATCAAAAAGTGAGCGATTTTAAATTTAGCTCCAATGCCACAAACGCTTATGTGACCGACAAAAATGCTTATAAAGCTCGAACACTTTACGCTGAGTGGAAAAATGGCGGCGAAAAAGTGCTTGAAGTCACTTACACCATCACAACCAATGAGCGCAACGCTGATCTTAGCAAAGCAACCGCTTCTACCAAATACCCTAAAGATGTCGCACACTACCTCAAACCAACGGCGCACATCCCAACGAGCGGTAAAGTCAAAGAGTTAGCGCTTAAAATCACCGCGGAGGCTAAAACACCTCTTGATAAAGCCAAAGCGATCTACGCATGGGTCACTGAGAATATGTACCGAGACAACGCTGTTGTAGGTTGTGGCGTGGGTGATGCAGGCAAAGCGATCGAGCAGAACATCATGGGTGGAAAATGCACCGACATCAGCTCTGTTTTTGTAGCACTTCTTCGAAGTGTGGGCGTTCCTGCGCGTGAGATCTTTGGTATCCGTTTGGGCAGTTCTCGCTACTCCAAAGCGTGCGGAAGCAGTGATGAAAACGGACTCGCGAAGATCACGGGAGGCGAGCATTGTAGGGCAGAGTTTTACCTTGATGGCGCGGGTTGGGTTCCATGCGATCCTGCCGATGTCGCAAAAGTCATCTTGACCGAGAAAATGACGCTGAACGACCCACTCATCAAAGAGGTTCGTGAGTATTTCTTCGGCAACTGGGAGATGAACTGGATGGGTTACAACACCGCGCGTGACTTCGTACTTGCCCCAACGCCAGCGCAAAAACCACTCAATATGTTTGGCTACCCGTACGCGGAAGTGGAAGATGATGTCTTAGACTACTACGCACCAGCGGCATTTGCGTACAGTTTTGTCTCACAAGAAAAACTCTAAGCGATGAAAAAAGAGATTCTAGGCGTACTAACAGCGCTCCTTTCAGCCTTTGCGGCAACCGCATGCTGTCTGCCTCCACTGCTGTTTTTACTCTTTGGAATCTCGTTTGGGTTTCTAAGTTTCTTAGAAATCCTCACACCCTTTCGCATACCGCTCTCCTTGTTATCGCTCTTTGTTTTGTGGCTTTCATGGCGCTCTTACGCGCATCATACGTTTACATGTAATCCTCAAAAGAAAAAGTGTTATGTGTGGTTTTACTCGATTATTCTAGGGTTGATTGTCGTGATATTGCTCTATCCTGAATGGGCAAATCTTTTTATTGAGGATGCAGAATGAAAAAATGGTTGATACTCCTTTTACCGTTGATGCTCTTTGCCAAAGAAGAAGTGGTCATAAAAGTGGCTGAAATGCACTGTCCTTTGTGTACAACGGCGGTCAAAAAAGCATTGAAAAGCGTTGAGGGTGTTGAGTCATCCAAAGTAACGTTAGAGACAAAATTAGCAGTAGTCATTGCCAAAGATGGCGTTAAAGATAAGACGTTTTTAGATGCTGTGAAAACGACGGGGTATGAGGGTGTGGTTGTGTCTCGTAAGCAGTTGAAAGAGTAGGTTACTTTTTTCTTTACATGTAAAAGATTTATGGTTCAATTTTATTAAAGTAGTTTGCACTTTATTCTGTTAAGATTTAAAATGATATAAACCAGCCTCTTTAATTAATGGTGACAATTTTTTAATACTAACATCATCGTAATACCAAATAAGATATGTATAGTCCCAACTTTCTTCAATTACGCAATTTAAAGATGGAATTAATAATTTATCGAATTTATCACCAGGTTTATTCATTGCTTTTTCATATGTTAATATAATTAAATCTACAGATTTTAATAATTTTATAGAAAAATTATTTTCTATTTTATAGACCTCATATTTTTTAAATATTAATCTAAGCAAATGATTAAATTTTTCCCATTCATCAATGGTGACTTCATCAAGTTTATATGCGTTTTCAATTCCTAACCAAGAAGACCATAAAGTAATCGCTTCTTTTTTACAATTAGGATTTGGTTCAAAATATGCATTATAAAATTTTTCAATATCAATGCTCAATTATAAATCTTTCATATAAGAAAATTTGAGAAAATAAATCTTAGCAAAAAAACCATTTAAACAATCTCTCTTATGTCTCTATCCACATTCACGTGCTAAACTTTCACAAGCCATAAATTCTGGTCAAACTTTTTACATGTAAAGAGGCACATCATGAGTGAATATGCTTTTCTTTTAGCGATAGCGACGGTGTTTATATTGGGGACGATGAGTCCGGGACCTAGTTTTATTTTGATTGCCAAAACGGCTGTTTCAAAGTCTCGCAAAGAGGGATTTGGGGTGGCGATTGGTTTAGGAATGGGCGCTGTTGTTTTTTCGCTTTTAGCCATTTTTGGGCTCTATGCTATTTTGAAAACCGTGCCTTTTTTGTATGGCGCTTTAAAAATCGTAGGAGGCATGTACCTTGTCTATTTAGCCTATAAAATGTGGAAACACGCCGATACGCCTTTAGAGACCAAGCTGAGCTTAGAGCAAAAACCCAAGAGCTTTGCCAAAGCCATTCTTTTTGGGTTTGCAACACAGATGAGCAATCCAAAAACCGCCATCATCATCGGAAGTATTTTTGCCGCTTTGCTTCCCCAAGAGATACCGCCTTTTGGAACGCTGTTTGTCTGTCTCATCGCATTTATCATTGATGTTTCATGGTACTCATGTGTCGTAGGGCTGTTATCAACGCAAAAAGCCCAAAAGATTTATTTACGCACTAAAAAGTACATCGACAGAGTTGCAGGAAGTGTATTGGGCGCTTTAGGTCTTAAGTTGGCGTTGGATAGGGCGTAGAGAAGCAAGACGGCGTTATTATTGCACGCCGTCTTCTTAAACATTAGTCTTTTTTGTAAGCGTTTCTAGGAGCAGCTTTTGGGGCACGTCCTGCGTCAGAGCGTGGTGCGCTGGGTCTGTCGGCTCTTGGAGCGCGTGGCGGTCTGCTATCATTACTATCACGTGTTCCTTTGTATCCGCCGCCTTCGCGTGGGGTTGAACTGCTTCCCTCTTTTGCAAACGGGTTACGGCTTTCGCCTCTTGGAGGACGCGCGTCTTTGCTTCCGCCATCACGTGAACCTTTGTAACCGCCGCTATCGCGTGAACCGCCCTCACGACTACCTCTGTAGCCGCCGCCCTCACGTGAAGAACTTCGGTATCCGCCGCTTCTGCTATCGCGTCTACCGCCGCTTCTTCCGCGACTGTTTTCACGCTCTTCGATGTTTTTGACGACGTTTTCGAGTGTTTTTTTATCCAAGCCGATTTTATCCGGTCCTACGGGACTGTTTTCTCTTAGGAGGTTAGAGAGTAGTTTAAGCGCGATTTGCGACATATCCATCTCTTCTTCCAAAAGGGCTAAAAGTTTGCTTGCGCTGTCGTTAACTTCGGCATTTTTGATTTCGTCGGCAATTTTGACGAGCTTGTTTTCTTTAACGTCTCGAAGGCTTGGAACCATTCTATGTTCCATTTTTGAGCCGACTTTTTTGCCGATACGTTGCATCGAGTGAAATTCGATCGGCGTTACGAGCGTAATCGCCGTTCCTTTTTTACCCGCACGTCCGGTTCTGCCGATGCGGTGAACGTAGCTTTCCGGATCAAAAGGCATATGGTAGTTGAAAACGTGGCTGATGTCGGCGACGTTCAAACCGCGAGCGGCGACGTCGGTTGCGACTAAAATTTCGATTTGGGAATTACGAAAGCCCTTAATGACGCTTTCGCGTTGGTTTTGTTCCATATCGCCGTGTAAGCCTTTAGCCGCATGTCCTACTGCCATCAGTTGTGTTGAAAGGCGGTCGACCTCTTTTTTCGTGCGACAGAAAACGATGGCTTTTTCAGGCTCAAGCGCATCTAAAAGACGAATCATCGCATCGTCTCTTTCGTATTCGTTAATAACGTAATAGAGTTGTTCGATGTCTTCATTCGTCGTGTGGTCTTTGGGCGTAATGCTCACAAATTGCGGTTCGTGCAAAATCTTGGTTGCAAGACGTTTGATGGGATCGGGCATGGTTGCTGAAAAAAGAAGGGTTTGACGTTCTTTGGGAAGGTAGGTAAAAATCTCTTCGATGTCTTCTAAAAAGCCCATATCGAGCATTTCGTCGGCTTCGTCTAAGACAACCATTTTAGGGGCAAAACCGGGTAATTTACCGTTTTTGAGAAGATCAAGCATTCGTCCCGGAGTAGCGACGATGACGCTAGCGCCTTTTTCGATCAAACCGATTTGACGGGAATAGGAGCTGCCTCCGTAAATCGTGACGGTTTTAATACCGCAAAAACGACCGAGCGAATAAAGCTCGTCGCTGACTTGCGTCGCAAGTTCACGCGTAGGGGTGATAACTAAAAGTTGGACTTTATTAAGGTGCGCATCGATCATACTCATGGTCGGAAGACCGAATGCCGCGGTTTTACCCGTTCCGGTTTGGGCTTGTGCGACGATGTCGTGACCTTGGAGAACCAAAGGAATGGCTTGTTGTTGAACGGGACTCGGTTCTTTAAAACCGGCCTCGGTAATGGCTTTGAGAATATCTTGGTGTAAACCGAAAGATTCAAATGTTTGCATAATGTATTTCCGTTGTGATTAATTTTTCAAAACAAACTTAAAGTGCGGCGCGGCACAAACTCGTATACATAAAAATTTAATGGGGAGCAACCCGTCAATATCGTATGTAAAAACCTACATACTCACTGAGGATATCCCAAATCCGGTAGGTTTTTGTTGAAGTTCTTTTTTCTTGAAGTCTTGAATTGGAGACATTATAGTGAAAATAGATTAAAACGAGGTTAATACTTTTTTTAAGGTATACCGCTAAACTTCGAGAAACGCTCGTCGTACCGAAACGATCTTAGCATCAATCGATGTTTTAGGTAAGATCGTTTCGGTGTCGTACGAGGTGCTTTAGAGGTTGACGACTTCGACCTTGATCGACTTAAATGCCGCCGTCAGCGTGAAGACGTCGCATCGATCGCCGAAGAGTCGGTTGATGTCGGCATCGGCGTGATGAAAAGTACAAAAAAGCGTTTTGGGTCGAACTTTGTCGGTCAACTGAACTTTTAAAGGCGCACTTTGTCCAAATTCGGTTTTTAAGATGACTCTTTCGCTTTTAAAATCCGCCGCATCGGCTTCATTGACCAAGAGCACCGTCTCCTCGTAACGTTTGGCGAGTTTTTCGCAACGCAACGTCTGCGAAGCGTTGTTGTACAGAGCAAGCGTTCGTCCGGTCGTCAAATAATAACCGCTTAAACGCTTTTCATGCAACGCTTCGACCATGCCTCGAAGTTCGTACGCGTGGTAATGAAAACGTCCGTAACCGTCTTCGGTACGAAAATCGAGCTGGTGTAAAATCGGCGTGTCTTCAGTATGAACGGGCCATTGCAGACCTCGTACGCGGTGTCGCTCAAGTCTGTTGTAACTCGCACCCGAAAAACGGCGGTATGCCACTTCGCGCACTTCGTCCCATATCTGTTTCGAATCGGCGTAGGCATACGTTCCTTTGATCTTTTTTTCTAACAGCTGGATCACTTCCCAATCGTCGGGAAGATCGGTTCGCACCAAGGGTTGCGAAAGGTGCAGGCGTCTCATGGCGTTGATGTAAACGCCCGTTTTTTCATAAGCGGATTTGACGCCTACGACGATGTCGGCGCATTCGGCGATTTTCGTCATAAAGAGTTCTTGCACGAAGATCAATTCGGTCTTTTGAAGCGCTTTTTCGATTTTAGCGGTATTGGGATGAACATGTGTTAAATCTTCGCCCATATTGATCACGGCTTTGATGCGCCCGTCGATCATTTCGTCGATCAATTCGGGCGTCATCAATCCGATCTCGTCGGGTATTTGGTAATCGGGAGCGTAATAGGGCAACATCCCCATATCACAGGCGCCTTGAACGTTGTTTTGTCCGCGAAGCGGCATCAGTCCCGCTCCTTGCTTGCCGATATTTCCCGTCATCAACGCCAAATGCGTGATTGCCATAACCGCAAACGATCCGTCGACATGTTCGGTCACGCCCAAACCCCAAAAAATCATCGATTTTTTGAGTGCGTATTCGCGTGCGACTTTCGGGATCATCTTGCTCAAATACTCGTACCCTTCGAGCTTTTCGAAGTATTTCGGATTGGCGAACGGGTCGTTTAAAATACGCTCTTTAAAGTCGTTAAAACCCAGCGTCCGATCGGCGATAAAATGTTCGTTGTAAAGCTCTTCGGTGATAATCACGTACGCCATCATATTTAAAATCAGCAAATTGGCTTCGTGCGGAATAATGCCTTTGTACTTTGCCAAACGGTGCAAGGTAATCTCTCGGACGTCGAACACCGCAAGGTTGTCGTGCTTGGTCGCCATATCGACGATGCGGTTGGAGATGATCGGGTGCGCTTCGGTAGTGTTAGAGCCGATGACGACGATAAATTCGGCATGGTAAATGTCGTTATACGGATTGGTCGCCGCACCCTCGCCGATGGTCGTTCGCATACCTTTAAGGCTAGGAGAGTGGCAAATGCGCGCGCAGTTATCGACATGCGGCGAACCGAGCGTAAAGCGCGTAAATTTTTGTAAAAGATAGGAGCTTTCACATGAGGTTCGCGCTCCTCCGATCGCACAAATGCTTTTGTTACCGTAGCGTTTTTGCACTTCTTGGAGTTTCATCGCGCACGCCGTCGTAGCACCCTCCAAGTCGGTTTCAAACCACGTTTGATCGAGCGATTGGAGCCTTGAGGCTATCGCTTGGGCGATTTTTGGGTTCTCTTTTAAAAACTTTTTTTTAATACGCGGCACTTTGAGCCGGTCGGGCGCGTTTAAAAATTCGTAGCCGTACTTGCCTTTGACGCAGAGTTTTCCCTCGGATACCACGCCCTCGGCATGGGCGAAAATACTTTCAATCTGATTGTTTTTGACGTTTGCCGCGATGTCGCATCCCACACCGCAATACGTGCAAACACTGTCGATGACCTCACTGTTTTCCATGTTGTTTTGCCTTCTTCCGCCTGTTATCGTGTGCGAATTATATAAAATCACGCCTAAATCAAAAGCCGCTACGGTGTTATTAATTGGGTTTTGAATACAATACGAAAATGAACTTTTAAAGGAGCGTTTATGATTATTTACATTCACGGATTCGGCTCTAGCGGAGAAGCGAACAAGGCAAAATTGTTGCGTGCGCATTTTCACGAAAAGGGCATTCGCTTTATTGCGCCATCCTTGCCGACGATTCCCGATCTTGCGATTCACACGCTTGACGAATTGATCGAGTCGTATCTCGCGAACGAAACGGTTTATTTGATGGGTTCTTCTTTGGGCGGGTATTACGCGCTTTATTTGAGCGATAAGTACCATCTCAAAGCCGTTTTGATTAATCCCGCGATCAATGCACCCGAAACTTTAGATCGCGCCATCGGACACGGAGTCAATTATTACGATAACTCGGCGTATGAGTGGAACGCTTCACATGTTGAAATGCTAGAGAGTTACGAGATCGAAGAGCCCGATCTCAAAAACCTCTTTGTCTTGCTTCAAAAAGGCGATGAGGTGCTCGACTACGAAGAGGCGTTTGATGTTTTAGAGGGAGCGAAGATGATTGTCGAAGAGGGCGGCACTCACAGTTTTGAGGGACTTGAGCGCCACTTTGAGGCTATTCAACGCTTTTTCGGCGTCGCTTTAAAAGTGTAATATTGTTGAGCAATTTAACCGCATAAAGCGTCAAAACGGTTCCTAAAATGATAAAGACGTCCAGCTTCTCGTCCAAAAAGAGCGCACTTAAAATAATAGCGGAGAAGGGCACGAAAAAGACGAACGAACTCACTTCCGCGGCACCGAGTTTTTCAATGCCTAAAAAATAAATGGTATTGGCAAACGTGGACGCGGCGAGTGAAATCAACGCGATATTGATCCAAAAAATACGATCGAACGACGCAAAAGGCAACGCACCGATATCGGCAAAGAAAACCCAATCGAGCACGACGGTAACGACATACATGTAAAACGTAAACACGATCGGCGAAATCTTGGTCGACTTGGAGCTGATAATCGTGAGCACCGCCCACAAAATCGCCGCCAGTAAAAAGTAAAGGTTGTGGATAACCCAGATGTGCGCCGGATCAAACGTCCAGATGTGCAACATCGTTAAAACGCCCAGTGCGCCTATCATCAACGCAAACGCATCTTTGCGCGTGACTTTTTTCGTTCCCAAAATCGCTAAAAAGACAAACGTCAAAATCGGAATCAGCGTCGTAACCATCGCACCGCCCAAAGACGCCGTACCGAATTTCGTGCCGAGATAGTAGTATTTGTTGTATAAAATGAGCGTCACCGAGACCAAAACAACCAAACCGAAGCTTTTAAGGTCGATTTTAAACGAGTGTTTGAGCCAAAGAATGATCGGAACCATCGAAACGGCGGTAATGCCGAAACGCAACCAGATCATCTCGTAAGCCCCGACGTAATGTCCTATGATTTTGACGTTGACCCACGAACCGCCCCACGCGACCATCGCAAGAAAGAGTAAAAAGAAAAAAAGATTTTTATGTGCCATAGCAAGCTCCTTGCGTGAAGTGTACCGTTTTTACATGGAAAAGTTATAGAATAAAATTGCTTTTTTGCAACGTCTTGGGCGAATAGCCGTAGATCTTGCGAAACGCTCGGATAAAATGCGACTGGTCGCTAAAGCCCGCTTCCAACGCGACATGCGAAAGTGCCTCGCCTTGCATCACCAACGTTTTGGCTTTGCAAACGCGCCCAGCGATGATGTACTGATGCGGGGTCAGTCCCGTATGGTTTTTAAACAGCCTGAGAAAATGGTATTTGCTCACATGTGCGGTTTTGGCGAGTGCGTTTAACGTGATGTCCGTTTCGATGTTATCGTGGATGTACTCGATGACCGTCGACATCGCTTTAGGCTCGTGACATGTCGGTGGGTAGGGTGCCGCTTTTCGTGCATAATGCGCGATCAAATAGCCAAGTGCATCGATGAGTCGAGACTCCACGACCATCGCGGCTTCATCGGTGTAAACGGCTTGAAAAAAGGCGATAAGATGTCTAAAAAGTGCTTCGTCTTCGATGATATGTCGCTCGAAAATCGGCATCTTTTTCTCACCGTACATCTGCTCGTACAGCGTGCTTAAAAGCTCGGCGTCGGGATAAAAATTGGTGTACTGCCACGCATGCGACTCTCCGCCGTGAATTTCGCCCGGATTGATAATGCGCGCGGTGTGTTCGTACACCGGAATAATTCGATGCTCGTAATGCGACGTAAATAACCCTCGGTGCGTGAGTCCGATCGTGTAGGTGTCGTGAAAATGGAACGCGAAGTTATCGGTCGAATCGGCGATATTTTCAAACGCCGTATCGCTAAGAAGTGGAAGTTTCATAGCACAAGTATAACGCAATTTTGCACGTTAAAATAGTACAAAATTGCGCATCGTTTAGTAATGCGTAAATTTAACGGCTTGGGCTTTGCCTTCGATGCCGTTCAGTCGATTCCACGAGACACCGAGCTTTTCGTAGCGTACGAAGATGAGCGCGTCTGCACCTTTTTTGAGGGCTTCTTCTTTGAGCTTGGCTTCAACGTCGGCTTGTTTGGGCTCGTCTCCCCACGGGTTGAGTTTGGTGACGCTAGCACTCACTTCGCCCATGTTTTTATACGGGCGATCGGCAATATCAAGCTCGTACATCAAAACCGTCGGTTGTAATTTGAAATGAACATCTGCCGCTTTTGCCTCTTGTTTAGCGGGTTCGGGTGCTTTTTGACTCCAAAAATTCCAATTCATACTGCACCCTGAAAAAAGAGCGACACCTACGATCATTGCCATCCATTGTTTCATTCACTGCTCCTTAAAATTCTTACGATAGTCTAGCAAAACTGTGTTAATGTTTGACATGTCAACACGTTTTGGTATCTGCATCAGCCATTTTATCCTATAATTGTACCGATAAGACTTCTTTCATCATTTTTGAAAAGAGAGACCATGCAAAACGTGATTCTGGCTATTGCCAAACAGGCTATCCAAGACGGCTTAGAGCACACTTCGACGATCGATACCAGCGCACTGCTCAAACAAAACCCCGAATTTGCCGAAGCGAAAGCGACGTTTGTGACCCTCACTCTGTACGGACAACTTCGCGGTTGTATCGGCTCGCTCGTTGCACATCGACCTTTTTTAGACGACCTCATACACAACGCCAAAGCCGCGGCATTTGATGACCCGCGTTTTTACCCGCTGAGCCCTGAAGAGTTTTTACATGTCAAGATCGAAGTCTCCCTTTTGAGCGCACCCGAAGCGGTTGCGTACCATGACATCGAAGAGTTGAAGTCGAAAATTTGCGTGGGTGA
The DNA here is from genome assembly GCF_000789415.1 of Sulfurospirillum sp. MES. Taxonomy (NCBI): domain Bacteria; kingdom Pseudomonadati; phylum Campylobacterota; class Epsilonproteobacteria; order Campylobacterales; family Sulfurospirillaceae; genus Sulfurospirillum; species Sulfurospirillum sp. MES. Next base: position 305,576 of record NZ_JSEC01000003.1, on the reverse strand, counting down.
GGACGGCATCATCTTGCAAAAAGGGACGCGAAAAGCGACCTTTTTACCCCAAGTGTGGGAACAACTGCCCGACTTTGAACTTTTCTTTTCACACCTTTGCCAAAAAGCGGGACTGGAAGCAGAGTGTTTAGAAAAGCATCCCGATATTTGGCGTTACAAGGTTGAAAAGGTAAAATAATGACCTACTTTAAAGCGGAAGGTTCTCGTCTGGTGTGCTTGCTCTGCGCGCATTATTGCCGTCTCAAAGAGGGACAAAGCGGCATCTGCGGCGTGAATAAAAACGTACAAGGCGTCATCCAAAATCTCGTCTACGCTCATCCCGCGGCGTTACATGTAGACCCTGTGGAGAAAAAACCGCTCTACCACTTTTTACCGGGCACGAGGGCACTCTCTTTGGGAACGATCGGCTGTAATTTTAAATGTCCATTTTGCCAAAACTGGAGTATTTCCCAAGAAAAAACCTTACATGTTAAAGAAGCAATCACTCCCGAGCACATCGTAGAAACGGCACTCAAATACGAATGTGCTTCCATCGCGTACACCTACAACGAACCGAGCATTTTTTATCCGTATGCCCACGACATCGCTCTTTTAGCGCATCAAAAAGGCATCAAAAACATTTTTGTAACCAACGGATTTGAATCCTCTGAAGTCATCGACGATATGAAAGGCGTCATCGACGCGGTCAACGTCGATCTCAAATCGTTCAACCGCGATTACTACCGTAAAGTCCTCGGCGGCTCGTTGGACGTCGTTTTGGAAAACCTCAAACAGTTCAAACGAAACGGTCTTTGGGTTGAAATCACGACGCTGATCATTCCGACATGTAACGATTCGGACGCGGAGCTTTTTGCCGTCGCTTCGTTTATCGCTAAAGAGTTAGGCGAAGAGACCCCATGGCACATCAGCGCGTTTCATCCTGATTATCACGAGCTTTCATTGCCTGTGACACCGATGCAAACCTTAGAGCGTGCGCAAACCCTTGGCAAAAATGCAGGGCTTAAACACGTCTACGTCGGCAACGTCGAACGCGAAAATCCGACACGATGCGCGACATGTCAAAACGTTGTAATCGAGCGTCACCGCTTTGAAGTCACGGCAAACTCTTTGATCGAGGGATGCTGTCCAAAATGCCACACCAAACTCGCAGGAGTTTTCGATGAATAAACGAAAATCGGCCGTCGCCGGCATGTTTTACCCCGAAAGTTGCGCTGAAATCCAACGCTATATCGAGCACTTTAATCAAGCAGCCCCCAAGCCGACTTTCGACGTTTCGCCAAAAGCGCTTATCGTGCCGCATGCGGGCTACATTTACAGCGGCTACACCGCCAATCTTGCCTACCGCTATGCCGCTTTAAAATGCCCCGACATCAAACGTGTCGTGGTCATCGGTCCTAGTCATCGCGTTTACATCGCCGGTGCTTCCGTCGCGTTGTACGAGGCGTATCACACGCCCTGCGGCGAACTGGAAATCGACCTTACGTACGCTCATACGCTCCAAAAAGAGTTTGCTTTTTTAGATTTTCACTCCAATGCACACGAAGAGCACTCCACCGAAGTGCAGATGCCCTTCATCCGTCACTACTTCAAACACGCTAAAGTCATCGAAATCGTCTACGGCGACCTTGCGCATACGGAGCTCTCACGCCTCATCGACACCGTGCTTTGCGAAGAGCAAACCTTGCTTGTCATTAGCACCGATTTAAGCCACTTTTACACGCAAGAACGCGCCAACGCGCTCGATCAAACGTGCATCGATGCTATTTCACGGCTTAGCCTCCAAGGTCTCTCGCACGGCTGTGAAGCCTGTGGACTCACGGGCGTGAAAGCACTGGTGCAAAGTGCGCCAAACTTCGGACTTAAACCCTACTTTTTAGACTATCGCACCAGTTTTGATCGCACCCAAGACGCCTCGCGCGTGGTAGGCTATGCCTCGTTCGTAGTGGGGTAATTACACTATCGGCACGTAAATCTCAGTCCGCAAGTTCTCAGGTTTCGTGCGTCTTGGGTCGCGGTTGAGGTACTTTTCAAATAAAGGCGCATCACGAAGCCCAATACCTTCACTCACCACCCAATCCATAATCTGCGCATATGTCGCTTTTAGGTTTTCATACGCACCTTTATGCAAAAACACCGCACACTTTCCGCCCTCAAGCACCTTTTTAAAGACTTCGCCTTTGACCTCAATGCTCTCATCTTCACAGGTAATGCACGCATCGTAGCGCAGTAAATTTTGCTCAACTAAACTTGGGTTATCGTGCCCGATACCAAAGTGCATCGTCGCTTTGCCCATAATATTTTGATGAAACTTCATTTTTTGCTCATACGCAAACGCCATCAAAACACTCCACGCCTCGCACGAAGAAGTTTCATACGCTCCTGTTTTTCGCACATAAAAAACACTCAAAGGCTTAAAATCGACCATCGTAGGTTTTAGCATCACAACTCCTTTGTTCGCTTTGAGCTGAGCCGCATACATGCGCGGACTCATGCCAAAACGGTTTTTGAACGCTTTGCTAAACGAGGCATTGGTTTCAAACCCACACGAGAGTGCCACATCAGTGATCTTAGGCTCAGTTTTGAGCTTCCACGCCGAATATACCAGCCTCACCCGAGCAATAAAATCGCCGATGTTTTCTCCCGTAACCGCTTTGAAAATGCGATGAAAATGGTACTTTGAAAACCCTGCAATGCGTGAAAGCTCCTCAAGACTCAGTTCTTTGTCCGCATTTTGCTCGATGTAAAAAACAACTTTATACACCAAACGAACGTAATCCTCACGGGTACTCTCTTTCATCTTGCCTCTTTTGCTTTGCGTTTGGGGTATTGTAGAAAAATCGGAGAGATAAAACTACTCCGATATTGCTAAGTTTTGAAATAATATTTAAGTGTTGTTATTATAGAATGAAATCTCCTATAATTAGTCAATAGAAGGTTCTGAATATGGCTATTTTTATGATTGTAATGTTTATAGGCTTTCATATCCTCCCCATTTTATTCGCATGGTTCTATTGTAAAGTATTTAGAGCTCCTGCTAGCTATGTATGGTTATTCATTTCCGCTATACCGATACTCATCGCCTCTTACCTTGCATATTATGGTTTGACATGTGGGGCAGGTTGTTTTAGTGGAATTTTTTTTATGATTTCAGTTATTCCTACTGCTATTTTAGTCTTGATTGATAGTTTTATTTTATTTCGAAATTTAGATGTCATTAAAGAAAAATTTCCAAAAATATCATCTACTGCTCTACCAATCATCGCAATCTTAGTCTCGATTTTTATTTTGGCTCCTGCTATTTCAAACGTGATTTCAATAATTGTATTAACTATTTTTAAAAAGGTTGGTATGATTAATGTAAGTCCTATGGGGTTTGCTATTGTTGCTCTTTTGATTAATCTTATTGCATTTTTCTTTGGCTTGCAGTATTGTTTAAAACTCATTAAGGAAAAAATACCTAATTTTGACGCACCTATGACTTTTAAAGTTATCGCACTCATTGTGTCGGGCTATTATTTGATAAGCCTCGGCTATAATGCTTACACTTATTTATATATACCGACAATAAGCAACAATCTATTTCAAACACTAAATATAGGTTCTCAATGTATCTTCTGGATATTGACATTGTTTTATGTTTATAGGTTTTTACATCTTCGCAGAGAGTTATAATTATTCAAAACAAGCAGAGTTTTTCCATTACCTTTTCCCCTCAATATGCACAATCAACTCCTCGATCACATCCACATAATCCTGTGCATTGCCACTTGCTTTGGCGGCTAAAATCGCACCTTCAATCGTTGAGGTGATAAAAAGAGCTAGTTTCGTTGTATCACACGGTTTCATCTCTTGTACTTCAATGGCTTTGTCCAAAATGGCTTTGATATTGGCGCGATAATCCCCGTAAATGGACTTCATCAGCGTATTAAAATCTTCGTCGATGTTGGACATCTCTTGGACGATGTTGGCGATGGGGCATCCGCGTTTGAAGTCGCGCACTGATGTGTCACGCAAGCGTGTGTAAAACTCGTCTAAAAAACCGCTGGTGTAGGTTTCGACGTAGCGGTATTTGTCAGCATTCTTTTTGAGGATCGTCTCTTCGATGGCGGCTAAGGCCATCTCTTTTTTATTGGCAAAGAAATGGTACATGGAGCCTTTGTGGACACCCGCTTTGGCTAAGATGTCGGCAAGTGAAGCCCCTTGGTAACCGTGTGAAAAAACCTCGTCAAAGGTAGCGTTGATAAGCTTATCGCGTGTTGTTTCCATCGTATCGTCCTTATGTTTCTAACGTATTATAGCACAGTTCTTTGAGACTTGACTAATCAGTCAAATTTTGTTAGAATGCGTCTTGACTAAACGGTCAAGTTATCCAGTCGCGTTTAAACGCTCGTATCGACACCATCACTTTCAAAGGAAACATAATGCCATTGATTCAAACGATCAAACCCGAAGATGCCACGGGAGAATTGGCGGAACTTTACGGAAACATTACGGCGATGCGCGGGCGCGTGAGCAATTCGGCGCAAATTTTTAGCGCAAGCCCCGAACTGATCAAACAGCAAATGAGCTTTATCGAATACTACATGTTAAAACAAAAAAGCCTCTCGATGCCTTTGCTAGCCAGCATCCGTATGCTCATTTCCGATAAAAACAGTTGCAGCTACTGTGTCGATATGAACGCTTCCATTCTGATTAACATGTTAGGCTGGACGCCCAAAGAAGTCGAAGCGATGCGCGCCGATCCGCAAAATGCCAAGCTTGAACCCAAAGAAAAAGCGATGCTTCTGTTTGTACTAAAAGCCGTACGAACCCCACACGATGTGGAAGCCAAAGACGTCCAAGCCTTGCGCGATTTTGGCTACAGCGACGGTGAAATTTTGGATGCAACCAATCACGGTGCGCGTATGTCAGCCATCGACATTATCTTCGATGCCTTTAAAATCGAAAAAGATTTTTAACGATTTGGGGGAGATGAGTTTTTTTCCCCTTCTCTCTAAAATGAAATAGGATGTTTCTATCCTTTTAAATTTAAAAACGGCTTGATATGATCGATCACTTCAACCAAATTTTCTTGTAATTTCATGACTTCAAAAATATCTTTGTAAGCCCTTGGGCTTTCGTCAAGAGTTTTAGAGGTGTGATTCGTGACGATCCCTTGCATATCGGTATAAAATTCTCCTAAATCAAGACCGGATAGGGCTTTACTTCGTGACAAAACACGACCGGCTCCGTGCGAGCTTGAAAACAATGCCTCATGATTTCCCTTGCCTCTAACGATAAAAGAGCCGTCGCGCATATTGCCGGGGATAACCCCTAGCATCTCTTTTTCAGCGTGTGTCGCTCCTTTACGGTGAATAACATATCCTTCTTTTAATTCAGCATGGTTATGATTACGGTTGATAAACAAAAGTTCTTTGGGATGCCCCATAAGCCTAACGATGGCTTGTACCATTGCTTTGCGATTAGCCAGTGCAAATGCTAAAGCGCACTCCATATCTAGCAGATAGGCTTTCCCCTGAGGGGTATGGATTTCAAATCCTACATGTGATTCTAACGCAGCTTTTGACGCGGCTTGTATTTTTTTGATGACATAGTTGTGTTTAGCAAGCTCAAATTTTTCAAGATTGCATGCTTTGAATAAAATATTCGCTTCTTCAAATTCTTTTTCAAACTCTTTATGATCAACGCTATTCATCGCCGCTTCATACATGTAATATTCGGCTATCTTTTTTCCAAATCCTCTGCTACCCGAATGAATGACAATCCACACCTTAGCGTCTTTACCTATGCCTAATTCAATAAAGTGATTACCCCCGCCTAACGTTCCAAGCTGGTATTGACCTACTTCTTCATAAAACGCTTGGGCGACAAGTGTGCAAGGAAGAGGCGTATAAGACTGTTTTGTACTATGTTTTTCTATACCTAAAGGAATGGCTTCTAAAATTTTTGCTTTTAATTCCTCTACATGTAAGTCATCTTTGGTCATGTCCAATTTCAGCGCACACATACCGCAACCGATATCATATCCCACATAAGAAGGGAAGACGATCCCTTCGGATTTAATGACGGCTCCAATAGGTAAAGTATAGCCCGTATGAGCATCCGGCATTAAGGCTCCTTGCACGTTACAAGGCAAACTCATTGCTTTTTCAAATTGCGAAAGGGCTTCATTTTCAAGTGCTTCGGCATAGATTTTAACGGATTTCATGGCTAAATTCCTACAATCGTAAAAGATTTGTTTTCGATAACGGCTTTTTCAAGATAGTCGATAAACGTATCGATGATCGTCATAATATCTTGACGTATCAGTGCTATCTCTTGTTCATGCGGATAGGATAGCTTAAAATCTTCATCGTGAATGAGCTCAAAAAGAAATTCAAACCGCTTCTGAAATGCTTCATCGGAGTAACTCATAACTCTATTTTTTTCTTCTAAAAAAAGCGCGGATAATCGTTGAGCACTTTCGCCCGTAAAATCGGTAATCCCATACTCATCGTAAAAATCAAAAGCATTAAAGAGTGCGCTGAATTCTTCAAATACACTCATTTCCAGACGAAGCACGGTATTTTTTTCAACCATATCTCGTTGGATCCAATGTACATTCTTTGTTCCCCAACTAAAACCATAAGCTTCTTGCAAATAGACACATTCATATGTGACTGCTGTTTCAAAATTATCTGCGGCTAAAAGGTATAACGGCATTGTAAGCTCCTCTTTTGAGTAAACATGCAAGGTAGCGGTGGATTTGAACCACCTCCTTCATATCTTGTTTCAATATGACGACCCACGTCTCCATCCTTGCCGTTAAAAAGACACGATCGGTTTTTAACACGAAAAGTATATAATTCTTTTGTGTCATATTCTGTCCACTTGAAAAAAGGCGTCATTATGGGAAAAGTATCATCTACGTATCGCGTGATTGAAATTTTGAAAGCCCTTAATGAGGGTCAAGTTTTAAGTATCGACACCTTGTCTTCTGCGTACGATACTAGTGCACGTTCTATTCGTAGAGATTTTGAGTTGATTAAAGAGATATTTGGAGAGATCCTCATTTCTCCTCAAAAAGGATGCTATCAAGCCGTTGGGAAAATCATTTTGCAAGATACTCTTAACTCCACGGAGTTATATATGCTTAAAAATATTCTCACACTCTCCGACAAATCGCATCTTAATCTTTCTAAAGCCATTGATACTAAAATCAAAAAAGCAATGGTCAAAGAATCAGGTGATTCACCGTATGTCTTTAAGAACAAACCCTATGAAGAAATTTATGAACATAAAGAAAAATTTCGTTTTTTAGAACACGCCATTACCTTTCGCAAAGAAATTAGCTTTACTTACCAAAATGGAGATAAGATCAATACGTTTATCCTAAAACCTTATAAAATTTTGTTTATCAATGAGAACTTTTATCTAGCCAGTGAAGTTCAAAGCAAAAAAATGATCCTTTCGCGTATTGCCATGATAGAAGCACTTTATTATACGGGGCAGATTTTCCATCATAATCCGGACATAATGGAATTTATATATCATATGCAATCTCCTTGGGCAACGTATAAAGAAAATTTTAAACAAGAACTAAAAGAAATTATCGTTCAGATTCCAAAAGAACAAGCCAAATACTTTAAGCTTAAAAAATTTCTTCCCTCTCAAAAGATTCTCCATGAAGATGAAGAGGGTGTACTAACGCTTTCTTACACGGTTACTTCTCAAAATGAAGTCATTACCCTTATCAAGCAATGGATTCCCTACATAAAAATTATCGCTCCTAGTGGTTTATCTTGGATGATGCGAGGGGTGGCGAAAAAGTACTTAGAAAGTTTTGAGAAGTGAGATTTGCAAGAGATCAATACCGTTTAGAATTCAAATAGTATTGAAGGTCTGTTAGGAATTTTAAGGTATAATTTCGCAACTTTTTGAAGGCTTACATGTAATGATCAATAACGAAATTTTCTATCTTTTTGCCATTATCTCCGTCGGTTATATCTTAGGCAACGTCAAAATCAAAGGTTTTTCGCTCGATGTGACCGCGATGCTTATCGTAGCGCTCATAGCGGGGCATTACGGCATGGTTATTTCCGATGCGTTTCAGTATTTCGGTCTGGCGATTTTTATCTATGCGGTCGGGCTACAATCCGGTCCCGGTTTTTTTGATACGATCAAACACGAAGGTCTCAAACTCAACCTTTTAGCGGCACTTTTGCTGGTTATTTTGTTCGTGATCATCTTTGCTACCGGACATTTTTTGCACATGCCCAAAACCATTATCGACGGTATTTTTACCGGTGCGTTGACTTCCGTTCCGGCATTGGCGGCGGCTTTGGAGATCAAGCATACGCCCGCAACGTCGGTTATGTTCGGTTTGGTGTACCCTTTCGGTATCGTCGCGACCGTTTTGTTTATACGCCTTTTGCCCGTCTTTTTTCGCGTGGATTTGCAAAAAGAGGTTGAGACGTACGAAGCGGCGCAAAAGAGCCGATTTCCCGATATTTTGACGCGCAACTTTCGCATCACGAACGAAAATTTTAAAACCACGCAAATTAAAAAATCGCAAATCGAAGCCATGACTTCCACGGTGATCGAACGCATGAGCACCGAGAAAATCGATAGCACCGAAGACGACGACATTTTGCTTCGCTACGGCGACGTCATTCGCGTCTGCGGAACGGAAGAACAGCTTGGCAACCTTAGCATCGTTCTGGGAGAGAGTATCGGCGAAGAGCATGTTTTTGACGACAATATGATCGTTTTACGGCTTTTAACGACGTCCAAAGAGATCATCGGTAAAAAAATCGGTACGGTCAAGGAGCTTAAATCGCTTCGCGCGGTTATTACCAAGGTTCGACGTGCGGGTATCGACATCGCGGCTTATCCGAATTTGACGTTGCGCTTGGGCGATAAACTCCATGTCGTCGCACCCGAGATGTACGCCGAAAAAGTAACGAAAATCATCGGTAACGACCTTTTAAAATACCCCGCGGCAGACTTTTTACCGATAGCCCTCGGCGTCGTCGTCGGCATTCTTTTGGGAAGCGTTCCGCTTGCGTTACCGTTTGTCGGAACGATCAAGCTCAGTTTCGTGGGCGGCATTTTGATCTCGGCATTGGTACTCGGACGACTCGGGCGCGTCGGACCGATCGTGTGGAATCTATCGCCGCACTCGACGTCGCTTTTGAAAACCTTGGGACAGTTGATCTTTATGGCAACGCTCGGTACGAATGCGGGTAAATACTTGGTCGAGTCTTTGGAAAACAACGGGTTTATCCCTATTTTGGTCGCATTGGGTGCATTGTTGGTCGCACTTGCCGTGGTCGCGTTGATTTGCCGTGCGATTTTCAAGATGAACTTTATCGATATTTTGGGACTTCTCTCCGGAGCGATGACCTCGACGCCGACCTTAACGATGGCGAACAACATTACCAAAACCGATTATCCCTCTATCGCATATGCCGCCGTCTATCCTTTAGGGCTGGTCTTGGTTATCGTCTTGGCGCAATTGGGTATGAAGATGATGTAACATGCAGATGAACGTCCTCACGCACAACCATTGGCTCAACCACTATGTTTTAAACAAAGAATTGAGCCTGCTTGCGGGGATTTCATCGAACGCTTATCGGTATTGGAAAGGCGTGGAAGCGGCAAAATTCGACGATGCGCGGGTTGTTTTTTTACGGAAAGAGAGCATTTTGCCCAAATATCGATCTATCGTTGCCAAATGTACCGATCTTAGCGGTATGGTACAATCCCAAGCTTTTTGCAAATACACGGGGTTAGCCCCCTCGCACCTCATAGAAGGTAACAACTCTTGCATCTATAAAGCGCTAAACATCATCGACGTTTGCGATATCAAATTCGTCAATCTCAAAAAATTTTACGATGATTTGAACTTGGATTACGGTTACCATATTTATATCGAAAAATGCCGTTATTTCGGTCCTTCGCCCTTGGAAAAAAAGATTCATCTCAGTAGCGGAATTTGCGTAGGATATTATTAAGGATGTAACGTAAAAATCACGTTGCTTTCGTTATAATGCCACTCGATAAAACGCAAAAGGGGACAAGGATGTTTGGTTCAAAACGAATCGCAGAGCTGGAAAACGAAAACCAGCGCTTAAAACAAGAGCTTCAAACCGCACGCCAAGAGGTCGAAACGTACCGTCTTGCGCAACACGATCTTCAAGCGACGTCGCTCAACGAGTCGGCAGACACGAGCAAAGAAGAACTTCTTTCTATTTTACTCGGAAGCTACGAAGACGGTATGAACTTTTTACAAAATACCATTGAAGAAAGCCTGACGATGCTCGGCGAAATTAACACGCTAAACGACGCTTCGATGCTCGGCGGTCAAAACGTCGAGAAGCAAACCCAAGAGATTTTAACGTCGATGGAAAAAATCCAACTTCTCACGCAAAACTTTACGCGTGACGTGGAAAATCTCTCAAGTAGCGTTTCGGCGATTAGCGATATTATCAATTTGATTAAAGATATTTCCGATCAAACCAATCTTCTTGCACTCAATGCCGCGATCGAAGCCGCACGGGCGGGAGAACACGGACGTGGATTTGCCGTCGTTGCCGATGAGGTACGAAAACTGGCGGAGCGTACGCAAAAAGCGACTTTGGAAGTCGAGTCGAATATCAGCATTTTGAAACAAAACACCAACTCTATGGCAGATACGAGTGAAACGTTCCAAACCGAATCACGCGCTTCTATGGCGATTTTGGATAAATTTTCCGTCGAAATTCAAACGGTGCTTTCCAATTCGACGCGCATTACCAACAAATGCGACAACGTCACCAACGAAATTTCCGTCAGCAACGGTAAAATCGACCATATTTTACTCAAACTCAGAGGCTACAATGCCGCATTAAAGCGTCAAAATACCGACATTATGGGACACACGTCATGCCGCTTCGGCAAATGGTTTACAAGTGTGCAAAAGTTACTCAATACCAACATCGTTCATGAAGTGAGCGATCACCATACGCGCGTACACGACGGACTGAAAAAAGCCGTTGAAATTTTTGCAACAACAAACAATGCAACCGAGGGTATCGAAGCGTTTAAAGCGGTTGAAAAATCAAGTAAAATCGGCTTTGAAAAACTCATTGAAGCGTTTAAGGCGATTCGTAAATCGTAAAAAAGAAGGATTAACGGGCTTTACATGTCAAGCCGTTAATCCTCAAATAAGCACAAAATCGTTATACTTCCAGTTCTTTCAAAAATAGAGAGGTGTCCGAGCGGTTGAAGGAGCACGCCTGGAACGCGTGTGTGGGGCAACTCACCGAGGGTTCGAATCCCTTCCTCTCTGCCAGTGATTTCTTAATTCAGACGCTTTCACAATAATAAAACTCAAGAAAAATTTTTATATTAATATAGACTTTAAATTAACGAGGTCGCGAATGAAATTTAACGAACTTGACATGCAAAATTGGAAAGATTCAGATATTAATACCGACTCTCTTTGGCTGATAGAACAAAGAGACAAAAGCGGAAAGCATAAAAATGTTTACCATGGTAATTTTATTCCTCAAATTCCAAACCAACTTTTAAGACGTTATACCAAAGAATGCGATGTTGTGCTAGAGCCTTTTATGGGAAGTGGTACCACACTTTTTGAGTGTGAAAAATTGAATAGAAAATATATAGGCTTTGATATAAATCCACACATGCTAAAATATGCAACTAAAGCTATGAGTGATGGAAAATTTGAAAATAATTTTTATATTAATCATTGCAATAGTCTTGATAGTCAGCAAGTGGAAGCAAACATAAACAATGCAAATATAAAGCTTCAAAAGGCAACTGTTCAATTTGTTTTAATGCATCCACCCTATATGGATATTGTAAAATTTACGGAAGACGATAATGATTTATCAAGGTGCAGTGATATCAACGAGTTTGTTAAAAAATTTAAAATAGTTTGTGAAAATAATTTACGCTATCTTGATAAAAATAGATATTTTGCTGTTGTTATAGGGGACGTTTATAAAAACGGCGAAGTATTGCCGTTAGGCTTTTATTGCATGGATATGATAAAACGAAATTTTAAAGTGAAGCTCAAAGGAACGATCGTTAAAAATATTGAAGGTAATCGAGGAAAGCTTGGTATTGGCGGCATTTGGAGATATAGGGCTTTGAATAGCGATTATTATATTTTCAAACATGAGTATATTTTTGTATTTAAGAAGGAGTTTTAATGAGAGGTGTAAAGAGTGGTAAAAATTTTGAAAATAGTCATATCAGTAATGGGTGTTCGGCTAAAATTCAAATGAATAATCTACATAGTAATGGTTATAACGATTTTTGTGAAGATAGTTATTTAAATAGTAAATATTATAACCCAAATTGCTAGTTAAGCCCAACAAATATGGAACGAAAAATGGTTATTCCATTGGAAAACTTCGTGGCAGAAGGGACTTCCAATGGAACACAAAATTATAGCAATCTATTGTTTAATTGATGAAATGCTAAAAGGTTTACATGTGAAAAATGATATACGTGCTAAAATCACCAATGCTGAGATACTCACTATGGCGTATTTAGCGGTCAGTGATTTTAATGGGAATTACCGTAAAGCACATCTGTATTTAAACCCAACAAAACTCTTTTCACCCATTGATTATTCAAGATTTATTCGAAGAATTAATGAGTTGCATACTGCTGTAGAAACAGTATTTGGCTATTTATCTGGGCTTTTTTCAACCATACACCCTTCACAAATTTATGCCATTGATTCTTTCCCTGTAGAGTTATGCCAACTCCAAAGAGAATCACAGTGCCAATTGATGCGTCATATGGATTTAAAAGGCTATAACGCTTCAAAGAAGCGATACTTTTATGGATTTAAAGTGCACATGATAGCCACGACCCAAAAAGAACCAGTGAGTTGTTACATCTCTTTTGGAAAAGTCTCTGATGTTAAAGTGGCTTACAAACTGATTCCTACACTTCCACCTGATTCAATAGGAATTGGTGATAAGGGTTATGTATCCTCAAAACTTGAAGCATTAGCACATCGATTTAACATTAACTTTAACCCTATTTATCGCAATAATCAAAATAAAAATGACACCGACTATTGGATAAAACGAAAACTTAGAAAAAGCATCGAAACTGCTTTTTCGATGATAACGGCTAAATTTGGAAAAGTCATTAAGGCTACTTCCCTTAACGGATTTCTAACTAAGTTGAAGCTTTTTATTGCAGCGTATTCCATTGACTGCTTTTTTAAGCTTCCTAAAGCAAAACAACAGTTGATTTTTAGCTATGCTAACTAGCAATTTGGGTAATATTATATGAAAAAAGTATATGAAGATGGAACAATAGTTGATACATCCATAGATGAACACAAAAAAGGTATAGGACACGGTAAATTAATTAGTGTAGAAATAAAGGGTGCTCGATAATGAGTAATCCATTTAAAGAAAATACAACATCACACCACGATTGGGAAATTTTAAAAGATTTGAAGTGGCATTGTACAAAATGTGAATTGCAATCAGGACAAGCAAAAACTTGGCAAACTTGGAGAGATGAAAAAGGTATCCAATTTGAAGAGCCAACACCTAGAAGATGGGAAAAAAGAATATTTTGTAAAACTTGTCAAAAAACAACTTCACATCGAAAATTAAAGACTTTAGAACTATTGGAAAATGTAAGTATTAGAACTCAGATTACTCCAAATATTGCAAAAAAAGTAAAAGATTTATATCAAAATGAAGAAGCTGTATTTCTTAGAAAATTAAGCCCAATGGAACTAGAAATTGACCATAGATTTCCTCAAATAAGATGGAATAGTAACGAAGACAAGAATGATAATTTATCTGATGCTGAATTAAAAGCAAAATTTATTTTATTAAATAGAAATAATAATCTTTGGAAATCACGACAATGTGAAAAGTGTTTTAAGGAGGGGATTAGAGGAAACTTTCCTGGAATTGAGTTTTGGTATGCTGGAGATAGAACTTGGCAAGGAACTTCACAAAGTGATGAAAATGGTTGTGTAGGTTGTTTTTGGTACGACCCATACAAATGGCGAGAAGCATTAAATAAATTGATAAATTCATTAAATAATTAATAATAGTTTATAAAATATTTGATATTTAAAGAAAAATAGGATATAATTTTGGTAGAAATTGATAAATTTAAAATAAGAGAACTGATGGCAAAAAAACAAATTGCAACATTACAAGAGTTGGCAAATAGTTTGGGTATTTCAAAAACTCAACTATCAAATATTTTATCGGATAAGTTTATTCCTATAAAAAGTAATGTAGTGGAATTGGCAAAGTTTTTTGATATTAGTCCACTTGAGATTATCAAAGAAAAAGATATAAAAGAGAAATAATGAATTACATCGGTTCAAAATATAAACTCTTATCGTGGATAGATGAGGTAATGAAAAAAACAGTCGGTCAAGATTTGTCACAAAAAGTTTTTTGCGATCTTTTTGCCGGTACAGGTATTGTCGGAAGAACGTTTAAAAAAAGTGTCAAAAAAGTTATTAGCAACGATTTAGAACCTTATAGCTATGTGCTCAATAAAAACTACATCGAAAATCATGAAGAACTAGCAGACAAGGAGTCGTTTATAGAAGCGTTAAACGCCGTGCCTTTACGAAAAGATGGATTTATTTATAACCATTATTGTATGGGAAGCGAAAGCGGTAGACAATATTTTAAAGATGAAAATGGTCAAAAAATTGATGCAATGCGTATGCAAATCGAAGAATGGAAAAAGTGTGGTAGTATTGACGATAGAATGTACTATTTCCTTTTAGCTTCGTTATTAGAGAGTGCTGATAAAGTGGCTAATACGGCGTCTGTTTACGGAGCATTTTTAAAGCATATTAAAAAATCTGCCGACAAACAAATGGTTTTAGAACCCGCTCATTTTGAGCTAAATTCCAATTCACATACGGTCTATCAAGCAGATAGCAACGCACTCATCCAAGAGATAGAAGGCGATATTTTATACCTAGACCCACCCTATAATCATCGTGAGTACGGTGCAAATTATCATTTGCTCAATACCATTGCTCTTTATGATACGTTTGTTCCTAAAGGGAAAAGTGGCTTAAGGGCATATCAAAAAAGTCGTTATTGCAAGAAAAAAGAGGTGCATGCGGCGTTTGATGCATTGATTAAGAATGCACGCTTTCGTTATATCTTTTTAAGCTATAACAATGAAGGATTGATGAGCGAAGAGGATGTCAAAACCATTATGTCAAACTACGGAAATTACCGTTTAGAAACGATACTTTATCAACGTTTTAAAGCCGATAAAACGGAGAACAGAAATCACAAAGCTGACACGACGTACGAGTATTTACATATTTTGGAGAAATACTAGGCATAGTGTTCAATGCCTACTATTTTATACTCTTCTTGAGTAAGTTCTCGCCCAGTAACGCTTTTTTTTAAGGTATAGTCATATCTTATCAAGTAAGCTTTTTTATTAGGCTCTATAATATAATATCCGTTTCCCGGTATTTCGTCTGCATGTAAGATCACGTTCTTGCCTTCTTTGTGTAGCTTGATTGAAAGCCCCTCAAACGCTTTACCGCTTAATACTTCATCTAAAAGTTCTTCATTCATCTTTTTCTCCTTACATGTAAAGGTAAACAACACCCCAAAAGGTTTTAGACTTTTCATTGTGCTATAATAATGACACCTAAAATTTTATCGAGCAAAATGCTTTCTTGTGGTCATCACAAGTTATATTATAGCGTTAGAAACTTTCAAAACAGACAATCGCTTTTTGTAAAATTATTGACATGTAAGCAAAAGGAGTTCAAAATGCCACCCAAAGTAATTTTTCCCGAAGTATATAGTTTTGAGGAGAGTATAGCGATACTCAATAAGTATAAAAACCAACTCACAAAAGAGCAATATGAAAATACTAAATCCGTAATAGGTAACCATGCGATCGAAAGCATCTATTTAAATGAAAGAGATATTAAAATATTGGTTGATATGGACGTTCATCATCTAAGCTCTGAAGAGGCTATTCAAAGAGCGAGAGAGAGGGGCGAATTTTGAACATTTATTTATTACAGTAGTTTTTACAGTATGTTTTTTAAATATTTTATTTTTATCCCATAAAATAGAGATTTTCAAATCCCTTCCTCGCCATTTCTTCCAAAAATTATTTTTCAATTCATCGTTTGATTTTTAGATTTCCCCTTTTTGCGTACTATTTTAGTGCCGACATGTCAAGATTTTTCGTAGAAATTTTTTCAAGCACATTCGTTACAAAAAGCGATATACTTAAGACTTTCAAACCATACGATACACAAGAAGTCTTATGAATTATATCGGCTCGAAATACAAATTATCTTCGTTTTTGAAAAAGACCATTACCGATGTCCTCGGTTGCGACTTATCCCAAAAAGTGTTTTGCGATCTTTTTGCGGGTACGGGAATCGTGGGAAGAAGCTTCAAAAATGACGTCAAGCAGGTCATTAGTAACGATCGTGAAGCGTACAGTTTTGTGCTAAACAAGCATTACATCGAAAATTGCGAAACGATTGCCGAACAAGGTGCGTTGATCGAAAAGCTTAATGCTCTTAAACCTATCGATACCGGGTTTATTTACACCCATTATTGCATAGGAAGTCAAAGCGGCAGACGCTACTTCAGCGATGAAAACGGTCAAAAAATCGATGCGATACGCACGCAAATCGAAGTATGGAAGAACACGGGTACGATTAACGACGCGGTATACTACTTTTTAATCGCCTCCCTCATCGAAAGTGCCGATAAAATAGCCAATACCGCGTCTATTTACGGCTCTTTTTTAAAAGAACTCAAAAAACCCGCCGCACGAAAGTTGGTTCTCACTCCCGCCGATTTCGAGCCGAGTGTTAGCTCTCACGTCGTTTATCAAAAAGACGCCAATGTTCTTATCAAAGAGATCGAAGGCGATATTTTGTACCTCGATCCGCCGTACAATCACCGAGACTACGGAGCAAATTACCACCTACTCAATACGATTGCCCTTTACGATACGTTTACGCCCGAAGGCATTAGCGGTTTACGCGCCTACCAAAAAAGTAGCTATTGTAAGAAAAAAGAGGTTTTTCGTGCATTTGAAGAGTTGATTAAACATGCTCGATTTTCTTCGATTTTTTTGAGCTATAACGACGAGGGGCTTATGAACGCCATCGACATCCGCAAAATTATGTCAAAATACGGCCGTTATCACTTGGAAAAAAAGGCGTATCGTCGTTTTAAAGCCGACAAAACGGAAAATAGAAATCACAAAGCCGACACGACGTACGAGTATTTACATATTTTGGAGAAAGCGTATTAAAGAGGTGAGGGTGTTTCATTTTTAAGCCAAATCGTAAAAACATTCTTTCCCTTGTCGTGTTTGTACTCTAACTTCATACCGTGTAGACGAATGACATGCCATGTGATAAAAAGCCCAAAGCCCAACCCTCGCGAACTTTTCTGCTTTTTCCCTTCTAAAAAATAGGGTTTTGCGTAGTCTTCGAGCGTACATTCCAAAGCGGGTGCTTCATTGCTGATGGTAATGCGCTCCGTGTCGTTGCAAAGCGTGACATGGGCATTTTTGGAATAGGTGACGCCGTTGTCGAGCAGGTTTTTCAGCGCAACGCCGAAAAGTTCAAAATCGACGTTTAGGTCGATCGGCATAAGTTCACATGTGATATGCTCTTTCTTGTCGGCTAAAAGATCCAAGGCAAAATCGACGATATCTTCGACGTGATAAGCTTTGATGTCGAGTTTTAGCTCATCGGCGCTGAGTTTTTCGATACGCGAAAACTCCTCCAAAAGGGCTTCTTGACGTTTAAAAACGTTTTGCAAAATCGAAGCGTAGGTCGTGTTTTCGAGCATTTCCGCCGCCAACTTTCCTTTGGTAATCGGCGTTTTGAGTTCGTGCATAATGTTGCGTAAGAAGAGTTGTCTCGAATCGCGTAAGGACTTGATTTTGGTAACGGCCGCGTCAAATTCGTTCGCCAAAGCGGCAATCTCATCGCGTTTATTGCTTTTACATGTAATGTCGTAATGCCCGTTTGCAAAACGTTTGATTTGTTCGCGTAAATTCTTGAGCGGTAAAAGGCTGCGAATGATGCCGATGTAGAGCATTACGACAAACGCCAGTGCTAAAAGCGGAAAAACGATACGCGGCAAAATCTCTTTTTTAAAAGGTGCTTCTAAAACGATAGGCGGCATATCGCGGTTGAGCAAGATCGTATAAATATGCATACCGTAAGGCACGCAATCGACTCCGTAGCGAAAACGCTCTTCCATCCGTTTCATCGGAAAAGGTTTGGGCGGACGAGGGCGGTCGAGAATTTTGTCTTTGAGCGTTTCGTCGGTGACGAGTGAAAAGCCCATCTCTTCCAATTTGCTAAAATCGAGGTTTTGCGTTTGCCGATCGAAAGCGGCACGCAAGGCGACATGAGAGTAATCGACGACGGTTTGAACGTCGCGTAGGGTTTCGTAACGTGCGACAACGAAAAAAATAGCACTCATGCCCGCAAGTGCGAGCGCGAAAATCAGCGTTATGCGAACCAGAAGCGAGTGGTACCACTTCACGCTTGGAGCCTATAGCCGATTCCTCGGACGGAGTGGATGAGTTTGGGCTCTTTAGAGCTCTCGCAAAGTTTGGTGCGAATACGGCTAATCAGCACGTCGAGGCTTCGGCTTTCGTTCTCTTCGTTGAGGCTTGGCGTACTGCCTAAGAGCTCGGCTCTTGAAACCACGCAGTTGTTTTTTTTGATTAGGTACGCAAGCACGTCGTACTCGGCGGGTGTGAGCGTTAAGGGTGCGTTGCGAAAGAAAATCGTGCGGCTCTCTTCTTTGAGATGTAGCTCGGACGTTTCGGACTCGTCGGTACTTTGAAGGCTCTTTTTGTACCGTCTTAAAACGCTCATGATGCGTGCGTAAAGCTCTTTTGGCTCATAGGGTTTGGGCAAATAGTCGTCGGCTCCGAGTTCCAAGCCGATAATTTTATCTTCCAAATCGCTGCGCGCGGAAGAGATGATAATAGGAATATTGCTTTTGGCGCGGACTTCTTTGCAAATCTCAAGTCCGTCGAGTCCGGGAAGCGAGAGGTCTAAAATCAGTAAATCGTATTTGCCGATGCTTAAAGCACTAATCCCTAAATACGGATCGTCGTAATTGGTAACGTTGATATTGTAACGTTTTAAAAACGTACACAAAATATCGGCCAGCTCGACGTCGTCTTCGATCATCAGTAAATTGGGTTGCATCGCCTTATCCTCGAAGAATTGTTTGATTCATCATACCTTTAGAGTTTGAACGATTTGTTAATGCAAAAACCGCCGATAACCTTATTGGCATCTTGAGTATCGATGATAAAAGTGTAAATCTCAAACGTGACGAGCATGCCCTCTTGCGTCGAAAGCTCAAGCGTATGGTGAAAGCGGTTTTCAAAAAAACTCAAACGATCGATATCGTCGATCGTATCGGCTGTTTTAGCGTCGAAAAGTTCGTGCGCGCTTTTGGACTGCCATGTTTTAAATCCGAGGAATTTTTGAAAAGCGCGGTTGAGGTAAAGATACGGACCTTGGCGATGTTTGATAAATGCCAAAACGGGGAGCTGTTCAAAAAAAGCGGCGTAACGTTCGTTCTCAAGCGTTGCGCTTTGAAGTGCCGCTTTTTCATGCGTGATTTCTCTAAGGGTTCCTACCATACGAATCGCTTGGTTACGTTTGTCGCGAATCGCTTTGGCTTTGACGCGAACCCATTGCAACGGCTCGCTTTGGCGAATGCGGTGTTCGATGCTAAAAATATCGCTTCTACCGTCAAGATGCGCTTTAAGACGCTCGTTAACGACGGCCATATCTTTAGTATGCACCAAATTGAGCCATGACGAAAGCGTTGAGGGCGTTTCATTGGGCGCGTAACCCATGATGTGTTTCCACTTAGGCGAAAAAAAGACGCTCTCCGTTTGAATATCCCAATCCCAAAAAGCCTCGTCGTTCCCCTCTAGCGCAAGTTCCAAGCGCTCTTTTTGGTGTAAAAGGCTTTCTTTGTTTTTTTGAAACGAGGAGATATCGACGATAATACCGCTGTACCCGATGGGCGTATTTTCTTGACCGAACAGGGTTGAAAACGAGATCTGAACGCTTTTGCGTACATCATTGTCGAACGTGAGTTCTGTGGTGACGCTTCCTTTTTTAGGAAAGGTTTCGATATGGGCTAACGCCTCTTTTGCATGTGCGCCAAAAGCTTGTGCGAACGCTTTGTTGCAAACGCTCTGAGACTCTTTCTTATAAAAAGAGGGAAGTGCCAATGTATAAAAAACAAGATCGTTTTCATAGGAAACGGAGGGCTTTTTAGTGCGTTTTGCACGTTGAAACGAGGTTATGAAAAAAAAGATTATACTTAAAAGAGCGGCTAAGGCAAGAAAAGTCGTTAAGCTCATCGTTTCTCTTTTGTGATCGCTAGCATGCTTAAAAAGCAAAGTTTTTTATGCCGCTTGAAGTTTCAAAGCGGCATGAAAATCGTGTTTATTTTAACAGTTCTTTTTCCCGTACGATAAACGGAACGCCTTTAATGCCCGCTCCGAAATATTTTGCTTTAAGCTCATCGATATGAGCAACTTCTTTATCGCTAACTTTTTGGTCGTATTTGACCGATTCGTCGTAATATTTTTTCAAGATTTTAATCTTTTCGGCATCGCTTTTGACTTTGGACGTTTCGTTGTAAATCAAGACGGATTTTTCCAATGAACTTCTTTCATGCACCGGCGTGAAGATTAAACGAAGGTTATGCGTCGTTAAGCGTTGCTCGATTTGAGCGAGTTCTTGACGGCAGTAAGGGCACTCCGGATCGGTAAAAACGACGAGAGTGTCTTTTTTAGGATCGTTACCGAGTGCAACGATATTTTTCTTATCCTCTTTTTGGTACAAAGGAGAGAGTTTCTTTTGAAGCTCTGCCATTTCCATCATATCTTTGATGCTTCCGCCTTGTTTGATGCTAATGACATCGGGGAAAATAAGATCTTCTTTGGTGAAAATGCTCAATTTTTGAGAACGTTTTCCGTCGCTTAGGTTAAGCGTCACAAAATCCATTCCGTCGATGCCGTCGACTTTTTGGCGGGAAACCACTTCGATGGTAATGTTGGGGACTTGAATCGTTGATTTGAAATGTTCAACGATTTCGGCATCGGTTGCGGCAAAAAGGGATGAGGTAAAGAGCGCAACGAGCCATAAAAGATGTTTTTTCATTCATTTTCCTTATGATTTGCAGTTTGTAAACTGCATGAAATGTTAGGTATTGTACAATAATTTTTATCATATTTTGTTAACAAAAGGTCAACGAATGGCTGAGAACGCCGATAAAACGCAACTAATTCGTGACATTGAGACGCTGATCGAGTCCGATCCGAATGCGCCGATTGCGTCTTTTGCGATGCTTGAATTTTTGGAGATCGACGATTTGGCGTCGATCAAAGAAAACCTTCTCCGCTCCAAGTCCAACCGTTCGCACGAAAACGAACAATGGTTTAACGAGCTATGCAAAAAGTAAGTTTCGAGGTACAACGATGAAACAAGTTTGGCCCTATCTCAATGAGCTGAAAGAGCGTCGCATTGCGGCAGTTTACATGTTAAACAATCTCGTCGAGTTGGCTTACGAGGTTGAAGGGCGTACGAAAAGCGTTACGTTTTCTTTTGAGACCGAAGGCGGTGCAATGGGCTATATAGAGTCGTTTTACTGCGACACTATCCCTTTGCCGCCGTCTAAGGTTTTGCATCCGCTTAGCGGAACGTTTCACGTCCTTAAAGAGTGCCGCCTGTACGTTAGTGAGAGCGGTTGGGAACATTTTGAAGAGTTGGAACTCGTTACCGATCAAGGAAACTATCTGCTCTTTTTCGACACTGCGGACAAAAAAGAGCATTATGCCGCGATGCAAAAAGGCAAATCGCCGACCTTGCCCTTAGCAACGCCGAAGGAAGTTTTTTTGCCGCAAGAGCTTTTTAACGTGGACGATTTTCGCGAAAATCTTGCGTTTGCCCTAAAAGCGCACGGTGAACAGAAAACACCCCACGGTTTGCCGTATGCGATGCATCTTTTAAGCGTGACGGCAGAGGTCATCAACGCCTTTTCGCGAGAGCCTTTGAGCTATGACGAGCATAACGTAGCGATCGCGTGTGCGCTTTTACACGACGTGAACGAAGATACGCCGACTTGCATTACGAAAGAGAGTCCGATCGCCGGACATAAAGAGGTTATTGCCAAAGGCGTACACGCACTGACGAAAGATAAAAGCTTGCCTTCCAAAGAGGCACAAATGCGCAAGAGCCTCGATCAATTGAAAAAACGTCAAAACTGCGTTGCTTTGGTGAAACTTGCCGATCGCATCGTCAATCTCGGTGAGCCTCCAAAACATTGGGATAGCCTCAAAAAACGTGCCTACCTTGAAGAAGCGCAACTCATTTTGGATGAATTGGGGTATGCGCATACCTACTTAGCTTCGAAACTTCAGGACAAAATTAAGGCATATTCGCTTTACATGTAAGAATGCTACGGAACTAAAAATGCTTAGCGTACGCAAAAACGAAAGGATACGCTATGCGTGTTTGGATCACTTACGTCAAATATGCCCCTGAGATTATCGCTTTGATCGCAACCTGTATCGTGCTTGCGCGCTAAACGTTTTAAAGCATCGCTACGTCAAAGAGAAGAATCTGCGAGGATTGAATCGCTTTGATTTCGTATGTTTTATCCTCGGTAATCTGCACTTCGTCGCGCGCTTCCAGTAAAACGCCTTCGATTTCAACGCTTCCCTCGACGATAAAAAGGAGCCTGCCGTGATTGGGTGCCGATGAAGCAAGAAGAAGGATCTTTCCCTCGTTAAGGTGCGCCGTTTTGATCAATGCGTCTTGGCGAATCGCAATGGAGTGATCTTCGCCGTTGGGCGAAACCAGCGTTAACCAGCGATCAGGACGTATGTCGTTGCGAAAATCGCGTTGCGCGTAAAGGGGTTGAGCTCCTTTTCGATCGGGTTGAATCCAGATTTGAAATAAGGCCGCTTTGCCTTTTTCGGAAGCAAATTCGGAGTGTAAGACACCGCTCCCCGCACTCATATACTGAATTTCGCCCGCATGAATTTCGCCGCGGTTTCCCTCCGAGTCTTGATGAATAAGAACGCCTTGCGTCACGATGGAGACGATCTCCATATCGCGATGCGGATGCATGCTAAAGCCCTTGCCTTTTTCGATAATGTCGTCGTTGATGGTGCGAAGCACGCCAAATCCCATGCGTGCGGAGTCGTAATATTCCGCAAAGGAAAAACTAAAACGGCTGTGAAGCCAACCATGCTCCGCTTTGCCTCGTTGGTTGGCTTTATGAATCGTAAATGCCATGGTTGACTCCTTTACATGTAAATTATTTTGACACGCTTGCAGAGTGTTGCTCTGCAAGCTACGGTAACACGAGGTTCTCTTTTTCGCAGAACCCCAACTTTCAGTGCTTTGATTTATTTTTGTAAAATTCCCTCTAACGCGACGTCGATTTTAACCTCTTCGCCTACGATGACGCCGCCCGTTTCAAGGGCTTTGTTCCATGTGATGCCAAAGTCTGATCGGTTGATTTTACCGCTAAGACCAAGTCCTACGCGTTTGTTGCCGTAAAGATCGGTTGCGGCTCCGCCGTTTTCGTAAGCTAACACAACGGGTTTGGTCACCCCTTTCATCGTGAGTTTGCCGTAGGCTTTGTCGCCTTTGATTTCATCAAGCGTAAAGCTAATCGTCGGATACTTTGCAACATCGAAAAGATCGGCGGAGCGGAGGTGATCGTCTCTGTCTTTGATACCGGTATCGATGGAGGCGGCTTGAATCGTTCCGTTGAGCGATTGAAGCGTTTTGCTGGCTTCATCGTAAACAAAGCTTCCGTTAAAAGTCGCAAAATTGCCTTTGACGGTTGAAATCATCGCGTGTTTGACGCTAAAATCCGTACTAGAATGGCTAGGATCGACGTTGTAATTTCCGGCAAAGAGGGCAGTGCCTGCCAAGAAAGAGCTTGCGAGTAAGGTTTTGATTTTCATAAGGTTCCTTTTTTTACTAATTAGTAATATTAGAGCAAAAAAATAGCTGACTTACACGAAGTCTATTGCGCTTTTTGCAGTTTTCGTAACAGGTCGTACAACGTGACCAACTCTTCATCGCTCAAAACGTCAAAATAACTCTTAAGATTGGCTGCGTGTTCGGTAAACATACCGCCGATGAGTCCGCGTCCGCTTTCGGTAATGCTTACGATACGCACACGGCTATCTTCAAGGGACGGAAGCGTTTGAACAAGACCGTCTCGCGTAAGATTTTTGACAACCACGGTGACGTTTCCCGGAGTGCTCATAATCAACTTGGTGATAGAACCTATCGGTAAATCGCCGCGATGGTAAAGGACTTCCAAAATTTCAAACTGGTTCATACTCAAACCGGATGCGTTGATGTATTTCAACTCTTTGGCACGGATTTTTTGAAATGCGCGCAGGATTTGAATCCATGTTTGCATGCTTTTATCGGTGCGCTCTCCGTAACTTTTGACGCCTGAACGTAGTTTCATTTTTACCTTCCTTTGCCGAAATTATATTACTAATTAGTAATAATGTCAAGACGATTCTAAAAATAAAACAAAAACGTCACTTTTTGGTTGACATGTAACGTCTTCTTCTTTAAATTGTACTATAATTGCGCCGAATTTTACGGATAGGGAAACGTATGGAAGAAAATCAAACGGAACACGAAGCGAAAAACCTTTCAAGCAAAGTGTTCGCGCTCAATCAGTTTTTGGAGATTAACGTTGAAAACTTGTTGCTCAATATTTTAAATATCGCTCGGTATATTTTTATCGTGATGATGATCGTCTATTTGGGGCAATGTTTCATTAGTCTGGGCTATAAAATGGTATCGTTTACGATTTCTCAAGGTGCGCTCGATTTTAATTCGATGAAAATTATTTTGACGGACGGCTTGTTTATTTTGATCGTCTTGGCGATCGTGAAGACGCTTTTTATTCAAGACGGGTTTGACTACGCGGTGACCTTTCTTGAAATTTCGTTCGTCGTATTGGTTCGAAAGCTCATTTTGTTGGAGACCGATCCTTCCGAGACCTATTTGTTGTTCGTGTTGGGCATTACCTCCGCACTCTTTTTTATTTTGATCGTTTATATCAAAGGAATGAAGCATAAGTGGGAGCGGGAAAAGTGCGAAAAGTGTCTTCAAAATAAGGAAAAATAATAGTGCATTTACGTGCGGAACGTTCTTTCGGGTTTGCCGAAATAATAGCCTTGAAAAAGATCGATTTGAAGCGCTAACGCCTCTTCGTACACTTCTTGGGAGCAGACAAATTCCGCGACCGTTTGAATGCCGATTTTTTGGGAAAATAAAACGATCGCCTGTACCAAAGCAAGGGCTTTTGGATCGTGCGCGATATGCTGAATTAACGAGCCGTCGATTTTGATAAAATCGGGAGACAACTCGAAAACGTAAGCGTAATTGGAATAGCCCGATCCAAAATCGTCGATGGCAAAACGAACGCCCAAAGTTCTAAATTTTTGTACGAAAGCTTGAACCGTCGCATAATTTTGAACGCCTTGGGATTCTAAAAACTCGACGACCAGCAACTCGCCCGTAGCGGTTGCTTCGATATGCTCGTAAAGTTCTTTGCAAAACGGGGTATTGATCAGATCCAAATAACTCATATTGAGCGAGATACATGTGCGCGTTTTTGCGGCAATATCGATGCTTTTAAAGAGCATCATACGCGAAATTTCGGAGTATTGATGGGTTTTGATCGCCGTTTCCAAAAAATCGTTCGGAGCGTAAAAACGTGTCGGATCTTCATCGTCTTGCAGGCGCATTAATGCTTCGTATTTGACGATTTTTCCGTTTGCGGCGACGATGGGTTGAAAAAAGGGCATAAAAAGGTCGCATTCAATCCCGCGTGCAATTTTATTTTTCCAATAAACGTTTTTTTCTATCTCTTGTTTGATGGCGTGAATATCGCGGTAAAAGACGACATGCGTGTGCGTCTTTTTCGCTTCATTAAGCGCAATGTCGGCAGTGCCGAGTACGTTCTCTTTCTCGAACGAAACGCCGATGCAAATATCAAGATAAAGAGGCTCTTTGAGCGATCGTACGCGGATCGTATGCTCTTTGACGCGGGTAAGAAGTTCTTCGATCATTTTAGAACATGCATCGCTATCGTAGGAGCTATCGGAGCGTAAAATGACGAATTCGTCTCCGGAAAGTCGGTAAAGATCCAAACGGCGGCGTTTCGTAAACTCTTGCAGCAGCGTGGAAAAAAGTACCAAGACTTCGTTACCGACTTCCACGCCGTAGAGTTCGTTGATGGTGCGAAAAGCGTTAATATCGATCAGCAAAACGGCGGGTGAACGCACAAGCGCGATGTCTCTTAAAAGAGCGGTTCGGTTGTAAAGTTTGGTCAGATGGTCGACGTAAAGTCTATTTTCCAACTCTTTGTAGAGTTGAATGATCTGTAAAACGATTTTATAAATTAAAAAAGAGACAAGGATGAGCGTGAGTGCGATCAGAATGATCTCTCCGGCATAGTAGTAGCGATCTTCGCGCGCTTTTTGTTCTTGAAACGATTCAAGATAGCGATTTTCGGTCTCTAGCGCGGTTTCGACTTCGATCTCGTAACGGCTAAGGAGTGAAGAGACGACTTGGTTTTCGCCTCGAATGTGAAACGCCAAGGTATTGAGGTCGGGATGATTTTGCGCAAAATAGCGATCGCGCGTCTCTAGGAGTTCTAAAATACGGCGTAATTTTTCTCGAATCTCTCCGTGATGAAACAAAAGTGCTTGCGGCGAACCTAAAGAGAGCGAAGGCGTATAGGTTTTGGTAACGCTTTGCGTGCTGTTGTGCGACAAGGGGATACTCAGCGTTCCACCTTGCACTAGGGTCGTGTTTTTTTCAAGAAGACGATCCAAGGTCGCTTCGATTGATGCCGCGATTTCGAGGCGTTGTTTTTCGGTTTTGGTTGCGGCGGAAAGTCCTAAGAAACTGATTTGAAGCCGATGGACGTCTTCGAGTAAGAAGCGGGTAATGTCGATTTTTTGACGCAAATTGTCCGATTTTCGATCGAGCGTGCGTGAGAGCGTATGAAAAAACTCATGCACGCAGATCACGAGAATCCCGCTTGCGATAAAGCACGAAAAAAGCCATACGAGATATTTAAACAGTACTTTGTTGACGATGTACCCCATCGGCTCCTCCTGTGTTTAGATTAAAATTCTTCGCGTGTCCTCTTTTTTAACGTCGTCAAAGTTATCGAGATAGTCAAGGTAAGCGATCAAATATTTACGGCTCATTTCAAAATGTTCTTTAAAGGATTTAATATCGATCCCTTTTTCGTTGCGCATAATGTCTCGCATATGTTTAACCATCGTACTCAAAGCCGTAGCACTAACGAAAAGATTGTGTTCCAAACGGACCACTTTTTTTGCGCGCGTGAGGCTTTTAAGTGCATCGTCGCCCATTTTTCGGTCGATATCGAGTGCATCGTAGATATTGTACGGTGCGTCGGGCGTGAATGCCGATTTTTCCAAAATTGCGTAAAGTTTTTCTTCGATCAAGGCTTCGATATTATCGATATCGATTTGCGCGTTTTTATAGACGCCGCCGACGAAATCCAGCACGCCCTCGTCGCAGAGTTCTTGTAAGACGTTCTCCACGAGTGCCGTGCTCGCCCATTTGAGTTTAAGCGAAATCGAGCTTGCCGAAAGAAGCGCATAGGCGTTTTTAGCGTAGATCGTTTTGATAATCCCCTCAAGTTCCGATCGAATCGAAGCGGGGTAAAGCACTAAGCCTTTTTGATCGACGAAAATGCCTTCCATCGCGTCGGCAATCTCGATAGCTTCGTCATGGTTGAGTCCGAAGCGTTGGTTGGAAGAGATGAGCCCGAAACCGTGTTTGTGCATCTCGACCAAAAGGGAAAAAGCACTTCGGTAATCTTTGACATGTAAGGCGTGAAGCAGTTCTAGTTTCACTTTTTTCTTCATCGGGTCGTTGATAGGATTGAGCACGCGTCCGCCGCCGACCGTTCGCCCGCCGATCGCCAAGATAAAAGGTTCGCCGTAGACCAAAAAAAGCGTTTTGTTAAAGTGCAATTTCGCGTAGCCTTGCGTAAAACTCTCTTCGTTTTCGTAGCTCAAAAGCCGCGCTTCGACTTGCTTGGTTCCGACGAAAAGGTTGAGTTTGGCGTTGTGTTTGAGCGTATGTCCGCCGATGCTCTCGACCCACACGTCGGCAACGTCGAATCCTCGGATAAACCCTTTTTTACAAAAGAGCAAGCCTTTTTCAAACGAGGCTTTTTGCGCGCTTTGAATGTTGATCGCGGTTCGTTGCGAACTAAACGCTTCGGCAACGTCTTGCTCGTGAACTTGAAGGTTCCTGACGGTAAATTCTTTATCGATTTCGGGAGCGTAGAGCTTTTCGCCGACTTTGATCGTTCCGTCTAGAACCGTTCCGGTCACGACGGTTCCGGCTCCCGCGATCGAAAACGAGCGATCGACGTAGTAGCGAAACAGACCGTTACTTTTTTTAGGCTCGCAAGGCAGAGCAAAGAGGGTGTTTTTAAGCGTCTCGATCGAAGAAGGCTCATAAATGCTTACCGGAACGATAGCCTTTAGTTGAAGGTGTTTGAGCGTTTCAAAATAGCTTTCGATCTCTTTGCGTCGAAGCGCAAGCGTTTCGCCGGAAGCTAGGTCTTTTTTGCTCAAAGCGACGACGATGTGTTTAAGCCCTAAGAGATTGAGAATCTCCAAATGCTCTTTAGTTTGGGGCATCATACCTTCATTGGCGTCGATGACGACCAGTCCCGCATCAAATCCGAAAGCTCCGGCGATCATATTTTTTAACAGTTTTTCATGCCCCGGTACGTCGATAAACGCAACGTTGGTTGTGTCGTTGTGCATGGAAGAAAAACTCAGGTTGATGGTAATTCCGCGGCGTTTTTCTTCTTCTAAACTATCGCCCTCAAATCCCGTCAGTGCGGTAATAAGAGCCGTTTTACCGTGGTCGACGTGACCGGCGGTTCCGACGATGATATACTCCATTTAACGTCCTAAAAGTGTGGTAATAATCGTGATAAGGCGTGCTTCGTTACTCGGCAATATCGTACGAAAATCGAGTAAAAACGCGTCGTTTTCGATGCGGCCGATCACGTGCTTTTCGCGAAAAGCACGCTCTAAATGCGTTGCTTTTCCTTTGATACGTAAGGCGACGGTAGGAAAACGTCGGTTGGGAAGCGTACCTCCGCCCATATAGGTTTCGCTTTCCACGACCTCGCAAAGCGTTTTACCGACTTTGTTTCGCACAAAAGCGGCACGTTTTTTAAGCTCTTCGACGCTACGGAAAAGAAGCCAAAGCGTCGGGATCTCTTCGTAGGCTTCTTGCAAATAGGCTTTGATGCTCTCTTCGAGCAAACTCAAGGTGATTTTATCGACGCGAAGCATGCGTAAGAGTTGGTTTTTTTTCAATGCGGCGATCAAATCCGTGCGTCCGGCGATAATGCCCGCTTGCACGCTTCCAAAGAGCTTGTCGCCGCTAAAGCTGATTAAAGAGGGCTGACATGTCAGAATTTGCGAGAGCGAATGTTCGCGGTTGCCTAGGTGATAAGGCAGTTTGGGAACATACCCGCTTCCAAGATCGTAGTAGTCCAAAAGACCGCGGTTGGCGGCAAGATGTCGCAGGCTTTCGTAATCGACGCTTTCGCTAAATCCTTCCATCGAAAAGTTAGACTGATGCACTTTCATCAACATCGCCGTACGGTCGTTGATGGCATCGGCATAGTCAAGGATTTTCGTTTTATTGGTCGCACCCACTTCACATAAAATCGCACCGCTTTGCTTCATGACTTCGGGAATGCGAAAACTTCCTCCGATTTCGACCAATTCGCCGCGGGAAACCACGACTTCTTTATTTTGAGCAAAGGTGTTGAGTACCAAGAAAACGGCGGCGGCGTTGTTATTGACGATGAGAACGTCCTCAACGTTCAAAAGGCGTTTGAGATGATTTCCGACATGCTCGTAACGTTCTCCGCGGCACCCAAGTTCCAAGTCGTATTCTAAATTGGAGTAGTTGCAAATAACTTCGCTCGCGCGATTTAAGAGCGTTTTAGAGATAAGGCTTCTGCCCATATTGGTGTGTAAAATGACGCCGGTTGCATTGATGAGCGGTTTTAACGAAGGCTCTAACGCTTCATCGTAAGCCGCTTTGATGGAGCGGATTAACGTCTCTTCGTCAAAACCGTGAATGCTTTGGTCGATCAGTTTTGTACGTAAATCGTTGATCTTCTGACGAATAATCTGCACCAAAAGATGTTCGTTGAGCCCTTGAAGCTCGGGGTGCGTTAGACATTTGTCGACTTTAGGAAGGGTACGAAGCGGATTCATGCTTCCTCCGGTAAGGGAAGTTTGGTTTCGTCGAAAAGGTATTTTTTATTTTGTATTTTAGTCAAAATACCCTGATCGCCGAGCTGTTTAAAGAGTTTGATGACGGTCGGTTTGCTGACGCCTACTTGCTCCATAATTTCGCTGTAGGAGTAATTGAGCATATTGTCGTTGTCGAGATTTTTGATAATAAAACGGATAATTTCGACTTGCTTGCTGTCGGTGACCGCGGAGATAGTTTTGATGATATTGTACGAACGCTCGATCTCTTTGGCCTGAATTTTCGGCAGTAAAACGTCGTGCAAAGCGTTAAGCAGTTCTTTGATGTTGACAGGCTTGATTAAATAGTTATCGACGTGAAGTTTGATAGCATCAAGGAGGTATTCGGTGTCGCTAAACGCAGTGGTGACAATGGAGGGCATTTCGATCTCCAAATCGTGCTTGAGCGTCCGCAAAAAGTCGAGTCCGTTACTGTAGCGAAGGTGAATATCGGCGATAATAACGTCGATTTTTTCGGTTTTGATGATTTCCAACGCTTCGTCGATCGTTTGCACCGGATAGATTTTTTTCACGAAATCTTCCAAGACCGAAGTCGTATGTTTGAGAAGATCCGCTTCGTCTTCGATATACAAAACGTTAAAAGTGCCTAAAAGCTCGAAATTACGCTTATTCATCCTCTGCCTCGCCTAAATCAATCTGTTTTTTGGGTATTTCGATCGTAAACATGGTGCAATCGAAAAAATCTTTCGTCCCGAGTTTGTGGCGAAGGTTTTTACATGTAATCTTTCCGTGCATATGTTTTTCGACCATTTGTTTTGACATGTAAAGCCCGATTCCCGTGCCTACGCTTTTGTGTTTTGTCGTAAAATAGGGGTCGAACACTTTGGGTATTATATCACTTTTTATTCCGCCGCCGTTGTCGATGACGTTGACGAAAATACTCTCTTCATTTTGCTTGGAAATAATGTGAATGATCTTTTCATGCAGTTCCGTTTTACCCGCTAAAATGTCTTTAGAATTTCCGATAAGGTTTAACAACACGTGAATCAGCTCGTTTTTAAAGCCAAATGCTTCGATGTCGTTGCGAATGAAAAACCGTAGCGTGATCTCTTCTTTTTCCAGTTGGTATTTGGAAAGATCGATCGCTTTTTGGATCACGTCTTGAATGTGAAACGTTTTTTTGCTTTTGTTGGGGTTGAAGAACGTACGAAAATCTTCCAGCGTTTCGGACATGTTCAATGAGAGCAGTTCGGCGTCTTTGACGCGTGAGCTTACAAACGCTTCATCGAGTTTTCCCGCGTAGAATTTACTCTCAAAACTTTGAATAATCATCATCAAAGAGCCTAAAGGTTGTCGCCATTGGTGCGCGATATTTTGAAGCATCTCTCCTAAAGAGGCAAGGCGGGCTTGCTGAAACATAATGTTATCTTTTTTACGGCTGTTCTCGACTTCGCGCTTGATGCGTTGCTCTAGCGAGTTGTTCAAGTCTCTAAGCTCATGCGTCTTTTCGGCGATGTTCTCTTCCAAATAGTTGTGAATGTTCTTAAAATGGTTGATGATGATTAAGAGCACCATCGTGATAAAAAAGAAGATCATACCGATGAGTAAGATGAGCATATAGGTACTGGTTTGAAACAGGCTGTCGTTAATCTGTTTTTCGGAGATCGATTGTTTGAGGTGGCTTGTAATCAAACTGGAAAGATAGATGTTTAAAGAGTTGGTCGAGAGCATAATCGAGTCGATCATCGCCGCGGCTTCTTGGGGTTTTTGCGCTTTGAGTCGATCAATCAAAAGCGTGATTTGCGCGTCCAATTCGTCCATTTTGAGGGAAATTTTTTCGACGATACCTTGCTGAAAAACGTTTTTCTCGGGTTTGTTCGGCGTCACCAAGAAGAGGCTGAGCCAACGACTCGCAAAGTAGGGAACGCCTCCGATATGCATATTGGCGGCTTTTTGATAGCTTTGCCACTGTTTTCGAATAATTTGTTGCGAAAGGTAAATGACCTCGATCGCATCTTGGCTACTGATTTGTTTGTCTTTGATGTCGCTCAGGGTTTCGGAGATATTAACGCGGTAGATGTCTTTGATCTCTTCCAAATCGACCTGCGGAAGTGTGTGCTTTTGAAACAATGTTTCGTAGTCGTACTTGAGCGCAAAAATAGAAACGAACATCAAAAAGCCGATGGTCATCGTGCCGCTGAGAATAATCGTAATGAGTATTTTCGTTTTATTGCTAAACTTGATCGTTTCGAGTTTTTGGTTGATAAACTGAACCAGCGTCATCTTAATACTCGTATTTTTGGATGATTTCAAATTTACCTTGACGGTAGTTGGACAAATAGACGTTGTTGAGCAATTGCGAATGCTTATAGCGCAACGGAATGTTATCCAAACTGTTTTTAGGCAATGTTTTTAAAGCGTGTAAAAATTTGGATCGGCTTAAAGGTCCTTGCACCGCCTTTAACGCTTTGACGAGCGCTTTGGCGGACAAATAGGCTTCAAAAGAGACTAAAGAAGGTTTTTCTTCGGGATAGTAAAAGCTAAGATGGTCCAAATACTCGGCCGCTTCTTTGGAGTAAAAATCGTCGTACGAAGGGACGGTTTGCGAGAAAAGAATGTTCTCTCCGTTACCGTGAAGCTCATACATCAAAGCATCGGCATTCACAAACGAAATCGGGCAAAAAATGATTTTTTCAGGGCAGCACTCTTTCACTTTCTCGATAAAACGCGCCGTCGGTTTGTATGCGCCCACCAAAATGATAGCTTCGGGTTTTGCCGCTTCGATTTCGTGAATTGCATGGCGAATGGAAAGCGTGTTGCGTTTGTACGTTCCCTCGGCAGAGAGCGTCAAGTTGCGTTTAGAGAGTGCATGCGAAAGGGCGATATAACCTTCTTCGCCATAGTCGTCATTTTGGTAAAAAATCGCAAACCGCTTGACGTTTAAAACGCTGGTTAAGTGTTCGACCAATGCATCGACTTCTTCTTCGTAAGAACTACGAAAATTCACGATATTGTCCGCTTCTTCGGTGCGTAAGAAAGAAGCCCCCGTGTAAGGAGCGATAAAAGGCGTCCCGCTCTCTTCGACCAACGGTAAAACACGTTTCACCGTCGGCGTACCGACAAAGCCGAAGAGGGCGAAGACATTGTCTTTATTAAGCAAAGTGAGCGTGTTGCTCCACGTATTTTCGGGTTCGTATTTATCGTCGTAGCTGATGAGCTCGATAGTCTTTCCTTGGATGCCGCCTTTAGCGTTGGTGTAGCTAAAATAGGTATTGGCGCCCACGACGATGTCTTTGCCCAAATGGCTATTGATACCGCTGAGCGGTAACGATGTACCTAAGACGATCGATTCTTTAGGCATGGCAGTGTGGTAGATCGTAAAGATTCCCGTAAGCGCGACAAAACTGACTAAAATAACGGTAGCGATTAGGAAAACTTTATTAACCAAATTGTAGCCTCTGTGCATTGGGATTAATGATTATAGCCATATGAAGTTTAATCTCTCCCTAAGTTCGTAAAACACCCCAGATGCGTTATATAAATTAATATATAAATATAAGTAAACGTGATAATTTTTGTCTTGTTAAGATCGCTTTAAAGGTTTTGTGCTTACAATACGGTCAATAAACATTTACCAATTGGACGTTGAAATGCATCAAGAATTTGCTTATTTTAGTAGAACACCGCTTGAGTTTCCTTTGGGCGATGAAATCGACGTCGTGAACGCTCCAAGCGAAGCGGAGTACATCGTCTCTAACGATCCGTGCGTCAACGCGGTGATCTATGCCCCCGAAATTAACTTCTATCTGGCACGCTCCAAAGACGTTTTGGCTCAAAAAATTCGAAATGTTTCCAAATTATATGCCATTCGAGCTGTCGGATTTGACTACGCACAAGACCAAGATTATGCCCAAGAAGTCGGTACAAAGTTACTTATCGTAACGGAAGATCTTGAAAAAGAAGCATTGAAAGAGACGTTATCGGCTGAAGGTTATAGCGTTGTTACGCTTTTACCCTCGATGATTTTAGACGTGAACGGACATATCGGCGACTTAGCCGTGGTTTTGAAAAAAGACGATGCCATTTTAGAATTAAACTGCGATCAAATACTTTGGTGGAACGCTCCGAATTTTGCGATGAAACAAAGCGGCGTTTACGATCCTTCGTTGCTCGGCGAAGAGACGGCGTTAAAAAAAATGCGCGCCAACACCGGTACGTATCGCTACAAAAACTTTATCAATTACGATAGTTCGATTTGCCAATACCATGAGCGTCGCGAAGAGGTGTGCGGTAAATGTGCCGAAGTGTGTCCGACGGTAGCCATCTTAAAAGAAGACGAAACGAAGCATTTAGTTTTTTCGCATATCGATTGCCACGGTTGCGGCGGCTGTATTAGCGTTTGTCCAAGCGGTGCTTTGGACTATACGCAGATGCCAAGACGCGCATTTTCTTATATGAGCGAATACTACGAAGGAACGATTCCTTTAATTATTCCTCAAAAAATGGATTTGGAGTCTATTACGATTCCTTTGGAAGAAAACGTTTTACCGATGATGATCGAAGGCGAAAAATACCTTCACGAAGCACATATGCTCAATTTGCTTCAAACATGCGGCAATCCGATAGTGTTTTACACCGATTTTATCTCCAAAGGTACGGGCGACGTTATTCGCATTATCAATGAAATTTTTGAACGCAAATACGCTAAAAAAGCAATTTTCGTTTGCCAAAACGCACAAGAATTAAGTCACGCTTTCGAGACGATGCAAGCTTTGCCGGAGTGCCGATACGGCATTAACGAAGAGGGTTTACGCAAACGCGAAATCTTTTCGGCGCGTTTGGCACATTTGGTCGGCGATGAGGATTTGGGTACGGTTCGAACCGGTGAACATGTCCATTACGGCGATATTCGCATTGATGCGGAAAAATGTACGTTGTGTTTAAGCTGTGTGGGTGCTTGTAACGTTAGAGCTTTG
Organism: Sulfurospirillum sp. MES; assembly: GCF_000789415.1. Classification (NCBI taxonomy): domain Bacteria; kingdom Pseudomonadati; phylum Campylobacterota; class Epsilonproteobacteria; order Campylobacterales; family Sulfurospirillaceae; genus Sulfurospirillum; species Sulfurospirillum sp. MES. Next base: position 270,186 of record NZ_JSEC01000003.1, on the reverse strand, counting down.
ACGGCGCATCCGGAAGATAATTCGTTACGTTTCAACGCATCGATTTGTACGAATTGCGGTTATTGCGAAGCGACCTGTCCGGAAAAAGAGTGCTTGAGCGTGATTAAAGATGAACTTCGACTTAGCCCGACATGGTTTTCCCAACGCATCATGGCGCAAGACGAACTTTTTAAATGCGCCGAGTGCGGCAAAGAGTTTGCGACGGCAAAAGCGATCCGTAAAATAGCCGCCATTATGACGCCTCTATTTTTAGGCGATCCGGTGAAACTAAAGACACTTTATTGCTGTCCCGATTGTAAAGCAAAAGTTATTTTTAGAGCTTCCGTCGAAGCAAACGTTAACGAAACGGTAGGATAAATACGATGCAAATAAATGATCAATCGATCCATCAAGCAAGAGCGTTGTATTACACCTTTTTTGTCAAAATATTAAGTTTCAATGCTCAGGCAGACAAATATGCAAAAATAGCAGATTTGTTGAAAATTTTTATCGCTAATCCTCTCGATGAAGACTCTGATGCGGCGTTTCGTTCAATCGATTCGTCTTTACGAGCCAAAGGGGGTTGCGAAGCGCTCAAACAAGAATACGACGAGGTTTTCGTCTCTCCGGAAAGCTCATTTATTCCGATGAGCGCATCGTATTACGACGAAGGGCGCGACGACGGCCCAAAAAGGGTCAAAGCGGCAGGTTTGGTTTTTCGTTCCAAATTTCGCAAAAATGATTCGGTATGCAACGATTCGGAAGATCAAGTGCTTTTTTTATTTCAATTCATGAGCCGCTTGATCGAAGCGGGTGTTGCGGGCGATGAAGAGAGCTTAGCGTTGGCAAAAGAGGTTTTTGCCGAAATCCTCAACGATTTTATCGACGAGTTTACCGCCTTGTTATTGCAACACGAAAAAAGCTTTTTCTATCAAAATACGGCGATTGTTTTAAAAACTTTTATTGCTTTTGAACGCTTGTTCTTACATGTCGAAGCTTCGCATAAAATCGCGAGCGAAGAGAGGGCTAGTGCGGTCATTCAAAAAGACAGAAAACCTTTAACGCAAAGGGTAAGACGTAACTTGGATGAGATCGTCTTGTGATTTTTACGCCCTATGAATATGCCAAAATCGCATATTCATAGGAGTTTCCAAAGCACGCGCGTGCTTGTTTTGGAAACTCTTTTGAAGAGTTGATATAAAAACGTATTCCTAAACAGGAGGTCTGAGAAGATGCACGAGAACAGAAGGGACTTTCTAAAAAAAGCCCTCGGGACGACGGCAGTGGTAGCAACTGCCGGTGCAAGCGGCGTTTTGGCAAGCTCGAAAGAGGCTGCCAAAGGCGCAAACGGTGTCGTTTATGGGAAATCTCCGAAAAAAGAGATTTTGTATAAAGAGACGGATGCATGGAAGCTCTACTATAAGAGATCCTATTAATTACAGGAGATTAGATGAGTAAAACAGAAAACCCCATACTCTCCTCTAGCAAAATCGGAAGACGATCATTCTTAAAAATGGCGGCTCTGGGAAGTGCTAGTTTTGGAGCGGGGAATCTTCTCGCTAAAGAAGATGCTATCAGAGAGGCGAGTGCGGAAGAGGTTAAGAACCCATTCCCTGGTTCAAAAACGGTTAAAACGATCTGCTCGATCTGTTCGGCAGGTTGCGGCATCAAAGCCGAAGTGCAAAACGGTGTCTGGGTCAGACAAGAACCCGCCCACGATCATCCGATCAGCGAAGGAAGCCACTGTTGTAAAGGTACGGATCAAATCGATTTGACCAAGTCTAAACAACGTATCAAATTCCCGATGAAAAAAGAGAACGGTAAATGGCATCGTTTGACATGGGAACAAGCGTTAAACGAAATTTCTTCTAAAATGTTAAAAATTAGAGAAGAGAACGGTCCGGACACATTGATGATGTTGGGTTCGGCCAAATTTAATAACCAACAATCCTACTACTTTAGAAAATTTGCCGCGTTTTGGGGCACAAACAATATCGATCACGTAGCTAGAATCTGACATAGCGCTTCTGTTGCCGGTGCGGCAAATACATGGGGTTACGGTGCTATGACAAATCACTTCGGTGATATTGTTGCCAATTCTAAGTTAGTGATGATGGTTGGAGCCAACTCTGCCGTTGCAAATCCAATCGGATTTAAACATTTCCTCCAAGCCAAAGATAGAGGCGCGAAGTTGATCGTCGTCGATCCTATCTTTACAAGAAGTGCCGCTAAGGCCGATATTTACGTGCGCATTCGACCGGGTACGGATATTGCGTTTGCGTATGGACTTTTACATGTTATCTTTAAAAACGGTTGGGAAGATCAAGATTTTATCGATCATAGAACCTATGCGATGGATCAAATTAGGGCTGAAGCCGCGAAATGGACACCTGAAGAGGCTTCTAACGTTTCAGGTGCTTCCGTTGCACAAATTCTTGAAGTAGCAGAACTTTACGCTAAAACGAAACCGGCTGCTATCGCATGGTCTTTGGGTATTACCCAACACTCCGTGGGCAGTTCCAATACCAGAATTCTCCCTATTTTAGCGCTTGTAACGGGTAATGCGGGAAAATCCGGCGGCGGTTGTCAAATTATCCGCGGTCACGATAACGTTCAAGGTGCAACCGATATGGCGAACCTTGCGGACAGTTTACCGGGGTACTACGGTTTGGATAAAGCCGCATGGCAGTACTATTGTAAAACATGGGGTGTCAGTTTAGAATACATGCAAAATCGTTTCCATCCCGATCTTGACGAAAAAGGTGAGCGAAAATGGATGCACGCCAAAGGTTTCTCGCTTGCGAAGTGGTGGCAAGGTGTTTTACAAGAAGAAAAAACGACCTCTTCCGCTCCGATTCGCGTGCTTTGGGTACAGGGAACGGGAATTACCTCGATGTCTCAGCAGGTGAAAATCAAAGAAGCCATCGATAAGCTTGACATGTTAATCGTAGCCGAACCGTTTGTGAACGAAGCGGCAATTATTACCGATCGAAAAGACGGTATCTATATCTTGCCGGTTGCGACGCAATTTGAGTGCGAAGGAACGCTTTCTGCTACCAATCGTTCCGCGCAATGGCGCTCTCAAGTCGTGAAACCGCTTTACGAAAGCAAAGCCGATCATGAAGTGATGTTCGAGTTTGCAAAAAAATTCGGATTTTACGAGGAGTACGTCAAAGGCATGAAAATGCGTGCCGAAAACGGTAACGTCGTTCAGTATAAAAACGATTTTGTATGGCCGGACGATGCGGTACGTGAAATCGCGCGTACGGTTAAGAGTATCGGACTCTCAGGCTGGACGCCAGAGCGTCTGCGCAAACATCAGGAAAATTGGCATCTCTTCGATCCGTTGACGCTCAAAGGTCGCGGCGAGATGGAAGGCGAGTATTACGGACTTCCGTGGCCGTGCTGGGACGAAAAACACCCGGGTTCGCCGATCCTTTACGATGTTTCCAAACCGGTCAACGAAGGCGGATTGGGCTTTCGAAATCGTTTCGGAATGGAGCACAACGGCATAAGCCAGATTGCCGATGAGACCGTGACGCTTCCGGGGCAAAAAATCCAAGGCGGTTACCCGCAGCTTACCAAAGCCAATATCGAAAAAGTGCTCGGTATTACGCTCTCTGAAGAAGAAAAAGCACAAATGGGACCGAGCTGGGCGATGGACTTTAGCGGTATTATTCAAAAATACGCTCGAGAGTATGGCGTTTGCGTCTACGGAAATGCCAGAGCGCGTACGATTGTTTGGGAATTCCCCGATCCCGTACCGGTTCATAGAGAGCCTATTCACTCTCCAAGATGGGATTTGGTACAAAAATATCCGGCACTTCCGGATCAAGCGAATAACTTTAGGGTTGCAACACGTTACATCTCTGAGCAAACCAAACAAGACTGGTCCAAAGAGTTCCCGACGATTCTAACGTCTATGCGTTTGGTTAACCTCTCAGGGGCTGGTATGTTGGAGCGAACGAGCAAATACCTCTCAAGCATTACGCCGGAGATGTTTGCGAACATTCACCCCGACTTGGCGTCTAAGTACGGTATCGAAGATAAGGGAATGATGTGGATTCACGCGCCTCAGGGTACAAAGATTAAGGTACGGGTTCACTACAACCGTAGCGTAACGCCGGATCGTATTTGTATGCCGTACAACTTTGCGGGTATTATGCAAGGGGTCGATTTGAGCGCAAATTATCCCGAAGGCACACGTCCGTATACGATCGGAGAGAGTTCCAATACGATCACTAACTACGGCTTCGACCCAATCACCCAAATATCAGAGTTCAACGCGGGTCTATGCCGTGTGGAAAAAGCGTAAGGAGACACCATGGAAAATACCAATAGCCGATTAAAATTCTATTGCGATACGGATCGCTGTATCGAATGTTTTGCATGTGTGGTTTCATGCCAAAATGCCCACGAATTACCCGTGGGCATTGCCCGCCGTAAAGTCGTGACGCTGGGTGACGGCGTCGAAGGTAAAGAGACGTCGATCTCGATTGCGTGTATGCATTGTGCCGACGCACCGTGCTCGCAAGTTTGTCCGGTGGATTGTTTTTACATCCGAGCCGACGGTATCGTGCTTCACGATAAAGAAAAATGTATCGGATGCGGATACTGCTTGTACGCATGTCCGTTCGGGGCTCCGCAGTTCCCGCGTGATGGCGTTTTCGGTGCCAAAGGTGCGATGGACAAATGTACGATGTGTGCAGGAGGTCCTTTAGAGACCAACTCCGAACATGAGCGAGAACGTTACGGTCAAAACCGTATCTCGGAAGGTAAAGTACCCGTATGTGCGGCAATGTGTTCGACCAATGCGCTTCTCATCGGAACTTCCGAGAAAGTGTCCGAGCTTTACCGTACCCGTGTGCTCGCTCGCGGTCAAAGCAAAGAGGCGAACAACTCGTATATTTGGAATATGGCGTATAACAAACAAGGTAGAAAGGGGCTAACGCAATGAAGAAACGATGGATAGTACTTTTAAGCACACTGCTAAGTATGTCGTCTCTTTATGCCATTAGCGTGAGTCAATTCGATAGTCCGTTGTACGGAACGGCGATGATCAATGCCATCCCGAATTACCCTGCGTTTGGAGAAGTGTTTACGCTTCTTCAACGCGAATGGTTCTGGAAAGGCTTTTTAATCGCATTGTTTCTCGTTCCCGTTGCGGGAGGCATTCACTATTTACTGATCGGACCCAAAGTGTTTTCGCATCACGGAAAGAAGATTTTTGCGTTTAGCGTGTTGATGCGAATCATGCACAATCTTGCGGCCCTTTCGTTTTTAGTCATCGTGCCTACGGGCTTTGTTATGGCATTCGGAGATTTTTTCGGCGGCGGTATGTTTGTAAGGATTTGTAAGAACTTACACGGTTTGGCAACACCTGTGTTTGCGATCACGGTTCTTCCGATGATTATTGCTTGGATTAGGGATATGTTCCCCAATAGCGACGACGTCAAATGGATGATGATCGTGGGCGGATACCTCTCCAAAGAGAAGAAACCCGTCCCCGCAGGCAAGTTTAACGCCGGACAAAAAGCATGGTTTTGGATCGCGATGCCAGGCGGTATCGTCATGATCTTTACCGGTGCGCTGATGTTCTTTTTAAACAAGGACCTTTCACCTGTCGCTACGATGTTCGGTATGAGTCAAATCGACCTGCTTCGTCTTAGTGCGATCGTTCACAATATCTTAGGTATGGTCGTCGCTACGTTCTTTATGGTTCACGTCTATATGGCGGCGATTGCCATCAAAGGAGCGATTCATTCGATGATTAGCGGGTACAAAGAAGAAGAGGAAGTCGCCATCCTTCACAGCTCTTGGTACAAGAAGCTCAAAGAAGAAGGCAAGGTTTAATTAGCCTTACATGTAGGCTTACATGTCAAAGAACGAAGAGCTTTTTTTCTTCGTTCTTTTGTTTAAATCGTGCCAAATTCTATGGCGGTTTTGGTATAAAAAAGCCCCAATTTTTCTTCACTTAAAAGTGCAAAAAGTTTTTCACACTCTGCTTCGTCTACATTCATAATCACTTCCACGGGCTCATCGGCCAGTTCAAAAAAAGAAGACGAGTGTAGTTTTCCGTCGCGTCCGATACCTTGCGCGGCATTTAAAAGCGTCACGCCTTTAATCTCCAATGCTTCCGCGGTTTTCATCAACCAGCGGCTAATCGGTTCTCCGTTAGGGTGTTTGCGACTTTGTAGGGTTGAAAAAACGAGTTGAAATCCTTTCATAAACTTCCTTTGTGTATTAAAGTATAGCTGGCAATGCCTAGAAGCGTCATAGCGATCGAACCCATGACATGTAAGAAAATTGCAAAAAGGCTTATGCCTAAACGTCCCGATTGAATGAGCGTTACGATCTCGGCACTGAAGGTACTAAACGTCGTGAGTCCCCCTAAAAATCCCGTGATAATAAAAAGCCGCCATTCGGGAGCAAGTGCCGTATTGGACGCAAAAAAAGCGATAAAAAAACCTATGAGATAACCGCCGAGTAAATTAGCTCCAAGCGTTCCGAGGGGAATAGACGGCGTGAGACTATTGAGCTTTGTGCCTAAAAACCAACGTAAAAGCGCACCAAAACCCGCACCCGAGAAAATAGCGACGAGGGTAGATACCATCTCCAAAACCTTGCGTGAAATTTGCTGAGATTATAGCATAACGAAGATACGCTGGCATCTTCGTCACTTATACCATACGACGATACCTTTTTCCGCTTTGGTCGTAATATGCACTTTATCTTGATCACCGCTATTGGACAATAAACGATCGATCACGCTTTCTTGCGGCGTAATTTCGCGCCTTTGGAGTTGCTCGTACGCATACTTTTTCGCTTCTTCTAGCGTATAAATTTCCGTCCACGAGGTCTCAAAGAAGGTATGGTGGTAACGCATCGATTTTTGTTCCAAACGATCCATAAACTGGCGCGTTTTAAAACACCCGTTGGCACTACAGTCGTCTTCGATACCGTGCGCTTGCATGAGTGCATCGACGAAAAGGTTGGTTCGGTAAGAGCCCCAACCGACGTAAATACCCATCGTATCGGAAGATGCCAGCATTTTTTCCATTTTTTCTTCCGAGTTGATCGCGGGCGTCATCGAGGCTAAAACGATGTCGTAGGTATTTTCGTCCGCAAACGCTTCCCAATCGCTTTGATGCGTTTGAATCGCTTCGTGAACGCCGTGTGTGTGTGCGTCTTCGCGTAAAGCTTTTAGCATACCGCTAGAGACGTCCACGGCGGTCACGCGCGCTCCTTTAAGCGCTAAAGGAATGGCGATCGTTCCCGTGCCCGATCCGATGTCCAAAATGCTTTTATTTTCAAAGCAAACCCCTTTTCCCTCACACCAGTCTAAAATAAATTGGACGTCTTTACGCATAGAATCGTCGTAAAAACGCGGATAGCGTTTTGCCATCGCTTCCCAAACAGCATTTTTTTCTTCCATGAAACTCCGTTTTTTTTGATAGGTTTTCACGCCCTTTTCGTAATGCGTATTATAGTCGATTTAAACGATGATCGCGACTGGGTTTTGCAAACGAACGGTTGAGCATCGACGCTTCAAACGTTTGACCGTAAAATTGTTTGTAAAAAAGCGTCGCTTCGTGATGAATATCGAAATGAAAAATCTCGGGATGGAGCATATCGGCGATATACATTAACCCCAAAATCCACCGCGGGCTTCCAAAATCGAAACAGGGATAAGGATGCGTATACACGCGATGTTGCTTGAGTGCTTCGACGTCGATTTGCTCTTCGCGACAGGCGTCGTAAAACGCTTCTAAAGGAGAGTCTAAAAACGAAGAGATAAAAATGACGTCCGGATTGAGTTTAAGTAGCTCTTCGCGCGTAATTTTGCGTCCCGGACGACCGTCTAAAACCAACGTTTTATTGAGGCTCATACCTCCTGCCAATTCGACCAATTGGTTTTCAAGGCGCGTATCTTCGAGTGCGAACAGAGGTTTACCCATCACGTAGTAAACGCGAGGGCGTTGCGTGACTCCTTTGAGCGCATCGACGATCGTATCGATTTTGTTGCGCATGTAAGCGATCAACGCATCGGCATTTTCTTCCTTGCCGACGATACGCGCTAAAAAAAGAATCGTAGCGGCATAATCGTCAAAATTTTGAATATCGACATGGAGTTTTTTCAGTCCGTTATCCGCCAAAAGTTCTTCCCAACAGCGCGTTACGTCATGTTGATTGTCGACGCCGAGTGCGACCAGCGTTCCCTCGACGATCTCTAGTGCGCGCGTCATCGGATAACCGCCTTCAAATCCCTCTTCGTCGAAAACGTTTTGCGAAGGAGCTCCCGTAATCGCAAGCGTGTGAGCGCATTTCGTGCATCGACCGTCTTTAAAATGATGGATGCGTCGTAGCTTGGAGCCCATCGGTCCGTAAAAATCGCGTTCGAAAATGAGCGCGCCGCACGAAGGGCAGTAGGTATGAAGGCACGTGCTCCCGGGAGAATTAAACACGTAAACGTAGTTCAAACGGCTTTTGAGCGTTTGATAAAGCGTTTCCGATTCTTGAATGGAGGGTTCGTCCTCAATCGCGGCATCATCGATCGGAATAAAGCGCATTAATTGCAGCGGTATGTTTTTCGAAAGCGTCGCCAAGTGCTCGGCAATGGCGACGACTTCGCTTTCATTGCCTTTTTTGTGAATGCACGCAACTTCGACGTGAACGCCTTTTTGCACCAGATATTCGATATTGCGCAGTACCGGTTTGTAGCTATTTGCGTGACAGCTACGGTAGATTGCGTTGCTTAGACCCTTGAGTCCGATGTTGATAAAATCAAGGTAAGGGATTAACATGTCAAGCGTTTTCAGCGTAAAATAGCCGTTACTCGAACAGCCCGTCACGAGTCCTGCTTGTTTGGCGAGTTTGCAAACTTCCAAAAACGTGAAAAACGATGCCAACGGGTCGTTCATCAAAAACGCGATGCCCGTGCAGTTAAGGCTTTGCGCTTTTTGAACGATTTGTTTAGGGCTAAGTACATGTAAGGCTTTGGAGTCCGTATCCATCTCTTTGGCGACGACCGTGGAGATGCAACCGTCGCAATCGAAATTACAACCCGTGGTGCTGATTTGTAAAAATTTGGCACGCGGGTGAAAGTGTAAAACCGGCATCGTTTCCGCCGAAATAGGCGCCGTAACCAAATAGGTATTACTAAAGCGTTCGTGAATCGCACCTTCGCGGCATTCGTAACGATGGCATTCTCCGATACTTCCTTCTTCCATATGACAGCGTCTTTCGCAAATAAAGCAGACCATGAAGTAACCTTTTAAGTATGTTTGGGGCAAGTGGAGGGGTATTTGGAAAACAACACCATCCCTTTTTCGGCTTGCGTTTCGATTTTGACCGTTCCGTCGTGCATAAAATCGCGAATAATCGCATCGACTTTGCGCTCATCAGGTGAGAGATTTTTTCGGGCAAGTTGTTCAGCGGCATACGTTTTAGCTTCGTCGTACGTGTAGGTCTCTTCCCATGCGGTCGTAAAAAACTCGTAACTATACGCAAGCTCTTTGGTGTCGAGGTAATGCATAAAATCGGCAACTTTGATGCAGCCTCCCGACATTTTTTCGGGGGCGTCGTGCGCTTGCATCAATGCTTCGAGAAAAGCATTGGTTTTGTAGCGTCCCCAACCGACATAAAGTCCCATCGCATGGGTTGCGCTTAGCATTTTATCGATATGGATTTCTTGGGAAATAGCAGGCGTCATAGACGCAAGAACGATGTCGAAGGTTTGCGTCAGTGGAAAACTTTCCCAGTCGCTTTGATACGATGTGAGATAGTCACAGAGGTTGAGCGCTTCGGCATCGCTTTTGAGAGCATCTAGCATACCGCGCGAAAGGTCGATCGCGGTTACCCAAGCTTTTTCAAGGGCTAAAGGAATCGAAACCGTACCGGTTCCGCATCCGATGTCCAAAAGAGAGCGGCCGTTAAAATCGAGCCCTTGACTTTTTGCCCATGCAAGAACGCGTTGCACGTCTTTTTGCATCGCAGGATCGTCATAATGCGGATAACGCTCCGCCATCGTATCCCAAAACGTGTGATTGAATTCCATACCGTGTCCTTAAGTTTCGCTATATTGTTGAAACTATAACGAAATTTTCCTCTATCTTCAAGCTATTTTTTCATCATTGGACGATTTTTTTAGAGACTAAAATAGGTTTTTAGCTCTTCGTCTCGAAGTTCTACCTGAAAAAAGAGACGATAAAACGCTCTTACTTTTTCCTGAATCGAGTAAGGATAACGCGTCGGATAGAGTTTGCTCGCAATCCAGTGCGCTCCGATAATGCGCATAAAAGAGGGCGGTCTGTCCGTCCAGTTAAAAGGCGTTTTCGGTACTAAATAGACGCGCTTGTTTTGAACGGCTTTGAGCATTTGCCATTTGGTATCGGTAAACACCGTTTTAAAGAAAACGGGACTTTGCACGATGATGACTTCGGGATCGTAGATCAAGACTTGCTCAAAACTGACCTCTTGCATTCCGATGACGCTGTTTTGAACGCATTTATGCACTAAATTGCCGCCGGCTAAAGCTAAAGGTTCGGAGTGAAACGAAACGTCGCATTCGGTTTGAAGCCCCAAATCACCCTCGGCGTAATAGACTTTCGTACGTTCCGCCGGCGGAACGGAGCGGACGAAGTTTTGAAGTTCTTCAAGGTACGTTTGCGCCATATCGGCAAGCGCGTTAGCGCGTTCTTCTTTTTGAAGCACTTTTCCCAGTGTTCGAAAAACTTCCGGATAGCGCGTCGAATCGTCGATGTTAACTTTAAGGGAGGGAATGGAAATGCGCTCTATATCTTTGGCCGTTTTTTCGTTAAGCAAAGGCGTATCCCACGTAATAATCACTTGAGGATGCGCTGCGACGATGGCTTCGAGATTGGGGATATTATTTCCGTGCCAACCGCCTAAAATAGGAAGTTTCATAAAGCGTTCGCTTAAAAATCGATCGCCGTTTTGGTTGTCTTGGTTGGTTTGAGGAAAATTAACGCCGATGAGCGATCGATCGTCGATGACGTACAGCATAAACGTAATCGGAGGCGCAGAACCGTAAACGCGCGTCATATTTTCGGGTAAAACCACGGGTTTACCGCTAATATCGCTAAACGTACGATGGGTATCGGCAATGAGAAGGGTAATGAGACTGACAAAAAACAAAGCGTATCGCATCTGAACTCCTTTTTTAAAAAAGCGGTATGTATGAAAAATTGCTTGAAATCGTCCTTTAAATCGTTCGAATAGGGCTATCTGAGATGGTTTTTGCGGTTTCATCCAGACATTCGATACGATCTCGATATATTTTTAAAAATATAATGGTAACGGAAAAAAAGAGAGAAAGCAAGCTAAGGGATGATTAAAAAAGAATATTTGATCGATGTTACGGCATAAAACGATGTGCTAAAGCATCGATGAGAAGGCGTATCACGTAAAAACGTTAAACGCCGACGATAATTTGAGATGCTTTGAAAAACGCATAGGCTTCATCGCCTACTTTAATGCCTAAAGTGTCGAATGTTGCGTGAGGAATTGTCGCCGTGATCGTGCTTAGACTCGGCAATTCGAGCGTGACTTCCGTACCGGAAGCGTCACTTAAAACTTGCACGACTTTGCCGTGCAAAAGATTTTCACATGTAGAGGTCGGTTTCGTTTTGGATAGGCTAACCGAACTGGCTTTTAAGATCGCAATAATCGAATCGCCGACGCAAAGTCCCAAATCGGCGTAACTGTTATGCGTAATGGAAGCGTAGAGTTTTTCCGCGTCTTTGATCGTAATTTCGAGCAAAACGTTGACCGTGTCTTCTTTGATGTCGGTGACGATACCCGTGAGTTGGTTGCGTGCGCTGAGTTTTAAGGAGAGCCGACTGAGAGCCTTAACGATCGTACTTAAATCTTCGCTATCGGAGAAAAGGTCTAAAAACTGTCGGTGTTTTTGCTCTAAGGTATGAAACGCTTGAATAATTTCTTCTCCTTTTGCCGTCAGAAGCGTTCCGCCGCCGCCTTTACCGCCGCTGGTTTTTTGCACCAAGGGCTCGTCGGAGAGGTTATTCATCGCATCAACCGAATCCCAAGCGGCTTTATAGCTCATTTTCATCGCTTTTGCCGCGGCATGAATCGAGCCGTGATGTTTAATGCGTTCCAACAACTCGATACGTCCTCGACCGAGAAAATTTTTATCGCTTTTTTTGATCCAAAGACGGGCTTCTAGCATCGGTATTTCCTTCTACGGGTGTAAGTCAAAATGATCGGTACAGTATAGCACAAGGGAAGCAAAAAGGGAAATGTGGTTATTTATTGAGCAGGTAAGCAATACTTAGTGTATAAAAAATAGCATTATTAACGTTGTATTTCGATAAATATTACGTTATAATGCAAGGTTGTTTCTTGTTGTCGGCTCTTTTTCGCTCGCTCGTTATGTAATATAAGTACATATCGAAAGAGCGGAAGAGAGGCTTTTTTGAAAGGAAAATTGGGAATGTTAAGTGAAAAGTTTTTATCGTTTGCGTTACTCGGAACCGATCCGGTATTGTGGGTTTTAGTCGCCATGAGCGTCATCGCTTTGGGCGTGATGATCGAGCGGGCGTTGATTTTTTGGCAAATTGAAAAATATTATAAAGAGATGGATGCGTACACGCTCAAACTCAGCCTTGACGCAAGGCTCGGGATTTTGGCGACGTTCGGAAACAATGCCCCGTTTATCGGGCTTTTCGGTACGGTGTTAGGCATTATTCAAGCATTTCACGTCATCGGAAATAACCACGCTTTTGACGTTCAACCTATTATGCAAGGCATTTCCGAAGCCTTGATCGCAACGGCTACGGGGCTTTTTGTGGCGATTCCTTGCGTGGTGGCTTACAACTACTTTATCCGACGTGCGAAAACGATTATGATCAAACACGAGGCGTACTGCCATGGCAAGTAGCCTTGAGGTCGAAAACGAGATTGCCGACATCAATATGACGCCTTTTGTCGACATCGTGCTGGTGATCTTGGTTATTTTTATGGTCACCGCAACGTTTGTAACGCAAGGTAAAATTCCTCTGAATCTCCCGCAGGCAAGCAGCGCCGAAAAACAAAAAGAGGAACAAAAACCGATCGTCATCTCTTTGGATAAAGAAGGCGTTTTTTACTACGAAGACGTCGCGATAGAGCCCGATGCGCTCGAAGCGAAGATTGCCGCATTGGATGCTACTGATCGTACGATTATTCTTCGTTCCGATGCGCAAACGCCCTTTGAGTACGTCGTAAAAATTATCGATACATGTAAAAAATACCGTATTACGTCGTTTGCGATTCAAACCGCGGATCGCCGATAAAATTAGACATCTTGCAAAACTCATTTTGCAAGAAGAAAAAGCACCAAGGTGCGTGGGCTTTGCGCCGAAGAAAATGCAGAGTTAACGTAGTCTTTAGAGCTTTGCTTTAAAGACGTGTCAAAAGTTTTGAAAGAACTCTAATGAAAGGAAATAGCTATGTGTCAGTCCCTCGAAAACGCTTTGATTCAAGACGTTAAACGCTCCAATGCCTCTCAAAAATTACGTTGGAGCGCAAGCAAAGAACATATGCGTTTTCCGCCCATCGTGAAGCCCGAAGAAAATTTTTTAAAAGCCGTAGGCGAAGAGAACCTTCTTCGTATGGTTATTCATCATCATCGGCTACTTCAAAAAAGCGAAATTGCTTACATGTACCCTAGCGATGAAGAGGCTTTTATGGAAGGCGTGCATAAAGCGGCGCATTTTTTTATTCAAGCTTTAGGCGGCGGCAATGTTTACACAAAAGCCTACGGCGCGCCTTCGATGTGTAAAACCCACGCACCTTTTGCCATCGATGCCCATGCGCGCGAAGTGTGGCTGAGGTATTATGCGCAAACGCTTCAAGAGATAGCATTTCCTAAAGCGTATTTGGAGCAGTTTTGGACGTGGATCGAGACGTTTTCGCTGCGTATGATTAACCGCGCCGCTCCCAATACGTATGCAAAACGGCTTTTTTTTCATGACGTACAAAAAGAATACGGATGGTAACGGCGATGTCTTTTTATCGATTTTCGATTGGTTTTTTGATGATTTGTTTCGGCTTGGGCGAACTTCTTTTAGCGCGCAGTATCGTCGATATGAGCGGACAGACGCTCGAAGTTCCCGATACGATAAGCAAACTCTACGCCTCGTCGCCGCCTTCGACGTATATGCTCTACACGATCGATCCTTTGTTGATCGTGGGCTTAAATTTCGATCACGCTAAAGGTAATAATGAATCGTCGAGTATGCTTGATCCGCATTTTACGTCGCTTCCGGTGATCGGAGGTTTACAAGGCGGAGCCAATAGCATCAATCGCGAAACGCTTTTGGCATTGCACCCCGATGCGATCATTTCGTGGAACACCGACGCTTCCAGCGGTCTTGCGGCATATTTATTCCAAAGCAGTCACATTGCGACGATTAACGTCAATTTGGAAAGTATCGACGATCTCGCACGAGCGTATCGTTTTTTAGGTGAATTGCTGGATAAAAAAGAGCGTACGGAACCTTTGGCACTCTATGCCCAAGAGGTGACGCGCCAAACAAGAGCCTTGGTAGAACGTCGCGTTTCGAAACGCCCTGTCGTTTATTATGCCGAAGGTACGGACGGTTTGGCGAGTGAATGCGACAGCTCTTCGCATTACGAAGCGATCAAAGTTGCCGGCGGTATCAATCCCCATTTGTGTCAACCAAGCGGCGGTAAAGGGATGGAAAAAGTGACGCTCGAACAGGTCATTTTGTACAATCCTGACGTCATTATCGCACAGGAAAAGGAGTTTGTTCAAAATGTTCAAAACGACCCGAGATGGCGTTTTGTCGCGGCGGTGCAAAACAAAAGAGTCTATTTGGTTCCGAAAAAACCGTTTAACTGGATCGATAGACCGCCTTCGTTTATGCGCCTTTTAGGGATTCAATGGCTGACGCACGTTTTATACGACGAACCGAATGCCTCGGAATTTGAGATGCGTATGCAGGAATTTTACCGCCTGTTTTTAAGAATCGATCTTAATCAAACGCAACACCAAGCGATTTTGAATTAAAAATGTCGGCATATGAGCCTTACATGTCAAGAACGCACATGCGCATATACCGTAAATCATCACCGATCGAAGGTGTTGCGCTTCTTAACGTCATCTTATCGCCAAAGTCTTTGGCAAAGAAAAAGGAGTAATATGTCAGTTTTTAAGCCGTGTTTCGGTTCGCTCGTCGTAGCGTCTTGTTTGTTTCCTTTATCGCTCGTTGCCGCCGATACGATTTATCAGTTAGATCCGGTGAGCACGACGGAAAATGCCGAAGGTACGCCGCGCGTCGTGCGCGAAGACCTGAAACCAGACAGTATCGTCAATCCCCATAAAGTCGAAAGTAGTTCTCAAGCGGGCGTTGAGATTTTTACGCAAGAAGATATTCGGGATTTGGCGCCTAAAGATATGTTCGATCTTTTGAGCAAAGCAACGGGCGTGGACGTCACGTATCACGGACGTAAAAGTCCATATTTTGTTAATGTGCGAGGCGGCGGTTCGCTGACGTATATTATCGACGGAGCGATTTTACCTTCCACCGCCAATAAGATTCTTCAAAAAATACCGATGAACGCGATCGAAGAGATTCAAATCGTTCGCGGTTCTTCCTCTTTGACGTTAGGACCTTCGATTAACATCGGCTCTTCCAATTCCGGCTCGGGCGTTAACGTCGGTTATATTATTATCAAAACCAAACAACCGAAAAAAACGGAAGCGATTTTGCAAGGTTCCGTGGAAAAAACGGAGAGTTTCCCTACGGCAAACAAAGAGAGCCTTTATTTGGGAACGCGTATCGATAACGAAGAAGGAAGCGCATTTGTCGGCGGATTGGTTTCGGGAATGCATCGCGATAGTACCGATCGCTATTTTGACGGCCAAACGGCCGATGCGCGAATGGCAAATGCCGGATTTTCCTACGGTAAACTCAGCGGTAAAATTATGGCGTACAAAGACGAAGGGCGTTTTGAAATGCAACGCGGCGTTACCGTTACGGGGGCATTAGATAACTCAAAATGGTACTACGATCCGATCACCACGGAAATCGTCAGCGGCGATGCGACCGTTCAATGGAACGAGAACCACGCGACTTTGGCATCGCTTTTCTCCACGCGCTACGAGCACACCGAGTACAGCAACGAATCGTTTGCAACGACGGCAACGGGTGTTGCTAAACCGTATTGGGAAGAGACCGAGGGCGTTAGCTTGCGCCACAATATCCGTTACGGCGATACGACCGTGATGTTAGGCGTGCAATCGACCGACGACGAGGGATTCGGAGCCAATAACAGTGCGAGCTATAACCGCTTTAAAGTCAACGTCTTGGGTTGGTCGGGATCGGCAGAACAAAAGCTTTTTGACGGGGCGTTGATTTTAGACGGCGGTTACAGAGAAGATCAAAAACATATCGATTATTCAAGTACGAGTGCTTCGAAAAACAGCGCTAACAACGATGAAGATATGGCACCGGCTAAAATCTACGCCTTCGGCGCCAAATGGAATATCACGTCGATTTATGCCTTAAGCGCGCGCTATTTCAATGCCGATCAAGGAACGATGGGCGATTTTGACGTTAAAGCGCAAACGGGAACGTTACATGCCGAAAAACAAGAACGTTTCGAAACCAGTTTGGAAGCCAATTACGACAAGATGTTTATGCCGATGGTGACATGGTTTAAAGTAAAAATCGATAATGAAAAAACCGCCAGCAACACGACGTACGTCCAAAACGGTCAAACCTACTATTACTACACGGAATCCGATACGGATCGCGACGGCATCGAGCTTTTATTAAAAGGGTATTTTTCGACGGGTACGAGTTATAAAGCCAGCTATACGCGTCTTTTGAATTACGATTCGATTAGCAGTACCGGCGTTACGACGAATAATATCGGCGGCTCGAATCCAAGAGACCTTTACACGCTTCAAGTGACGCAAGAGTGGGATAAATACCGTGCCAACGTATCGCTTCAAAAAGAGAGCGGATGGCATACGTCCACTTCGGCGATGGGAACGGCGTACGATGTTAATTTAGGCGATTTTACGCGGGTTGACGCCAATATCATGCGGGATTTTAAAACCGCCGGAAATACGACGACGACGTTAATGCTTTATGCTAGAAACATTACCGACGAGAAGTATGCGACGCGTTATACGACGGGGTATTACTACGATCGCGGTCGTGTCGTCGGTCTTGACGTAACGCTTAAATATTAGCGTTTTTGGCACAATGAGACGAAACGCTCAGGCGGGTTTGACGCTTGCTTGGGCTTTACATGTAAGGAAAAAAAGATGGATGTAGAACACTACGATCAACAATCGCGAACGGTTAAAAAACCTTTGTACACGTACTATGCGCAAAAAATTAAAGATCAAACGCGGATGATCGAAGGCAAATGTTTAGACGTCGGCGCGTGCGGCGGTTATTTGGGATTGGAATTGGCAAAAATGACCAACTTACATGTCACGTTTTTCGACCTCAATGCGGAGGCTTTGGAAAAAGCGGCTTTGCATCTGGTCGAGGACGGTTTAGAAGAGCGCGGAGCGACGCTTGTGGGCGACGTTCACGCGATTCCTTTAGAAGACGAGACGATGGATTTGATTATTTCCAGAGGTTCGATGCCCTTTTGGGAGGATCCGGCTTTAGCATTGCAAGAGATTTACCGTATCTTGAAAAAAGGCGGTACGACGTTTGTCGGCGGAGGCAAAGGAACGCCCGAAATTAAAGCGCAAATTATCGAAAATATGCTTGCCGAAGGTCAAGAAGTCGATCTTGAAGCAATGGATAAAATGCACGGGGACGGGATGAAACGCGATTACGATGCGTTGCTGAAAAGTAAAGGCATTGAAAATTTCGTGATTCATCGCGCACAAGACGGTATTTGGATACAGATGTGGAAATAAGTGTCTCCAAAAAGCGTACATTTTCATCGATAGCCGTTTTCGGAACCGTTCTTGTGCATGCGTGTTTGGTGTATGCTTTGGCGGCGATGCCCAAAGTGTTTGAGTCTGCGGAAGAGAAAGCCGACATCGTGCATATTAGCCTGATCGACGACGAAAAACCTTCCGCACCGCCTAAACGCGAAGAGCCTCAACCTCCGATCGAACAGCCAAAAATTCCGAACGAAGTTCCCAAAGAACAACCCAAACCTCAAAAAAAACCCGTCGTTGCCCAAAAACCTATTGCCAAAACCGCTCCTTCTCCCGAGCCTTCTCCTATCGTAGAAGAGACGGTAACGCCGCCTCCGCCTTCTTCGCATCAGGCACTATCCGCTTTAGAGCAACCCTCTCAAGCCTCACGTGCGTCTCAAGCCAATGAAGATGCCTTGTCACGGTATTTGGCAAAGGTTCGAAAAGCGATCCAAGCCAATCTTCAATACCCGATGATGGCAAAAAAGATGGGTATCGAAGGCGAAACGACGGTGCAATTTAGCATTCAAGCCGACGGTACGGTCGATAAGCGAACGCTAAAAGTGTTGCACTCTAGCGGGAAAAAGGTTTTAGACGCTAATGCCCTCAATGCCGTCATTGACGCATCGCCGTTTGAAAAGCCTCCGCAAGAAGAGCTTTTTATTAGCGTTCCCGTCGTTTTTAAATTACGTACGTAAAAGGATTATGAAGTATGAAATGGGGAATTTTTTGTCTGTTTGAACGGTATGAAACCGATGCATGCGAGGCGATTCATGCACAGATGCGTTTAGTGGAGCAAGCCGAAAAAGAAGGCTTGGAAGAGGTCTGGTTCGGGGAGCATCATTTTAATGATTTTAGTATCTGTCCTTCGTCTACGGTTTTGCTTGCCAACGCGTGTGCGAGGACGCAAACGATTCGTTTGGGGTGTGCGGGCTTCTTAGCGCCTTTTTACGACGCGATACGTTTAGCCGAAGATGTTGCGATGCTCGATATATTGAGCCGCGGACGCTTTAATTTAGGACTGGCTAAAGGAGCGTTTGCGCCCGATTCCAAGCATTTCAATACGACGACCGAACAGCTACGCCCTAAACTTTTGGAGTGTGCGCAAGCGGTAGATTCGGTGTTAAATACCCGCGATCATGCCGTTAGTTTTCACGGGGATTTTTTTGATTTTACGGAAGTAGACGTCGAGCCGAAACCCTTGCAAAGCTCCATTCCGACCTATATCGCAACGTTTGCCTCGGAAGAGACGATCGCGTTTGCGGCGCGTAAAGGCTGGGGTTTAATGCTCTCTCAGGGCGTCGATTTGGACGAGTGCGAACGCGTGAGTCGCTATTACGCTTCGATCGCCGGATGTGAGCCCGAGATCGTTTTACTGCGCACGTTTTACGTAGCACAAAGCTATGAAGAAGCCTTTGCCAAAGCACGTCCGGCGATCGATCATTTCGTCAAATCTATGCGTGCGGCATCGTCTTTTAACAAATCTCCGCAATTTGATCAAACGCGCTATCAAGCGTTGATTCAAGAACGCAACGTCTTTTTTGACGGTCAAAAATTCTTTGAAAACGGCATTATCGGCGATGTGCAACGCTGCATCGATACGTGTTTGACGATTCAAAAACGTTTTCCGAAAGTACATGTCGCTTTAAAGCTTTTGGGAACGAATGAAAATGAAAATGCCCGTTTGCTTCACGATTTTACGCAGCTTGTACGTCCGTTCGTCGATAAGGCACATCATGGTTAAAACGTCTCTTTTGTTTGCGATCGCATTCGTGCTTCTTATCGCCTCGTTTTTTGCTTCTATGTGTATGGGACGCTACGAGATCGATTTTTCGACGCTGGCACATTTTGTGAGTTGGAAATGGTTCGATATCGGAGCAATGCCGCGCGATGCGACGTTGCTTTCCAATATTTTATTCGATATTCGCTTACCGCGGATCGTAGCGGTTATTTTGGTCGGAGCCGCGTTGGCGGTTTCGGGAGGTGCGTTTCAAGCCATGTTCGTCAACCCTCTGGTCTCTCCGGGAATTTTAGGCGTATTGGCCGGTTCGTCTTTTGGGGCGGCATTGGGCATTATGATCTCGGATAATTGGATCGGCGTTCAGCTTTTTTCGTTTGCTTTTGGATTTCTTGCGGTCATGTGCGCACTTTTGATCGCGCGCATTTACGGTAAAAATGCTCCGACGACGATTTTATTGGTTTTGGGCGGCGTGATCTCAAGCGCGCTTTTTTCGGCACTGCTCTCTTTGGTCAAGTATATGGCGGATCCGTACAATAAACTCCCTGCCATCGTTTATTGGTTGATGGGTTCGTTTAGTGCCGTCGATATGAAAACGCTTTTAAACGTTAGCGTTCCGCTGGTTTTGAGTATGATCGTTCTTGCGCTGATGGGCAAATACCTCAATATCTTAAGTCTCGGCGACGACGATGCCAAAGCGTTGGGCGTGCGCGTTAGTTTGGTACGCAATACGGCGATTTTACTGGCGACGCTTTTGAGTGCTCTTACGGTCGTCGTTGCGGGAATGATCGGTTGGGTAGGATTGATTATTCCGCATATCGCACGGTTTATGGTCGGTGCGGATAACCGCGTGATGTTGCCGATGTGCCTGCTTTTAGGCGGAATCTTTTTACTGTGGGTCGATACTTTGTGTCGGACGGTTTTAAGCGTTGAAATTCCCGTGGGAATCGTGACCGCATTGGTGGGAATTCCCATCTTCGTCTTCGCCCTTAAAAATGCTAAAAAAGGGTTTGCATGAGTTTTTACGAAGCGCGCAATCTTTATTTTTCGTATCAGCAAAAAAAGGTTTTAGACGGTGTCGATATTGCTATTCCCGAAGGCAGTATCGTCTCGTTGCTCGGAGCAAACGGTGCGGGAAAAAGCACTTTGATGAAGATTTTGCTAGGACTTCTGTCTCCCGACCGAGGAGAGGTGATTTTAGAAGGGAAAAACCTTAGCGAATATTCGATTAAAAAGCGTGCGGAGCATATCGCTTACGTGCCGCAAAGCACGAAAATCGTCTTTGCGTTTAGCGCATTGCAAATCGTTTTGATGGGTCGTATCGCGTTTGAAGCATGGTTTGCAAAAGCGAGTAGCGAACACGATAAGCAGTTGTGTTATGCGGCGATGGAGCGACTCGGTATCGTTCACTTAGCGGAACGCAATTACCAAACCCTTAGCGGCGGCGAAAAGCAGTTGGTATTGATCGCTAGGGCATTAGCGCAGGGTGCGAAGATTTTAGTGATGGACGAGCCGATTTCCGGACTCGATTACGGCAATCAACTCAGACTATTGGAAGCTATTTTGACCCTTTCAAAAGAAGGCTATACCTTTTTAAAATCGACGCACTTCCCTGAGCATGCACTGATGTTGGAAGGACAAACGTATGCTATCAAAGACGGAAAAATTCTAGCAAGCGGTGATACGAAGAGCGTGGTAACGCAAGAGCTGATCAATACGTTGTATCAAACGGATATTACCTTGTTTACAACGCATTTCGGTTACAAAACGTGCGTACCTAATTTTTTAAATCAACGCATATAATCAAAAAAATTTAGCGTATAAATGACGAAATATTTAGCATTATATAAAAAAATATATAATAAGATGGTGTGACAATTTAAAGGAGGATAGATGAGAAAACAACTATGTTTAGGGGTGATGCTCTCTTTGGTAGCATCTTCCGTGCTTTTAGCGGAAACGTTTGAGCTTGGAAAGATTGAAGTGACGTCGGAAAAAGATATCAGTGCCAATCCCAGCGTCGAAGTCGTCACGAGTGAGACGATAAAAGAGACGGATGCGAAAACCGTCGTCGACGCGTTGCAAAGTACGCCGGGCGTGTATGCGGACTATGCGGGGGCTAGGGGCGAGTCAAAAGTACGTGTACGCGGTTTTTCAAGCAATCGCGTGCCGATTTACGTCGACGGTATTCCCATTTACGTTCCGTACGACCACAATATCGATTTGGGTCGCTTTAAAACCTACGACATCGGCGAGATCGACGTTTCTAAAGGATACGTCTCTCCGATGTACGGTGCTAACACGATGGGCGGTGCGATCAATCTGATTACGAAACAACCGACCAAAGAACTTGAGGGCGAAGTGGGTGTGGGTGCGTTTAGCGGAGACGGATACGAAGAGTACGCAACGATGGGTACGAAGCAAGAGCTATACTACGGCTTGATCTCGGTTTCCAACGTCTCTAGAGATTATTATAAAATCTCAAGCGATTACGATCCTGCGGGTCATCAAGACGGTCATAAACGCTCCAACTCCGAATCAGGCGATAAAAAGCTCAATCTTAAAGTCGGCTATACGCCCAATTCAACCGATGAATACTCTTTCAACTACATCGTTCAACGCGGCGACAAAGAACAACCGTGGTATGCCTCGGCGCAAGGCTCCACCGGAGGCGGCGTGTATAATCGTAACTGGGATTGGAAAGATTGGGATAAGACGAGTTATTACATTATTACTAAAACGGCTATCGGCGAACATTTTTTAAAAACACGTTGGTATTACGATGAATTTTACAACAAAATTTTATTTAAAGGCACGCCTCAAACTTCGGCTCAAAATACCGTTACGGAAATCTCCGAGTACGACGATAACACGTTTGGCGGCATTATCGAAGGGGATATTAAAATTGCCGATAACCATCTTTTGAAACTCTCCGTCTCTCAAAAATACGATAACCACAAAGACATTAGCTCAAAATCTTCGGGTGCCGATCTTAAAGACGAAAGTAAAACCTTATCTTTGGGTGCGGAATATTCATGGCAAATGAGCGATAAATTAACATGGACACTCGGCGGTAGCTACGATAAGAACGAGGTCACGAAAGCCGAGTATCGCAATAACGCCGGAACGCGAATTGCCGGAGAGTTCCCGAAATACGATTCGGATGCATTCAATCCTCAAACAATTCTTTCGTATCAAGCGACAAAAGATTTAATGTTCTACGGTAGCGTTTCTCAAAAGAGCAATATGCCGACCTTGAAAGATCGTTATTCGTCACGCTTCGGCGATTATATCTTAAACCCAGATTTGGATGCCGAGCAATCGACGACGTATGAAATCGGTACCGATTGGGCATTTGTCGAAGATCAGCATGCTAAAGTCGCACTTTTTTATACGAAAACAAAAGACTATATTGCAAGCGTTAGCGGTTTAACCAATACGAATCCGGCATTGGGATGTACGGGAACCAATTGCTCTCAAATGCAAAACTTTGACCAAGAAGAGCATAAAGGTGCCGAAGTCAGTTTAAATTCACAATGGAATGAACAACTCCGAAGTACGCTCTCGTATACGTATATCGATGCGACGATTGAAGACAGTAAAACGGCGAACGCCAAATACACGACCGATACGCCCAAACACAGTTACTATGCGAGTTTAACCTATTCGCCGATCCATTCGGTCGATATAACGCCGATCGTTCGACATGAAGGGAAACGCTACTCTAACGTCAGCGGTAGCGAAGAGAGCAGTTCGTATACGGTGGCGGATATTCGCGTGGCGTACCGTCCGATCAAAGATCTTGAATTGGCGGTCGGTATTAAAAATCTCTTTGACGAATATTATTACTACAACAACGGTTATGCGCAAGAGGGACGAAACTATTACGCCAATGCGCGCTATAGCTTCTAAAAAAACCTACATGTAGATTCTAAAGAGAGCCGAAGGGCTCTCTTTAGTTCTGCTTTTTTTGAAACACGATAAAGAAAAAAAGACCGATAAAAACCAATCCTATTCCTAAAAATGCGCTCAAAGGCGGAACGGGTGCTCCTAAAAAAAGAACCTCTCCGATCAGCGCGAAAATGACTTCGGCGGCTTGCGTCGCATCCACCGCGGCGATTTCGGCACTGGTTTTGGCGCGGCTTCTCGCATATAAAAAGAGCGTCGTCGCAACGATGCCCGAAAAAAAAGCGACCGCGGCGGTATTCGCGACTTGCGAAATCGAGGGCGGCGGCGGAGTCGTGCAAACAATCAAAACCAACCAAAAAGGAACGGAGCCTAAAGAGAGCAAGAGCACTTTGTGAAATGCATTGTGCATTAAAGGATCGTCGATGTGCGGAATCCATGAATGGGTTTGATGTCTGGCTTCCCACACGAGCTGATTGCCGATCGGGTAGCAAAATGCCGCCGCCAAAACGGGTAGAAAACCTTTTAAGAGTTCATTCCAATTAAAATGCGTGATCGAAGCGAGGTTGACCAAGGTAACGCCCAAAAGAATCAGAGCGCAAAAAAACCAGATGCGTTTGGCGAAACGCTTTCCAAAAGCGATTAAAACGACTAACGAAGCGATCACGGTCACTTGCCACGTTGTTGCGACGACCCAGCCTTGCACGAAATCGGCACTGTAACATAACAGCGCGTAAAAGCCTCCAAAGCCGATGCTTCCGGAGAGTATCCAAAAACGCCAAAAGCGTTTAAAAAGGGCTAAAACGCCTTTGAGCGTCGGAACTCCTTCCCAAAAGACGATGACGAGTGCCACCATGGCGATCATAAAAAAATAGCGAAGCGATGCCGACCAAATCCAGTGTCCGTGCGCTAAACTCATCATACGGTTGAGCAGAAACGTCGTGCTGAAAAACAGCGCCGAAAGCATTCCTAAAAAAAGTAGAGCCGGCATAGTTCTCCTTTAGCCGTGGCGTCGTGAACGAACGATACAATAAAAAGCGATTCCGCAACCAAGCGCGGCAAGCAAGTAGGGCAGTTTCGCTCCGAAATGTTCACCGATGATTCCGGAAGCTATCGGGGCGATGGCCGCACCGCTCCAGCGAAGAAAGTTATACCCGCCCGAGACGATGTTACGCTCAAAACGGCTTTGCATCACGTAAGTCGTTAAAAGTGAATTAATGATGCCGGATAAGAGACCGCTGATGACGATGAAAATTGCCATACGGGTTAAAGAGTCGCTAGCCATGAGTGCCAGTAAAACAAGGCTGAACGCACCGAGTGTCGGCGGAATAATTTTTTCGACGCGCCAGCGTCTCTCTAAGAGATCACTCAGAACGATCGAACCGAGTGCCAAAGCGACGCCCCAGCCGAAGAACAAGAGTCCGATCTCAATCGGATTCATCGGTACAACCAAAGGCGAATACGCCAAAACGACAAAGAACGCATAGTAGTAAAACAGTGCGCCGATCGAGATTTTTAAGAATTTGACGTCGCAAAAAAGTGCTTTAAGGTCGCTCCAACCGGCAGATCGTGCCGTGTTTTTTTTCGGCGGCTCTTGAACGAAGACGAGCACGAGTAAAAAGGCGATCAGGCTCAAACATCCCGTGATAAGAAAAGGATAACGCCACGAATAGTGCCCGACAAATCCGCCCAGAAGCGGACCTGAAGCAATGCCAAAGCCGATCGCTCCTTCAAACAAGCCGACGGCTTTATGGTAGTCGGGCGATAAGGCGATCAATAAAATCAGTGCCGTTGCAAAAAAGTGGGCGTTACCGTATCCCCAGCCCGCGCGAAAGAGGGCAAGTGCGGTAATATTTCCGGCCGAGGCACATAAAAGCGCAAAAAGGGCAACGACGAAGAGTCCAAACGCCATGATCTTTTTATCGCCGAATTTTCCGGCAAGCATTCCGGCGGGAATCATCACAAACGCCATCATCAGGATATACGTGCTAAACAAAAGTTCGACCTGCCACGCGGTTGCACCGAGCTGTTTGGCAATATCGGGTAAAATCGGATCGACGACGCCCATTCCCATAAAGGCAAGGAAGGTCGAAAAAGCGGTAATTTTTTGTGCGAAAGCATAGGAGGAACGCATGTACATGTAAGGCCTTAGGAGAGTTTTTCTAAAAGATTAAAAAGCGTGTTTTTTTCTTCGAGCGTGAGCCGATCGGACAAACTTTTGCGAAACGCGAGAACGGTCGCTTCGGAGCGTTGGAGTACGTCGTATCCTTCGTGCGTCACTTCGATGAGGTTGGCGCGCTTATCGTGTTCGATCGATTTTTTCACGATCAGCCCTTTTTTCTCGAGCGAATCAAGGGTACGGCTGATCGTTGCGGGACTTTTGTTGAGCATGGCGCAAAGCGTTATTTGGTTGACATGTTCGCATGTCGTTAAGATTTCAAGCAAAATGCGCTGTTCGGGTGCGATCCCTTCCGCGCTTAAAAGCGTCGTGATCGTTTGGTTGATTCGATTGGCGGTACGCGCGATACGAAAAGCGATGCTGTCGTTGACGGGTAGATTCATGAGCCGCTCCAAAATAGTTGCATATGAAATTATTGCATATACAACCTTATGAATCGCTCCTCGTTTTTACCTCAAAAATTCTCTTAAGAATGTGCAGCATCGTCGCGAAAATAAATCCGGTTGCGTCCGCCTGCTTTGGCTTGGTACATCGCCGAATCGGCTTCTTTTAAAATAGCGGTTATGTCCGGATGCGTGTCGCTCGTAAATAAAACACATCCGATACTAGCCCCTATCGTATAGTTACCCTCTAAAAGAGCGTAAGGTTCACACAGATGCGTTAAAATTTTTTGGGCGACGCTTTGTGCAAGATAATGCGCCATACCGTAGTGGTTACCTAATTCGCACAGCACGACGATAAACTCGTCGCCTCCGAGCCGTACGGCAAGATCGCTTTTGCGAACGACGTCTTTGAGTCTTGCGGCGACTTGCACGAGCAACATATCGCCTGCATCGTGCCCGTAGCGATCGTTTAAGGTTTTAAAATGATCCAAATCGATAAATAAAAGCGCATGGTAATGGGGCTTGTTTTTTCCTTCGTTCCATAAATGCTGCATGGTTTCATCAAGGAGCCTACGGTTGGCAAGGTGCGTTAAAGGGTCGTAATACGCCATTTCGTGAATCTGCTCTTGCGCGACTTTATGTTGGGTGATGTCGCTGAGATTGGCGATATAGTGCGTGGTTTTCCCTTCGGTATTTTTAATCGCTGTGATGGTTAAAAATTCGGCGAAGACTTCTTCGTTTTTGCGTTTGTTCCACATCTCGCCTTGCCAAAACCCTTTGGTGAGCAACTCTTGCCACATCGCGGTGTAAAATGCTTTGTCATGCTTACCCGATCGGAAAAAGCGAGGCGTTTCGCCGATGATTTCGCTTTCGCTATAGCCCGTAATGCGTGTAAACGCTTCGTTGGCTTTAAGGATTTTTTCGTTTGCGTCGGTAATCAAAATAGCCTCTTGCGTATCGAAAGCTACGGCACTGAGGTGTAACTCTTCCGCCTTTTTTTGTGCGTCGATGTTGATATACACGCCTGTTAAGAGCTTCGGTTCGCCCTCATCCGTCATCTCGACCGCTTTACCCCTGACTTGAACGTAAACCCATTCGTTACGGGCGTTGAGCATACGACGTTCGATCACGAAAGCATGTTTTGCGATGATTTGTTCTTTAATGGCAAAATACATCGTCGCCGCTTCGTCGGGATGGGTCAATTGATAGATCTTTTCCAAACTGATCTCAAAAGCGTCGGGCTCATACCCCAACAGTTTAAAGCATTGCGGATCCCATGTAACGTGATCGCTGATGATGTCCCACGTCCAAAGTCCCGTTTGCGTCGCTTCCATCGCGATACGAAACTGTTTTTCGTACGTCAATTGTCTCTTTTGACGTTCATTTTCCTTCAAATAGCGAATCACAAGCGTCGCAAAAAGAACGCCCAAACATAAAATGAGTGCGGCACTCAGCCATAAGATTTTACGACGCTCTTTATCGCCGTACGTTAAGACGACCTGCTCGTCGGTTTTGATTTCGACGATAAAACCAAACGTGTGCGCACTGCGAAAGACGTTAAGCGTATGGTGTACGTAGTGTTTGACATGTTCGTAAAAATCTTCGTGATCTTTAGGATGTTGCGGCGTGTAGTGCGACAAAGCTAAAGGCTGTGTTCGATCGCTTGAAAAAAGCAAGGTTCCGTCGATGCGCCAAATCGAAAGCGTCGTACCTTGTTCCGGCGGCAAAATCGAGAGGTAGCGACGGTAAAGATAGTCCGTATTGATCGAAACGGCAACGTAATACGGGCGATTTTCCAAAGTTATTTTTTTGATAACAGGCAAGAAAAAGACGCCGTTGGCATCGATCGCTCGATAATCGCCGTTGGATTTTGAGGCGAAAAAATCCCGTCCTTCTTGCGGAATGCCGATGCGCAAAAGTGCGTCGTCTCCGAAAGGAATCGGCAAAAAGGTGTGAAGGTCGACTGAACGGTCGATATTGTTAGAAAGAGAACTTGCGATGATTTTTCCCGTCTCGTCGCTGATCGAAAACGAACGAATATACGGAACGTTTTCGCATAAGGAATGCAGAAGCGGCGATAACGAGGCGACTTCTTTTTGCGAGACGCTCAGTTGCATGAGACGATCGATCGAAAAATTGAGATGATGGAGCATTTGCGAAAAATGCTCTTCAAACGTATACGCATACAATTCGGCGATGCGGCGATGCGTATCCATCGCTTCTTGGCGAAGGTCTTTGAGTGTCGTCGCCATCAAAAAGATCGTCAGCGCGATGATAAAAAAGCCGATTGACGCGTAACGCAGTACGGTCTTGTTGAGGTAGGTCGGTTTCACGGCGGCGTTACAACCACGATAGGATCAAGCGCGTACCGCTTTGCGATCGTTTGCAAACGACCGTCGCGTTTAATCGTTTGCATAAACGCCTCGGCACGAGAGTATAAAGCTTCTTCGTTTTTATCCAATGCCCACGCGTAGGAAGTTGGATGGAAAGAAGAGGTGGGTGCGATGCGCTTTGCCCACTCTTTTTCGACCAACAGTTGCGTGCTAAAAGGGTAGTCGCTCATCATCACGTCCGCGCGTCCGGACTCGACTTCTTGTTCGCGCGCATGCAACGAATCGACGACATGTAAAGAGGCTTTACGCAAGGCGTTTTGCATCAGTTTCACATGGTACGTTCCTTTGGCGACGGTGACGACGACGCCTTCTTGGTCGATGTCGTCCCACGTTTGGATGCGGTTATTGCTTTTGGATATGATGGCGTATATATCGCTTTGCAGGTGCGGCGACGTGAACCGTAAATATTTTTGACGCTCCGGCGTAATGCCGATCGCAAACATCGCGATGTCGCATCGATGCGATAAGAGGTCTTGGATCAAAGTCGCAAACGAACTTTGTACGAAGCGTACGCTTACGCCGAGCGTTGAAGCAAACTCTTGGGCTAAATCAACGTCGATACCGGAAAGTTTTTGCGTGCGGGGATTGAGGTACGAGATGCCGTAATATTCGGGCCAAATACACACGCGAAGTTGTTGGGTATGCAAGACGGTATCTAAAAGGTCGGCAAAAA
Source organism: Sulfurospirillum sp. MES (assembly GCF_000789415.1). Taxonomy (NCBI): domain Bacteria; kingdom Pseudomonadati; phylum Campylobacterota; class Epsilonproteobacteria; order Campylobacterales; family Sulfurospirillaceae; genus Sulfurospirillum; species Sulfurospirillum sp. MES. The sequence goes on along the minus strand of NZ_JSEC01000003.1, from coordinate 240,997 downwards.
GAAAGGAAGGAAAAAGCATTAAGGCGATGTAAATTCGCGGAAACACTCCCATGGCGTGACCTTTTTATGACATCAAAACATACGGTTTTAAAGTATAGCACAAAAATGCGATTGCTATTTTGAATTTACAAAAATCGTGCTACAATGAGGGCAATTATCAGATCAAGGAGTTACGAATATGTTTGTCAGATTAAACGATCGCGTCTACCTCAATGCCGATCGCATTACGCGTATTAAAATCGATGAAGTGCAAGACGGTATCCGCGTGCGCTTTTACGAAGGTCAAAACCAAGTCGCCAAAAGTCAAAAATTTCCGTCCGTCGCCGAAGCGAGCGCATGGATTGAAAAAACGATGAATCAAAAATAAGAAGAGCGCCTCGGCTCTTCCCCCTTTTTTCCAAGGTCTACGGCGTAGACGCAACACTTTTTAAATACGGAGAACAATACCATGAAAATCGATTGCAGCGGTTTGGCGTGTCCCGAACCGGTTTTAAAAACAAAAAAAGCTTTGGAGACGCTTCCGAACGACTCGATTTTAGAGATCGTCGTCGATAACGTTGCTTCGCGAGAAAACGTTTTGCGTTTCGCGCAAAATAGCGGTTATGACGCAAGAGCCGAAGATTTACAAGACGGTAAAAGCCTGGTTACGGTCGTGAAAGGCTTTGCGTGCGCGGTTGTCGCTTCTTCTAAAGAGGAAGCGTTTTTGGACAAAACCCTCTTTTTGAAAAGCGATAAAGTAGGCGAGGGCGAACTCGGTGCTAAACTGATCGTCGGGTTTTTGAAATCCACGTTAGAACTTCCCAAGCTTCCCAAACGCATCGTTTGCGTCAACACGGCGGTGCATTTAACGACCGCCGATGAGACCTCTCCCGTGATCGAGATTTTAAAAGGCTTGGAAGCCAAAGGCGTTGAAATTTACTCGTGCGGCGTTTGCCTTGAATTTTACGGTGTGAGCGACCGGCTCAAAGTCGGTAAAATCGGCAATGCGTACGGCACGATCGAGATGCTTTTCGGCGGAGAAGGCACTATTAGCTTATAGGAACGCTATGAACAACGAAGCAAAATTGACCAAATACGTCAAGGCTGCGGGTTGTGCTGCCAAGCTAGGTCCGGGGGATCTCACAGAAGCGATCGGCAGCCTTTCTTGCACGCATGAAAACGTATTGGTCGGAATGGACACCAGTGACGATGCCAGCGTATATGCGCTTGATAGCATGCGTGCGTTGGTCCAGACGGTCGATATTATTACGCCCGTCGTGGACGATCCGTTTGTTTACGGACAAATCGCCGCCGCTAATTCGCTAAGCGACGTTTTTGCGATGGGCGGAGAAGTCGCGACGGCGATGAATATCGTCGGATTTGACGGTTGTCATCAACCCCGAAGCGTGCTCAAAGAGATCTTAGCGGGCGGGGAGAGTAAAGTACGAGAATGCGGCGGCGTCATTATCGGCGGTCATACCATCGAAGCACCCGAAATGACCTACGGTTTAAGCGTTGCGGGGTTTGTTCATCCTCAAAAGATTTACCGAAACAATACGCCCAGAGTCGGCGACGTGCTCGTTTTGACCAAACCGTTGGGCATGGGTATCTTAACGACGGCGATCAAAGCGGATATGCTTCCAAACGATGCGGTCGAAAAGGTCGCGTCGATTTTGGCAACGTTGAACCACAAGGCGTCGCGCATCATGCAACGCTACGACGTGAGCGCATGCACCGACGTAACGGGATTCGGACTTTTCGGGCATGCGTACGAAATGAGTGCCGATCGCGTGAGTATTCTTTTTGATATCGACGCGATTCCTATCGTCGAGGAAGCTAAAGCATTGGCGGATATGGGGATTATTCCCGCCGGAGCGTATACCAATAAAGCCTATTTGAGTGATAAAATCGCCGTTAACAAAGCGCATCGAAACGAGATCATGCTTTACGACGCGCAAACGTCGGGCGGCTTGTTGATCGCGGTTTCGCAAAACGACGCGCCAAAACTGCTCGAACACCTCCGAAACGAAGGGGTGGAGTATGCGGCAATCATCGCGGAAGTCAAGGCGTTTTACGACAAACCGTTGGCGTACATGTAAGATCGAGGGTGTGTAAAAACGGCGTGCTATAATGCGTTTCGCCTTGATTTTACCAAGCGGGTATGGATTTGCGTTTGACTTTGTTGTATGATAATTGCATCTTAATTTGCACGGGCACAAATGGATTGTATCGGAAGTTTCGTCACGATTAAAGGGCGTGATTGGTATTTTAACGGGTGTTCTACATGTCAAGGTTTTTGCTGTGACGGAGCGCACGGCTTTTCGCTAGCACCTTTGATTTTAGAAGATTTTGAAGCGGTTTATCGCTATTTCCCGATTGTTTTTAGCTTTCTTGAAGATAGCTTGGGCGTTTTTGTTTTACTGAACGACGGAGAAAACACGTGCCGCTATCTTGATCATAAACGTTGTTCGATCTACGATGCCCGCCCGCCCGCATGCCGACTCTATCCCGTGAGCCCTTACTTCGAACATCTTTTGGTGGATACGAAATGCCCTTCGCTAAGCCGTACGCAAGGACGGTTATTGTGCAAGAACGGTGTTTTGGAATCGGCCTTTTACACGAAACGTTTGGAAAATTTTGTCGCTAAAAAAGAAGAAACGCGTCTTTTTTTAGAGAGCATTAACGCTCGAAACGATTTTGAATACGTTGGCAAAATAGCCGATACGCCGCTGTACGTTTACAAACCGACCTCTCAAAACCGATACTTAAGTATGCATTTAGAATCGCTCACATTACTGACGTCGTATCTCAAAACGCCTTATAGCGCATAAGCGTTTGTTTTCAACCCCCTTCGGATAGGATGCTTAAATTTTAATCAGTTTAGTGTTTATTCGTTTTCAAAAAATCGGTTATACTTTCGGCAGAAAACATGTCATTGGGGCGAAAGCCTCACTGCTAATCACTGAAATGACGGCTAGGGTTCCGGCACATCGTGCGTCTGGTCCGAGAGCTGTCGCCTCTTGAGTAGAGGTTCACGGAGGGATAAAAGCCCGGGAGGTTTTCAACCTCTTGGCGTGTTTCCCAAATTCTACTCAGGAGTCTTCCATGACCTCTATCTTTAACTCTGTGCTGAAGCTTTGTGTTGCCTCTATGGTGGCTACTACGATGATGAGCGTCTCTTTAATGGCTCAAACCAAAGAGAAGTTCCAAGTCGCGTGGACGATTTACGTCGGATGGATGCCGTGGGACTATGCACAACAATCCGGTATTATCGATAAATGGGCGAAAAAATACGGCATTCAAATCGAAATGGTTCAAGTCAACGACTATGTCGAATCGATCAACCAATATACCGCCGGAAAATTTGACGGATGCGTGATGACCAATATGGATGCACTCACGATTCCTGCCGCGGGCGGTGTGGACTCCACTGCCGTAATTATCGGCGATTTTTCCAACGGGAACGACGGTATTATTCTTAAAAACAAAAAAAGCCTTGCCGAAATCAAAGGTCAAAACGTCAATCTCGTCGAACTCTCCGTCTCTCACTATCTTTTAGCACGCGGACTTGAGAGCGTCGGGCTTAAAGAAAAAGACATCAAAGTCGTCAATACCTCAGATGCGGACATCGTTGCGGCATTTGCCTCACCCGAGCTTACCTCTTTGGTCACTTGGAATCCGCAACTCAGCGAAATCAAAGGGATGAAAGGCGCTTCTTTGGTATTTGACTCCAGCAAAATTCCCGGCGAAATCATCGACATGTTAGTGCTCAATACCGAGACGATCAAAGACAATCCCAAGCTTGCCAAAGCGTTAACCGGCGCATGGTACGAGGTGATGGGCTTGATGAAAAATAAAGACGCAAAAGCGATTGCGGCAATGGCAAAAGCCTCCGGAACGGACGTTGCGGGTTTCAATAGCCAACTTAAAACGACCAATATGTTCTACGACGCCAAAGATGCTCTAAAATTTACTCTTAGTGCCGAATTGCCTAAAACGATGCAAAAAGTGAGCGAATTCTCCTTTGAGCACGGTATTTTAGGAGACGGTGCCAAAGATGCGACCTTTGTCGGTATGGCGTTTCCTAACGGCAAAACCTACGGCAGTACCGGAAATATGAAACTTCGCTTTACGGACGAATACATGAAATTGGCGGCTGAGGGAAAACTCTAAAATTCGTATACAAAAGAGGATAGGATGAAGCGACTGATCAACCGAAAACCCAATCGCGGGAACGCCTTGCTATTAGGACTGCTCCCGTTTGTCATTCTCGTGATCGTGTACGTGTTTGCTTCCCATGCGAGGTTAGCGGACAATGCCGAGGATAAGCTCTTACCCTCGATCGCGCAGATGGCGCAAACGATGGACAAGTCGGCACTGAGTCCGAGCAAACGAAGCGGCGAGATCATTTTTTGGAACGATACGCTCGCTTCCTTGCAGCGTTTAGGATTGGGGATTGGCATTAGCGCGGCGTTGGGATTGATGCTCGGCGTGCCTTTGGGGTTGATTCCGCTCGTTCGAGCGGGTTTTTCCCCGTTTATCGCCGCCTTTTCGATGGTGCCGCCGATTGCGATCTTGCCGATCCTTTTTATCGTCTTTGGAATGGGAGAGGTCGCTAAAGTCGCATTGATCGTTATCGGCGTAACGCCCATCATCGTGCGCGATTTACAGCATCGCGTCGAGGAATTTCCTAAAGAACAGCTCATTAAAGCGCAAACTTTGGGAGCCAGTTCGTGGACGCTTGCCGTTCGCATTATCGTCCCGCAGATGTTACCGCGCCTTTTAGATGCGGTGCGATTGACCTTGGGAACGGCGTGGATTTTTTTGATCTCCTCCGAAGCGATTGCGGCGACCGAGGGACTTGGGTATCGCATCTTTTTGGTCAGACGTTATTTGGCAATGGATATGATTTTGCCCTATGTTTTATGGATTACGGTGTTGGCGTTTTTAGCGGATTTTATCCTCAAAAAAGTGACATGTAAGGTTTTCCCGTGGTACGCGAAAAAGGATGCCCTATGAGTTTGATTACGATCAAAAATCTATGGAAACGCTACGGGGATAACGTCGTGTTGGAAAACCTCTCTTTGGAGATCAAAGAGGGCGAATTTTGCACGTTGGTAGGACCTTCAGGGTGCGGTAAGAGCACGTTTTTAAAGATGTTGCTCGGCGAAGAGAGCCCGAGTAAAGGGCTTTTTCTCTTTGAGGGTAAACCGTTTCCGAGCGAACCGAGCGTGGAGCGGGGCATCGTGTTTCAGCGTTATTCGCTCTTTTCGCATTTAAGCGTTTTGGAAAACGTGATGCTCGGCATAGAGCTGGGAAAAGCGCCTTTTTTAGGCAAGCTCTTCGGTCGCGCTAAAAAAGAAGCACGCGCCGAAGCCGTCGCGATGCTAGAAGCCGTGGGGCTTGGAAACGTGCTTCATCACTATCCGAGCCAATTATCCGGCGGGATGCAACAACGCCTTTCCATCGCGCAGTCTTTGGTTAAAAAGCCTAAACTGCTTTTATTGGACGAGCCTTTCGGGGCGTTGGATCCGGGCATTCGAGCCGACATGCACGCGCTTATTTTGGATTTGTGGAAGAAAAACAACTTAACCGTCGTGATGGTCACGCACGATCTTCACGAGGGCTTTTATTTGGGAACCAGAGTGTTGGTGTTCGATAAGGTTCGAAACGATCCTCAAGCACCCAACGCGTTTGGCGCAAAAATCACGTACGATATTCCGTTATTGCGTGAGAAAAAGGAAGAAAAAAATGATAGATAAAAACAAGATTGTTTTGGAAGAGCGTATCGTTGGGGGTGCGAAGTGGTCAAAAATCATCAAACGCGGCGATAAAATCCGCATTTATGCCAAAGATGCCAATGCGAGTGCAAGCATCATGTTCTACAACGCCGATAATTTCAGCGAGCGTTACAACTCTGCCGATACGGTCAAGATTCAGTGGAACGCCTTTTTAGGCAAAGGTAAAGTGCTTTTCTCTGAACTCGGGCACGTGCTTTTGTCGATTACGGATGATACCACCCAAGGGCTTTTGGATACGATGGCGGGCATGAGCAATGCACGCATCATCGAAAAAAACTTTGGAATCGGCACGTACGAGAAGATGCGCAACGCTTATTATAAAAGCGACCGCGAAAACTTTTTGATCGAACTGGGCAAATACGGTATGGGCAAGCGCGATATGATCCCGTGCCTCAATCTTTTTCGCAAAGTCGACGTCAAAGAGGGAAGTCGTTTGGAGCTTTCTCCTAAACGCCCCAAAGCGGGGGAGTACATCGAGTTTCGTGCCGATATGAACGTGCTTTTGGTGCTTTCCAATACGCCGCACGTTATGGAAAAAGGAACGTACGCGCCCAGCGAACTTTCCGTTGTGATGTATCACGCAGAGGAGTTGAGCGAAGATGATTTTTGTTTGAATTTTAGCGAAGAAGCCAGACGCGGTTTTGAGAACAACGCGCGTTATTTTGCCTAAGGAGACAACGATGGAAGCAAAAGAGATATTTAATGAACGCGTCAGTTCGGGTGTGCCGTTTTACCGTGTCGTTAAAAAGGGTCAAACGATTCGCATCGTCGATTTGGAGGGGTGTCAAGCGGTCGATACGCTTTTTTACAACGCGAACGATCACGAAGAGCGTTACAGTGCAAGCGATACTATTCGCGAGCAGGGCAGTATTTTTATCACGACGGGAACAAAACTGCTTTCCAACGACGATAACGTGATGCTCGAAGTCATCGCCGATACCTGCGGAAACCACGACACTTTAGGCGGGCATTGCAGTGCCGAGAGCAATACGGTGCGTTTCGGACACGACAAAAAGTACATGCACAGTTGCCGCGACAACTATCTTCTAGCGATCGGAGAGCTTGAGATGCACCCGCGCGATCTGACCAATAACATCAACTTTTTTATGAACGTTCCGGTTGAAGAAGACGGTCATTTGGCGATCGTGGACGGTATCTCTAAAGGCGGCGATTACGTCGAAATGAAGGCTTATATGGACGTTTTGGTGCTTATTTCCAACTGCCCGCAACTCAATAACCCGTGCAACGGTTTCAATCCGACGCCGATTCAGATCATCATCAAAGAAGCCTAAGCGCGTTTGCGCCTTTTAAAGGACGACCTTTAAGAGAAAAATAGTTTTGCGGGACGACCCGCGAATTTTTTGCAAGGATGAGAGATGTTTAAAAAAATTCTGATTGCCAACCGCGGCGAAATCGCCTGCCGCGTCATTAAAACCCTCAAAAAAATGGGCATCGTTTCGGTGGCTGTGTACACTGAAGCCGACAAAGATTCTTTACATGTAAGCTTTGCGGACGAAGCATACTGCATCGGCAAAGGAATGGCGAGTTCAAGCTATCTGGACGGTGAAAAGATCTTAGCGTTAGCCCAAAAAGTAGGCGCGGAAGCGATTCATCCGGGGTACGGGTTTTTAAGCGAAAATGCCGCTTTTGCGAAAGCGTGTGAAACCAAAGGCATTGTCTTCATCGGTCCAAGGGCTGAGCATATCGAAGCTTTTGGTCTCAAACACACCGCAAGGTCTCTCGCAGAGTCTCATAACGTCCCGTTACTTCCGGGCTCATCCCTGCTTAGTAGCGTCGAAGAAGCGTTAAAAAGTGCCCAAGCGATCGGTTATCCGGTGATGCTCAAAAGTACCGCGGGGGGCGGGGGCATCGGTATGCAGCTCTGCTATGACGCAAAAGCACTTCAAGAAGCGTATGCATCGGTCAAACGTCTGAGCGAAAACAACTTCTCCAACGGCGGTCTTTTTTTGGAAAAATACGTCGCCGCCGCGCGTCACATCGAAGTACAGATATTTGGCGACGGCAAAGGCGTGATCGCGACCCTTGGCGAGCGAGACTGCTCGATTCAACGCCGCAACCAAAAAGTCATCGAAGAAACGCCAGCCCCCAATCTTAGCGATGAAACACGACAAGCACTCTATGAAGCCGCGACGCGTTTGGGGCAGTCGGTCAATTACCTGAGTGCCGGAACGGTCGAGTTCGTGTACGATACGACCACAAACGATTTTTATTTTTTAGAAGTGAACACGAGGCTTCAAGTCGAACACGGCGTAACCGAAGAGGTCTGCGGCGTGGATTTGGTCGAGTGGATGATTCGCCAAGCTTACGGTCACAACGATGCGCTTTATGCTTATGTTCACCGTCCTATAGGGCATGCGATTCAAGTACGCGTCTATGCGGAAGACCCGCTCAAAAATTTTCAACCCAGCTCCGGAATGCTCCATAACGTTTCGTTTGCTCCGAATATTCGCGTCGATTCGTTTATTGAAACGGGTGTGAGCATCGCCTCGTTTTACGATCCGATGATTGCTAAGTTGATCGTCAAAGCCCCTTCGCGAGAAGAAGCCCTTACGAAGATGCAAGAAGCGATCGCACAAACGCGCATCGACGGCATTACGACCAATCTTTCGTATTTGGGTGCGATCGTGGGAAGCGACTTTTTTCAACACGCAACGCATACGACCAAATCGTTAGCCGGTTTTGCCTATTCGAGCAACCGCATCGACGTTTTAAGACCCGGAACGCAAACGAGCGTGCAAGATTTTCCCGGACGCGTCGGCTATTGGGATGTGGGCGTACCGCCTTCGGGTCCTTTTGATGCGCTTCATTTTCGCTACGCCAATACGCTTGTGGGCAATGCCAAAGAGGCTTCCGGACTGGAGATCGCGATCACGGGACCGACATTGCGTTTCAATCAAGCAAGCGTTATCGCCCTATGCGGCGCGCGTATCGATGCGAGCATCGACGGGGAAACCGTGGCGATGAATCGCGCGATACATGTCAAAGCCGGAAGCGTGCTCAAACTCAAAAAAGTGCACATGCAAGGCTTTCGTACGTACCTTGCAATTCGAGGCGGTTTGGACGTGCCGTTGTATTTGGGTTCGCGCTCGACCTTTACGCTCGGTCATTTCGGCGGACATGCCGGACGTGAATTGATCGCGGGAGATGTTTTACATGTAAGCTCGATGATCGCCCAAGAGCCGCTTAGCGAACCGCTGAATGTAGCCCACGCAATCACGAATACGTGGGAGATCGGCGTGTTGTACGGGCCGCACGGCGCACCGGAATTTTTCACCGAAGAAGACATCGAGGCGTTTTTCGCCGCGACGTGGGAAGTGCATTATAACTCCAACCGTACGGGGGTCAGGCTTATCGGTCCTAAACCTTCGTGGGCGCGCAAAGACGGCGGAGAAGCGGGACTTCATCCGTCCAATATTCACGATAACGCTTATGCGATCGGTGCGGTAGACTTTACCGGCGATATGCCGGTCATTTTAGGGCCTGACGGTCCGAGCTTAGGCGGGTTCGTCTGCCCCGTAAGCGTCGCGAGTGCCGAGCTGTGGAAAATCGGTCAGCTTCGCGCCGGCGATAAAATCCGCTTCGTACCGATCAGCCATGACAATGCGATCAAAATGCTTCAAGCGCAAGAGGCGGCATTGGAAAAAGGCGTCGCGTTTGATGCGCGGTCTTTCTTACATATAGCACCGCTTGGCTCGACGATTTTGTATCGCGATGAGGGCAAAAACGATTTGCCGAGCATCACGTTTCGACAGTCCGGAGATGCATATTTGCTGATCGAATACGGTTTGATGCAGCTCGATATCGCCCTTCGTTTTCGCGTTCACGTCTTGATGGAAACGCTCAAAAAAGCTTGCATTGCGGGAATAATCGACATAACGCCGGGCATACGGTCGTTGCAGGTACATTTTGATCCGTTAGTGTGCGATCGGGCAAAGCTAATCGAGCAAATTGCGGCAATGGAATGCTCGCTTCCGAGCATCGACGACATCGAAGTTCCGACGCGCATCGTGCATTTGCCGCTTTCGTGGGACGACGTGCAAACGCGCATCGCGATCGAAAAATACATGAAAATCGTTCGTCCCGATGCGCCGTGGTGTCCAAGCAATATCGAATTTATCCGTCGTATCAACGGGCTTAACGCGATAGAGGACGTGAAAAAGATCGTCTTTGATGCCAATTATTTGGTCATGGGACTAGGAGACGTCTATTTGGGAGCACCCGTCGCCACGCCGCTGGATCCGCGCCACCGACTCGTCACCACCAAATACAACCCCGCGCGTACGTGGACGCCGGAAAATGCCGTGGGTATCGGCGGGGCGTACATGTGCGTGTACGGTATGGAAGGTCCCGGAGGTTATCAGTTTGTCGGTCGTACCGTGCAGATGTGGAACAAATACCGCCAAACAAACGACTTTAAAGAGGGCAAACCGTGGTTGCTTCGCTTTTTCGACCAAATCCGATTTTATGAAGTGAGCCATGAAGAATTGATGCAGATGCGCGAAGATTTTCCGCGCGGCAAAATCAACCTCAAAATCGAAGAGAGTACGTTTAGTTTGAAAGCGTATAAAGCCTTTTTAGCGCAAAACGGCGAAAGCATCGACGCTTTTGTGACCATACAACGTCGGGCGTTCGAAGAGGAGCGTTTGATGTGGGAAAAAACGGGACTTGCCAACTTTTCGGCGGAACACGAAGCCGAAGTCGCGCACGAAAACGAGGTCGTGGAACTCGGCGATAACGAAGGCGTGGAAGCACCCGTTCAAGGCAATTTATGGAAAATTAACGCTAAGGTCGGCGATACCGTGAAGGAGGGCGATGTTTTGGCGATCGCCGAGTCGATGAAGATGGAGATCGCGATCGAAGCTTCCGAAAACGGAAAGATCGTCGCGGTTTTGTGCGAAGAGGGCGAGAACATTCATGCGGGTAAATTGCTTTTTATCATCGAGCCGATCAAGGCTTAAAATGAGATCGCACCTTCCCGTAATCGTCCTTTTTTCAGCTTCCATTCTCTGGGGGCTTTCATGGTGGCCGTTGAAACAGATTCATGCGTTGGGCATTGAGGGAATTGCTCTTATTTTCGGTGCGTACGGCGTATTGGCGTTGGTCTATTTGCCTCTAACGCTAAGAGGATTTTCGCGCCGATACGCAACGGGACTCGGTGCGATAGCCCTTTTGGGCGGCGGAGCAAACCTTTGCTTTACCTATGCGCTGATTAACGGCGACGTGGTGCGCGTGATGGTGCTCTTTTACCTTTTGCCCGTGTGGGGCGTGCTGGGCGGTTACTTCTTTTTGCACGAAAAGCTCAGCCTCGCCAGAGTCGGGGGAGCATGGCTTGCCGTTGCGGGGGCTTTTTTGATTTTGGGCGGAGTCGAAACCTTACATGTAAGCTTTTCGACGATCGATCTGATCGCTTTAGCGGCGGGGATTTTTTTCGCGCTCAACAACATTTTGTTTCGCTCGTTGAAAGAGGTACATGTCAACGTCAAAGTCGGAGCGATGTTTTGGGGATGCTTCGTGCTTGCTAGCACGCTAATACTACTGGGCGTCGAGCGTTTTCCGAGTGAGGTCGGTGCTAGGGCATGGGCGGCCTTGCTGGCGTACGCTCTTTTATGGTTACTGCTTGCCAATATCGGCTCGCAATGGGGCGTCACGCAGATGGAGGCGGGACGCTCATCGATCATTATCATCATGGAGCTGGTGACGGCCGTGGTATCTGCCGCTTACATCGGTGAGCGGGCATTGAGTTTTAGCGAATATACCGGCGGTGCGTTGGTCGTTTCGGCGGCTTTAATCGAAGCCCTGTCATCTCAAGAAAAATAGGAACATACGATGGATAGAATGACTCTTAAAAAAGCGTACGAAGAGGGGCTAAGCCCTCGAACGCTGGTCGCGACGATTAAAGAGACGATAGCACGGCACGCTTCCAATCCGATTTGGATTTACGTGTTAAGCGATGAAGAACTCGAACCGTACCTTGCGCGTTTGGAGACGCAAGAGGCGCATAGCCTTCCGTTGTACGGCATCCCGTTTGCGATTAAGGACAATATCGACTTGGCGGGGATTCCCACGACGGCGGCATGTCCCGATTTTCGTTACGTTCCCCAAACGTCGGCATACGTCGTCGAGCGTTTGATCGAAGCGGGAGCGATTCCGATCGGTAAAACCAATCTCGATCAATTTGCGACGGGGCTTGTCGGTACGCGCTCGCCTTACGGGGCGTGTCACAATAGCATCGACGCACATTATATTTCCGGCGGCTCTAGCTCGGGCAGTGCGGTCAGCGTGGCTTTGAATATGGTCGTTTTTTCATTGGGTACCGATACGGCGGGTTCGGGCAGAGTGCCGGCGGCGTTTAACGAGCTGGTCGGTTTTAAGCCTTCCAAAGGCGTGGTGAGCACGAGCGGCGTCGTACCGGCGTGCCGCAGTTTGGATTGCGTCTCGTTGTTTTGCCAAAACGCGCAAGACGCGAGCTTTATTTTTGACGTGATGGCGGATTTTGACGCGGGCGACGTGTATGCGAGAGCGTTACCCTCTCGGGTGCGCGACGTGCCCGAACATTTTTATTTCGGAGTGCCTAAAAAAGCAGATTTGGCGTTTTTCGGCGACGAGGAAGCCAAAGCCTTATTTGACGCAAGCGTGGAGCGTTTGATCGCTCTGGGCGGAACTCCCAAAGAGATTGATTTTGCACCGTTTTTAGAAGCGGCCGACTTGCTTTATTTTGGACCTTGGGTCGCGGAGCGTTACGTGGCGACCAAAACGCTTTTGGAAAGTTCGCCTCAGAGCTTTTTAGACGTGACCAAAGGCATTATCGAACAAGGAAAAAACAAGAGTGCGGAAGCGTATTTTGAAGCGGAGTACCGATTGAAGGCTTATCGAAGAAAAGCCGAGGAGGTTCTTGAAACGGTCGATTTTATCGTGACGCCGACGACGGGGACGATCTACACGATCGAAGAGGTCAATGCCGACCCGATCAAGCTCAATACGAATTTGGGGTACTACACCAACTTTATGAATTTGCTCGATTGCGTCGCGTACGCGTTGCCCGCAGGTCGAAGAAATAACGGTTTGCCGTTTGGCATCACGATCTTTGCGGATCATTTTAACGATAAAGCGCTCCTTGCGATGGGTGCGCGTTACATGAAGGAGAACGTATGAGTCAGTGGATCGAAGTGGGCGTTTGCGGCGCACACATGCAGGGTTTGCCTTTAAACCATCAGTTGGTCGCTTTGCAGGCGACCTATGTTAAAACATGTAAAACGGCCGTAGGATACCGCTTGTTCGATGTTCCCGAAAAAGTACCGCCGCGTCCGGGACTGCTCAAAGATCGCACAAGTCCTTATGCGATCGAGCTGGAAGTATGGCAAATGCCTTTGGAAAACTTCGGAGCGTTCATGGTGCAAATCGCCTCGCCTTTAGGCATCGGAACGCTTGAACTAGACGACGGAAGCAGCGTCAAAGGCTTTATCTGTGAATGCGACGCGGTAAAAAATGCAAAAGAGATCAGTGAATACGGAGGTTGGAAAGCATATATCGCAAAGGCTCAACACGTTTGATCGTAAAACGACGGAAGCGTTCAAGGAAAATCGATTGTGAAGTATGGCGAGAGGGTGTAGGAATCGAACCTACCGGCAAACGGTCAACCGCCCACCCGATCGGCTTTGAAGGCCGTGGTGCACACCAGAGTCACATACCCCCCGCAAGAGGAAAAATATTTTAACCAAGATATGCTTTAGTGAGAATAAAGTTTGCTTTATTTATAATGAAGCAAACGTGAAAAAAGGAGGAAAAGGATATGGTACGTCACATCATGTTCGTGCTTTTTTTTCCTCTTTTTTTATGGGCGGCGCAAGCCAATCAAAGTGAAAATATTTGGGTGAAAGTCGGGCAAATTTACGGTATCGAGCCGCGCTTGCTTTATTCTATCGCTAAGGTAGAAAGCGACTTGGATCGTTACGTGGTTGCTTTTAGTGCTTCCAAGATGACACCGAAACAAGCCCAAGAGTTACAAGCGTTTTTGAAGCAAAAAGGGATTGAAAGCAAGCAGTATTCGCAAGTGATTGCGATTAAAAGCAAAAACAAGTACGAAGCAAGCCACGTCGTGCATTTTCTCTACACGCGCAACTACCCGCGTTTCGATATGGGCATTATGCAGATCAACTCGATTCACAAACCCTTATTAGACAAGGCAAATATCTCTTTGTACGATCTGTTTGATCCGAAAATCAACATTCAAGTCGGAGCGTATATTTTAGCAACCTGTTTTGAGCGCCATAAAAATACCAAAGACGCCATCAATGCCTACAACGGCAAGATCGACGACAATCCGTACTCCGCCAAAGTGTTTAAAGAGTTTAAAAAGCTCTACAGTTCGTACCAATCCGGTAAAACGCAACTTTACTACCGAAATCCCTCCTAAGCGGCTTATATCTCGCCCAGACGATAGCCCATCTCTTTAATCATCTCGATCGCACCTTCGGGGAGTTTTTTACGCAAGCGTTTGATAAGAGCACGCATATTTAAGATGTTGGTCTCTTCGCCTTCCCAAACGTACTCTTCCAACTCGTTAAACGTTACGACGCGATGGCGATCTTTGATAAAAAGGTCCAAAAACATACACTCTTTTTTAGCGAGCTTAATCTCTTCGTTTTGAGGATCGAACAAGCGGTGATTGAGATAATCGTAGGTATATCCGCTCCAAAACGAGAGGGTTTGCGAGGGTTTGTGGCATAACTTTTTGACTTTTTGGACCAACTCGTAGATAAAAAACGGTTTTTTGAGGTAGTCGTCGCAACCGATTTCGTACGAGGTTTGGATTTTTTCGAGATCGTGGTTGGAACTGATGATGATGGCGGGAACGTCTTTATGGTAGATGCGGATCGTCTCCAAAATGGAAATACCGTCGATAGAGGGAACGTTAATATCCAAAATGAAGCAGTGATATCCGCGGTTGAGTGCATCGAGGGCGACCTCTCCGTCCATAAAAAGATCGACGGTGTATCCTTCTTTGACCAAGACGCTTTTGATCACGTTGGCAAGGCGTTCGTTATCTTCCAAGACTAAAATTTTCATACGGCACTCCCTAAAATAATCGTAAAGCACGCACCTTGATTTTGATTTGAGACAAAGATGCGTCCGTTCATTTTATCTTCGATAATTAATTTTGACATGTAAAGCCCTATTCCGTGTCCGTGTTCTTTGGTGGTAAAGTATGCCTGAAAGACGTAAGGAAGCTTCTCCTCCGCAATACCGCCGGCGTTGTCCGCGATCGTGATGACGAGATTTCCCGCTTGATTGTAAATGGCGATGTCGATGATGCCCCGTTTGATTTTTTTGGCTTCTCGTGCCTCTTTGATTTGATCTTTGGCGTTGTTGACGATGTTGAGCAGGGTTTGCATAAATTCGTTTTTATACCCGCGCACCCTAAGATCGGTCGCGTTTTTGAGATGTCCACGCTAACGTCGATATAATTGTACTTGATCGTATGGTTGATGATCTTTAGCATCGTTTCAACCGCTTCATTAACGTCAAAAACGGTCTTTTCGGAAGAGGGCATAATAAACGTTTGAAAATCATTGATCGTGTCGGTCATATAGCGTACCTGTACCATAATGTCCTGAACGTATCGATTGTGTTCTTCGTCGCTTTGAACCTCTTGCGCATAGAAGCGTTCTTGGGCTATGGTGGCGATTTCGACGAGCGGATTTTTCCATTGGTGTGCGATCGAAGAGAAAATTTCGCCGATTTCGGCAAGCTTGGATTGTTGAATGATGAATTGTTGGTGCTTGTTTTTTTGCATTTCGATCGCGCGCAGTTCTTGTTCGGAACGGACACGTCGGTAAATATTATGGGCAAGTCCCAAAATCAAGAAAATTAAAAACGGAGAGATTAAAAAGACCGCATCGATAAATTTACGGTACGTGTCGAAAAAAGTCGGCGTCGCGTTAATCAGTTCGTACGTGTCGATCGCCGGCTTTGGGGAAAGGGAAAACGCTTCGAGTTTTTGGGCATCGAACTGATATGCATACGTTTGAAACGTGTCCACGTCGAGTGCGGGGAGCTTTTTATCTAAAATTTTGATCGCTTTTTCGCCGGTATGTTCGCCCAATTTTTTAATTAAAACGAGTTTACCGCCTAATGCGCCTTTGCCGATAAAAAGCGTATCGGTAATAAAAACGGGCAATGCGCTTTTGTCAAGCATCGAGGCGATTTGGTTGTTGTAGTAAAGATTGCCTTCTTTGTCGTTGTAAAAGCGTACGAAAAAGATCGCTTCTTCGGGGTTGGGTTTTGAAAAGCGCTCTTCAAGCTCCGAAAGCGTCGATCGGCGGATATATTCGATCTCGATCGGAGAACGGTTATTGCGAATCGCCTCTTGAATAAAAGGTTCACTGTCGTCGCCGTTCGCACTCGTATCGTTGATAATATAGAGTTTTTTTAAATGCGGTATCATCGAGCGTATCATAGCAATCGTCTCGGGAATGGCGCGCCGTTCCAAGATGCCGTAAACGCGATCTTCCAACTGCCTAGAACTTACTTCTTCAGGTTCGAATTGCTCCAAGCCCGTAAATAAGATAGGTTCATTCGTGAAGAGTTCATGGTAGTATTTGATCACAAAATCATAGGCAAAATTATCGACGGCAATGATCAAATCGTAACGGTTTTTTTGCAATTGAAGCTTATACAATTCACGCAATTTGGCGTAATACTCTTCGGAATTAATACGCTTCGAATCCATATACCAAATATTGATTTTAATGTCGGGATGTGTGTAAAAAACTCTTTCCATGCCTAAAATGACGTCATCGCTCCATTGAAAGCCGCGATGGTAGGAGTTAATAATTAAGATATTTTTATCGTGAGCCAAAAGAGGAATGACGTTTAAAAGAAGCATAAAACAGAGTAAAATGGCCTTTTTCACGGTCGTCTCCTCTTTAATTTTGGGCAGATATTATAACACCAAACCTTTTGACATGTAAAGAATATCTCACCCCAAAAAATGGGGCGAGAAAAAGGCTTAATATTCCAAGAACAGTTTTTGAAGGGCTTTTTTATCGTTGGTTTTGGTTAGTCCCAACATTAAAAGAACGCGCGCTTTTTGCGGATTTAACGTCGTCGTTGCGATAAAACCGTATTTAGCGTCGTCCACTTCACCCTCTAAGGTCGTACTACCGCTACCCACGCGAGAGCTTCGCGCTACGATAACCCCTTTTTTCACCGCTTCGGCAAGTGCCTCTTGCGTTAAAGGGAAAGGATTGCCGTTACCCATACCGGCATGGATAATGCCTTTCGCACCGGCGGCAACGGCCGCTTTAACCATAACGTCCGTATCGCTTGGATGGGCGTAAACGATGTCGACGCGCGGTAAATCTTCCAATTTGCTAATGTCAAATTCGGAAGCAACGGTGTGTTTACGGGTCGGTTGCATGTAGTATTCGACGTTACCGTAGTAAACGGTACCGATTTTACCGCTGTTAGGCGATGCAAAGGCGTTTACGGAGCTGGTATTTACTTTAGTGACTTCGCGAGCACTGTGAATTTCATCGTTCATCACGACGACGACGCCTTTACCGGTCGTCTCTTTGTTAATCGCCACGTTGACCGCATTGAAAAGGTTCATCGGACCATCGGCGCTCATAGACGTTGAAGAACGCATTGCCGCAACAAAAACGACGGGCTTTTTGCTTTTAACCGTAAGATCGAGAAAGTACGAAGTCTCTTCGACCGTATCGGTTCCGTGCGTAATGACGACGCCGTCAATGTCCGGTTGCGCTAAAAGCTCGTTGACGCGTTTAGCAAGTTTTAACCAGACTTGGTTTGTCATTTCCTGTGAACCGATGCTAGAGATTTGCTCGCCTTTGATCGTAGCCATGTCGTTGATGGCGGGAACGGCGGCTAGCAATTTATCGACCGTCACGGCACCGGCGGAATACGAACTTTTAAGCTCCGACGTTCCGGCTCCGGCGATAGTTCCTCCGGTCGCCAAAATGGCAATGGTCGGTTTGGCGATCAAAGAAGAGGCGCTAATAAGCGCCGACATACACAAGACATGTAAAAACTTCATCGTAACTCCTTTTGAAAAATGTGGTCTACCTTCAAACGTTATAAAATGATCTCACCGATGACGAATGCAAATGCGACGGAAAGCGCGATTGCAACGACACCGGGAATAATAAACGGATGGTTAAAAACAAACTTACCGATGCGGGTTGAGCCCGTATCGTCCATTTCGACTGCGGCAATCAGCGTCGGATAGGTCGGAAGAACGAAAAGCGCACTGACCGCGGCAAACGATGCAACGACGGTCAAAGGGGAAACGCCGAGTAGCAAAGCACTCGGAATCAAGGCTTTTGCGGTTGCCGCTTGCGAATAAAGAAGCGTACTGGCAAAGAAAAGTACTACCGCCAACATCCACGGATAGACGTTGAGCAAATCGCCCGCCATCGCTTTAATTTGTGCGATGTGATTAGCCACGAACGTATCGCCGAGCCATGCGACGCCAAGAACGCAGATACATGCACTCATTCCCGATTTAAACGTTGCGGAATTAAGCACTTGGGCGCATTCGATTTTGGTAAATGCCGCGATCAAGGTTGCCGCCGCAAACATAAAAAGCATAATCGCTTCGTTTCTCGGAACGACTGGATTTTTAATGATACCGACCTTATCGCTAATGAGCGTTGCGTACGTGACGACCGCAATAATCGTCAGCAAAAAGATACCGACGGAAAGTTTTGCACCCGGTTTAACGTCCAGTTGCGTCGTACCGCGCATTTTAACCAAGCCTTTTGCCACTCTTTCTTGGTAAATAGGGTCGTCTTTAAGCTCTTTTCCGAGGAAGTTGGAAACGAATGCCGCAACCATACATGCTAAAAACGAGGAAGGAATGCAGACCGCCAAAAGTTCCAAATAGCCGATACCGTGTTTTTCCAATGCCCCGCTTAAAAAGACGACGGCGGCGGAAATCGGAGAAGCCGTGATGGCGATTTGCGATGAAACGACGGCGATGCTCAAAGGTCGAGAGGGGCGTATGCCTTGTTCTTTGGCAACTTCCGCAATTACCGGAAGCGTGGAAAACGCGGTATGTCCCGTACCGGCAAAAAACGTCATAACGTACGTTACGATCGGTGCTAGAAACGTAATATACTTAGGGTTTTTACGCAAGATTTTTTCGGCAATGCTGACCATATAGTCTAGCCCGCCCGCCACTTGCATCGCGCCGATAGCCGCAATAACGGACATAATAATTAAGATAACGTCGATGGGAATCGACCCGAGCTTGAGTCCGAGTCCAAGCGTTAAGACTAAAACGCCTAAACCTCCGGCATAGCCGATACCGATACTACCGAGTCTTGCTCCGAAAAAAATCGCGGCAAGGACGACAATCACTTCTAACCATAACATGGAAACTCCTTTAAGTAAACTTCTCTCAAGGTTTGATAAACCCTCAAAGCAGCTTAATGCTCGGGGCTTACGCCCCGAAGCAAAAGGCTATTTTTCGAATTTATCTTTTTCGGAGAGACCGAAATTGCGGGGTTTGATCATATTTTCAGGCTTGATGATGTCTTCAAGCTCGTCTTTGGCTAAAAGAGCGCGTTCGAGCACGATGTCGTAAACCGAACGATGGGTTTCCAAAGCTTCCTTGGCGACTTTAGTGGAGTTTTCATAGCCGATAAAAGGGTTCAGCGCAGTCACAAGACCGATGCTGTTAAGCACCAAGGCTTTGCATCGTTCCGGATTGGCGGTAATGCCGTCCACGCACGTATACGCCAGCGTTTCAAACGCATTGCGCATCATGTTGATCGAATTGAAAAGGTTAAACGCGATGACGGGCTCGAAAACGTTAAGCTGAAGTTGACCGCCCTCGCATGCCATCGTAACCGTGATGTCGCTACCGATGACTTGAAAGCAGACTTGGTTGACCACTTCGGGAATGACGGGATTGACTTTGCCGGGCATAATAGAACTGCCCGGTTGCATCGCGGGAAGATTGATTTCGCCAAAGCCCGTGCGAGGGCCTGAACTTAAAAGCCTAAGATCGTTGCAGATTTTAGACATCTTGGTCGCAACGCGTTTGAGTACGCCCGAAATCTGTACGTACGCCCCCGTATCCTGCGTCGCCTCGACCAGATCACCCGCCGTCACAAACGGTCGTCCCGTCACCTCTTGAAGCTTGGCTTCGACGGTCTTGGCATAATCGGGATGCGCATTGATACCCGTACCGATCGCCGTAGCTCCCATATTGATCTCGCGTACGAGTTGTCTCGCTTCGTTAACCCTTTGAATGTCTTCTCCGATCATAACCGCATACGTTCGAAACTCTTGCTCTAAACTCATCGGTACGGCGTCTTGAAGTTGGGTTCTTCCCATTTTAATGACGTCTTTGAATTCACTTGCTTTCTTGGCAAACGAATCTTTGATAATCCGCATCGAATCGCTAAGTTCCCCAAGCTTCTCGTAAAGAGCGACCCTTAACGCCGTAGGGTATGCGTCATTGGTGGATTGAGAAAGATTGACGTCGTTATTGGGATGTAAAAATTGATACGCACCCTTAGGATGCCCCATCGACTCTAAACCGATGTTGGCGATGACTTCGTTGGCATTCATATTGGTCGAAGTACCCGCACCTCCTTGAATCATATCGACGACAAATTGATCGTGAAACTTTCCGGAGATAATTTGCTCGCACGCTTCGACGATAGCGTTTTTCTTTGCCTCCGAGAGTAAATGCAGTTCGTAATTGGCTAAAGCGGCTGCTTTTTTAACCTTGGCGATGGATTCGATAAAGGTCGGAAAACTACCGAGCGTAACGCCCGTAATGTGAAAGTTCTCTGCCGCTCGCGCGGTTTGAACGCCGTAATAACATTCGTCGGATATCTCTTTATCGCCGATTAAGTCGTGTTCGATTCGCGTAAGCACGGTAACTCCTTTGAGACGGTTTGCGCCATTATAGAGAGTCTTGCTTTGCGAAATCTTTACATGTAAAGATTATATCGTAGATGAATCTTGAAAGATAAGTGTTTGTAATACATCAAGTAATATGCATTTAATACATATTTAAGAAAATTTACAGTTAAATGTGACGTTATATTTTTTTATAACCAACGAAATATAACCAAGCGTACCTGTTGTGTGAATTTCATTTTTCGTTCTTGTTTTTAACTTCAAAGATGCTTTTTAGGCTATGCGGATACGATAACTCATCCCAACGAAATGTGATTTTTTATTCTAAATACCTCACAGGTGAACGTTTTATCGCTCTATCGGTGAAGCCTAAAGCAACGCCACTCATTGTATATAAATAAATATAGTTTAATTATTACTTAAAAGGAGTCGGCGTGAACAAAAACGGTTTGAAGGGGTTGAGTGCGATACTGATCCCTCTTTTGTGTGCTACAAGCGTATGGAGTGAAGAAAGTAAAGACAAAACCAATGTCGTGCTTGAGGGTGTCGTTGTTTCGACGGAACGCTTTCAGGAGTTAGAGGGTGGTATTGCAGATGGTTTTTTAACCAAAGAGGTTTCTGTCGGTGCATTGGGCGATAAACGAGCGTTTGATGTTCCCTATCAAATCAATACCATTCCCAAAGAGATCATTAAAAACCAACGTTCCCAAGGCTTGGAAGACGTTATCAAATACATTCCCTCTGCTCAAATAGAGTGGCGAGGTGGTGCGGATGTCGGGCGTCCACAAACCAGAGGGATGCGAGGCGATGTTGTGGCGAACAGTTACTGGGACGGATTACATGTCGTTTCTACGACCGCAACCCCAATGGCAATGTTCGATAGCCTCCAAATTTTAAACGGGCTCTCAGGCTCGCTATACGGTGCAGCCAATCCATCCGGTGTGTACAATTTTGAGTTAAAACGACCGACGAAAGAGTATGAAAATTCTTTACTTTTTACGTATGGAGAAAGCGGACATGCCGAAGCAGAAGCCGATGTAGGCGGTAGACTCAACGATAAAGTAGGCTACAGAGGTGTTTTCGTAGGCGGTGACGGCGAGGGATACGTCGAAGGAAGTAACCTAAGACGACAGCTTATCTCTACGGGGCTTGATTTTTATCTCACCGATCGGCTGACATTGGAGACAAACTTTAGTTACTACAAGTACATCAAAGAGGGCTATACCGGGCAGTTTAATATGCCTTATACCGCACTAGGCGTTGCACGCTATACCCTTCCTGACGCATACGATGCTTCCGATGAAAAATACGCGCAAAAAAATGCGGGAAGGGAACTCACAACCACCACGTACAGTGGAAAACTCAAATACGACATAGCCGATAATTGGTATGCGGAGGGTGGATACTTAACACAACGTGCCGATAGGGCACTTTATGGCTTAACCAATACCTTTAATTCCAACAGTGGAACCTATACCGCCTCAACGGTCAATCCCTCAACAGCCGCCGGGCGATTTGAGCTGGATAGTTACATGGGGTATGTCACAACAAAGCAAGAGATTTTAGGTTTTGAAAATGATATTGCGATGGGCGGAAACGGTTATATTTGGGATATTTACAGTACCAACAGTTCTACCGGTAAACGTTATGTCTCTTCTACCACTGATGTCAAAAACCTGACACTTGGCGATACCATCAAATTAAATGACCAATGGCAGGTGCTTCTCTCTACTAATAAAAGCTGGATCGGAACCGAATCGTACAACACATCAGGCGCAACGACATCGGATGTGTCTAAAAGTGGGTATAGCTATGCCGCAAGCGTGATTTACCAGCCGATAGAAAATTTAAGTTTGTACGTGACGTATGCGGACAGCATCCAACCGGGGGATTCTGGAACAGACTCTTCAGGCGTCACGCGTACGCTTGATCCGTATCGAAGCAAACAGTACGAAGTCGGTGCAAAACTTGCTTTAGAGCGGGTTGATCTCTCAACGGCTCTTTTTCAAATCAAACGACCGACAGCGTATACGGGTTATGACGGAGTGTTTGAAGAGCAAGGTGAACAGACCAATAAAGGTGTCGAATTTATGGCGTCGGGTAAATTGACCCAATCAACGGCGGTATTCGGCGGCGTTACATTTATGGATACCGAAATTAGCGGTGCCAAAATAGCCAATATCAATAATAAGCAAGCGATCGGTATGCCCGAATGGCAAGCCAATCTTTTGGTCGAATACACCGTTCCTAGCTTTGAAGAACTCGTACTCAGCAGTAATTTTCACTACACGGGCGAGCGGGCGATTGATCCGGCTAATACCCAATGGGCAGATGAGTATTTTACGATTGATCTAAGCGCACGCTATGCGACCAAAAAACTTTGGGGCGATCGAACCATCTTTAGGCTTTCCGTCAATAACATCACCGATGAAAAATATTGGGGCGGAATCTTTGCCAGTAACGGCTTAGACGGTAATAACGTTGCCGGTTCAACCAGCCTTTTCTTGGGAGAGCCGCGCAATATTACGGCATCGATTGAAGTACGGTTTTAAGGAATACGATGAACGGACTTGTAAATTGGGAAGCATTGCGTCGTCAACGTTTTGCAATGCTTAGAGACCCTAAAACGCCAAACGTTGATTGGAATGCAATGGCGGAAATGTACGACGGCATGGCTAAGCTTGAAAAAGCTTTTACGCAAAAACAAGTTGATTGTATGCACTTGAGTGCCGAAGATACGGTCGTCGATATCGGTTGCGGACCGGGAAGATTAACCGTGCCGATGGCACAAAAAGCAAAATCGGTGACATGCGTGGACGCTTTTGAAAAAATGTTGGAGCGTTGCGTGCAAAACGTACGCGATGCGGGGCTTCATAACGTTAAGCCTTTGTTGCAAAGTTGGTTAGACGAGGACGCGGTGGCAAAGATCGGTCAACATGACATTGCCGTGGCGTCACGCTCGGTCGGTATGTTTGATATTCTCAAACTCAATCAGTTGGCGACCAAGTATGTTTTTGTAATGAGTTTTGCGAATGCTCCGAGTTTACGGGAAATTCAGTTGGATTTTTTGGAGGGCATTACGGATATTCCTCCAATGAAGAAATTACCGGATGAGCGTATGTTTGACTATAACCTAACGTTCAATACGATTTACGATCTTGGAGCCAACCCCAGCGTCGTTGTGTTGGACGACGGGTTTGAGCGTATTTACGATTCGAAAGAAGAGGCGTATGAACATTTACGTTTTGTGGGGAAAATCTTGCCCGAACACGAGGAACGCTATCGCTATAACGTCGATCGATGTTTGATGCCGCTTGAAGACGGACGATGGCGAATGCTTCGAAAAACGCAGACGTATGTCATGTGGTGGAAGCCTTCGGAATTACATTTACCCTAAAGAAAAAAACATGAAAAACTTTTTGGTGCTATGGATCGCATTTTGGACGATCAACCTACATTCGTATGCCGACGAAGCGGTACGAACCCTTAAAGATAGCGACGGTAAAGAGGTCGTCATCCCTTTACATGTCAAGCGGGTCGTACCGCTGATCGGGGCATTTGCCCAAGTGACGGGTATGCTTGGCAAAGAGCACACGATGGTCGCAACCGTACCGCGGCTTTCAAATATGTTCTATACGGTTTTTCCTTCCGTAGAGCAAAAAAGTAGCGTCGGTAATCCTTCGGTCAATATCGAAGCGATTATTGCCGCTCAAGCGCAAGTCGTGTACGGACCGACCGCTTATTTTTTAAAGGATACCCAGATCGCTCAATTAAAGAGTGCCGGTGTTGCCGTTGTGAATGTGGCAAACTTTTCGACGATCGAAGAGATGAAAGAGAGCATTACCTTGATCGGAGAGATTTTAGGGGAAGATGCTCCGCAAACCGCAAAGCTTTTTAACGACTATTACGACGCCGTTATAGCGCGCGTACAGGCTAAAACGCAAACGCTTTCTCCAAAGCTGAAAGTTTTAACGCTTAATTTTTCGGCGGGAAGCTATACGACGCTCAACGATAGCGATATAGGGTCTATATACGTTAAAATCGCCGGAGGCGTCAATGTCGCCGCAGATTATGCCTTGGATTCGAAAGGGATTGCAAAAACGCTCAACGGCGAACAGGTTCTTGTATGGAACCCCGACGTCATCGTAACGTATAGCCGAATGAGCCAAGAAACGATTCTTAGCAACCCCGCATTTCAAACACTCAATGCCGTTAAAAACCGTCGTGTTTACGTCGTTCCGACGGGCGTTTATTTGTGGGCGGTGCGCAGTGCCGAGGGTGCGTTGGAGCCTTTATGGTTGGCAAAAATGCTTTATCCCGATCTGTTTCAAGACCTCTCTTTAGAAAACGAAGTCCGTCGTTTTTATCGGCTTTTTTACCGTTACGACGTGAGCGATGAAGAGATCAAAACGATTTTGAAAGGCGCGTAACGTTACTTTTTCGCAATCCCTACTTTTTGCGGGCGGATCGTCATATCGGTGATCGCACCTTTTACATGTAAAACATCTAACACGCTTTGAGCGATCGTTTGCGGTAGCAAATAGGTCTGCTCATCGTTACTGGGTTCAAAATGAAGGGAGTCAAAAAAAGAGGTGAGCGTCATGTCGGGGTTGATAGAGGTGACCTTGACACCGCTTTTGCGCACCTCTTCAAACAGACTTAGCCCAAAATTGCGAAGCCCGCTTTTGGTGGCAGTGTAAAGGGCTGAGTATTTGGCGTGGCGCGTGGCTTCGACGGACGTGATGTTGATGATGTGTCCACCCGTTTTTTGCAAAGCGCGCAAACAAAGGCTTGAGAGAATGATGGGAGCGGTGAGATTGACGTCGATCAGATTTTTGATCTTAGCAGGGCTGATCGTCTCGTGCGGGTCAAAGAGTCCGACGCCGGCGCAGTTGATGAGCACATGTACGTCATGCTCTTTGAGCCACGCTTTCACGCCCCTTTCGAGTGTTTCGCCATCACGCAAGTCACACACGATGTCCGCCTCGCGTCTGCCGATGTTAAAAACGGTGTAGCCTTCACATGTAAGCCTCTCTTTGATCGCTTTCCCGATGCCGCTACTACCGCCGCTCATCAAAACCGTTTTCATCGTTCACGTCCTTAGAATGTATGAAAATCCCAGTTATTGCACCCACCCCAATTGTGTTTATAAAAAGGGGATATATCGAAGAAGAGCTTTTTATGCACACCATGAACACTCAGCGTGAACTCTAAAATATGCTGATGTTTCTTTTGAGAAATACTTTTCCACTCATTCTTTCCAAATCGTTCATCAAGATAGTAGTGAATAGCGACGTTTTTATCAAAATCATTACAAGCGGGAATGGCGGTTTCATGCGTTAAACCCAAAGTTTTTATGCCTGCCAAAACTTTTAAAAACCCTTTAGAGTAACTATCAAGCCCTCTCTCTTGCAAAAGCTTCACGCTGGCTTGATAGTCAATCGTCATGGCGTCTTTCCAATGCTCAAATGCCTCTTCATAATTTTTAGAATTATAAGCCAATTCTCCGAGATTAAATAATGCCGACACATCGCCTTTTTTTGCTTTTTCGTGTTGCGTGTTGATCTTTTCTTGAATCAGTGCTAGCAGTTCTTGATAGTTTTCGTTCTCAAGCAAAAGAGGGTTGTCCGCTTCAAGCGGCGTCCACTGAGAAAAATCTTGCTCAAGCGTCGCCTCAAGATTGGCTATCGTTTCGCGATCAAAGCGTATATCGCCCAAAATCGTTTTAATGCTTGCCGGATCATATTCGACTTCGATAAGGTATGTTACCGTCCCATTAGTGTACACTTCCTCATCACCCCAACAATCCGTCTCTTGAATGCTCACGTCAAATTTCGGTTCAACACCCTCTTTGGTTATGGCGTTTTGATTTTTTTCCGCAGGGACGAATAACGACGTATCGACCGTGATGCTTTTGATGATGCCTTTTTGTTCTATCTTCTCACGGCAAAAACTATCCCAAAGTTCGAGATGATAGTCGTTCCATATATCGTAATCCAAAGAGACGACGCCTGTGTAGTACGTTCCTTCTTCTAAGCTCTTTTGAGGATCTTCGATAAAAACCTTCAATATCCCCAAATCCATAAAAGCGTATCTGTCATAACATTTTTTGCAAACACGTCCCACTACATCATAGGTTGCATCTTTGATGTGCGTCAAGCGCATGGTTTCTTCCGTGCTCTCTACAAAGCCGTTTTGTGCGTACGCTTCAAGCGCAAACGAGGTTTGATTGCCTACTTTGTATTCGGGTAAAACACCGTCTTGGATGTAAAGATTAGAGGTCGTAAAAAAAAGTGTCGATGGCATACGCTTCTCCTTGTTCGATGGCACATTCTACGGCAGCTTTGGCTTTGGCTAAAAGCTGTTTGCTTTCATTTCGCAACGCGAAGCTTTTTTGGATATTTGAAGCAATATTTTTCTGAATAACTTCATCGATAAACGGAATTGGTAAATTTAGAATATCTTCATCTTTAATAACTGGATAAGATGTTCCAACATTATATTTTAACAATAAGTCTTTGTAATAAGACAGTCGAAATAAAATAACCAAAGTTTCTTTTAAAATCTTTCCTTTTTCTTTTAGAACAGTGAATGCACCACTACAAATTAAATCTTTATCATTTTCATCAACGATACCTACAGCACCTCTGTATGGTCTAACTTTAGATACTAAAATATCACCTTTTGAAACTTTAATTTTTGCATTATCTGGCAATTCTTCTACTAAAATTTCATTAGGTATAATTTCTCCATTGGAAACATTTATATCACTAATCTCTATATAATAATATGACTTTTTATTTCTAACATAAGATGTTTTATTTTGAGTAAATAGATTTTTGACTAAATCAAATCCACCTCGATAGCTTTGTATTTTTTCTAAAATCGCATCGTATTTAGGTTGATAATACTCCGCATCCAAACGCCCGCTTACACTAAAACTTTCACTCAACGATTTGATCGCGACATTGTTACATGTAAGGCTAAAATCATCAAAACCAAGCTCTTTTAAAAGCATCGCTTCGGCACTTTGATAGAGTTGTTTACTTTGTTCGAGTTTTTGATGTGCGGATAAGACAAAAGTTTCGATACGTGTTTGAAATGTTTCGCGAAATATAGGTATAGAAATATTTTTTATATAGCTTGTTGTTAATGTACTTTGACCTGTTCCACCTGTTTCACCTTTTTCAATAATTTTAGAGCCAAATTTAGTAATTAAAAAAGTATTTATAAATGCTTGTTTAATTTTTGATGAATTAATTCTAATTAAACCAATATCTCGGCTAAAAATAGCTTGTTGAACTTCGGTAACAAAACCTATTTTACCAATAGAACCTTTACCTTTAAGTGTAATTAAAATATCGTTTTGTTGGATTTGAAATCTTTTTAATTTCTTATATTCTTGTAAATCAACAAAATCTGAATCATTATAATCTACTGTCCCAGTTTTAACGTTTCTACCAGTTAAACAATGGATACCATTTTGAGTAAAGATTGGATTAGACCCTTGTGTAACCCATACTGATATTTTTCCAAGCTTTTCAGTCATATGTTGATGTATTTTTAAATCTATATCCAAATATTCTTTTTTAAAAAACTCACTATCGAATCTAAAGCTATCATTATCATCCAAAACTTCACTGAGTTTCATTTCCACTGCTTCCAACCCATCCAATAAGGCGCTGTAACGCTCTTGATCGAATGGGTTTAAGGCTTTGGGTAGAAGCTTAGCTCCTCTTTGGCGGCAAACTGCGCAAATGCTTCTGCGATGTCTGCTAAGTCTGTTTTTTCGATGGTCTTTTTGGTGGTTGGGGCGATGTAATTACCCGAGTTGTCTTTGACGGGTTTTGTATTAGTCGCAAAAAAGATCGGGTAGTCTTCTTTATATGGGCACTTTTTCTTATCCCATTTTTGTAACAGCAAGATGCTTGTTTTTGTTCCCGTGTGTGGTTTAAAAGAGTTTACATGTAAGCCTACTACCCCCAAAATACGACAATGCTTTGCGATGTATTCGCGGATTTCTTTGTCGCTTGAGTTGTTAAGCCTGCCTTGCGGAAGTACGATAGCCATTCTGCCGCCGTTTTTCAAAAAGCGTAGGTTACGTTCTATAAAAAGAAGGTCTCTGCTTTGAGTGTTTTTGGTCTTTTGTTTTTTGTCGCGTGCAAATTCATAGTAACCCAAATACCCACTTGAACTGCCTATATCTCCCGCAAACGGCGGGTTGGTCATGATGATGTCAAAACTGTTTTGGGCATATCGTGAAGCGATGGCGTTGTCAAATTTGGCTTTATTGCTCTCATCCCATGTGCGAAGGTCAAGCGAGTTGGTATGCACGGCATTGGACGAGCCATCTCCTGCAATGACCATCAACGCTTTTGCGATTTTGACCGTTCGCGGGTCAAAGTCGATGGCAAAAAGATTGTTCACAGCGTAGCGGTAACGCTCTTTGTCTTCGATTTTCTCATTGTTTAAGATGTATTGAAACGTGTGAAGCAAAAAGCCTGCACTTCCCGCACTAGGGTCAAGCACTTTTTCGTCATCATCAGGGTTCATCATCTTGACGATAATGTCTATCACAGGACGTGGGGTAAAATACTGCCCTTTCTCACCCTTACTGTCCCCTGAAATCATATGCTCAAACGCCACATCGAGTATCTCAAAGTCTGTTTCAAAAAGCTTGTACTCTTGAAGCTCCGAGACAACGGCGATGAGGGTTTCTTCGCTCAGTTCGATTTCGTCTTTTTCTTTAAAAACGTCTTTCCATTTCTCTTTTGCTTTTGAGAAAAGCTTTTCGATAGTGGACGATAATTTTTTACCCAGCTTTATCTGGAAGTCTAACTCTTCAATAGGCTTTTTGCTTTTTTCATCGTAAAGCTTGGCGAAGATAAGTTTGAAGATTTCATCAAACGCATTGACGCCGTCATTGGCAAGAACGCGTTGTTCTAACATGTAAACGGTTCGGCGTAAATCGACGATGTCTTGCAAGTCCGCTTTTTTGAGATAGGTCGATAACACGGACTCTATGGATTCTGTGTGTCTAGGAACGCGTTTAAAACGCTCAAATTTGTATTTATTCTCAGGATTGCGGTAACGAATGTTTTCCTCTTGCCCGTCCGTCCACACACCTAAAAGTGTCGGCAACGCTGAAATGTAGCTTTCAAGCTGACCGATACCTTTATTCATATCTTCTTTAGGTTTTTTGATTTCAACGATAAGAACAATGTTTTCTTTGTCTTTTTTCTCGGCGTTATCATAGATGACGATGTCGGCACTCTTGCTTGATGAACCCATCGTCACGCTGACTTCAAGTTCCATGTGCTCAAGCGGATAACCGTACTCCGTATGAAGTTTTAAGATGTAAAGTTGGCGAATCAGCTCTTCAGGGTTGCTTTTAGAGGGCGAAAAGATTTGTATTTTTTTCTTTCTCACTAAACAATCGATATAAATTTTTTCGGTTTTTTCATCGTGAATCAGAAGGGATTCGATTTTTTCTAGCATTTTGGAAGAGAAAATTTTAAGTTGATTAGTATCGATTTTGAGAATTTCAAAAAGTGTCATAAAAAGCTCCATTGGATTAGACTTATAATTTGATTTTATCGCTATATGCCTTTAACATCGCTTCTTCAAATGCTTCATTGTTCGCGTATTCGTGTCCGAAAACCTTTTGCCACAAGCTCTCATCTTCCATGCATAGGTAAAAAAAGACTTCGTTGTGCCACGGTTGAAACGCTTGGTAGAGCGTGCTAAACATCTGCTCTTTTAAAGCAAGCGGATAGGAGTATTTCCCGTTTGCATCGTGTAGGGGCATTTGAAGGATTTTACTCTTTTGCGCGCGCAGGCGGATCTTTTTGAGGACGGGTTTGATGAACGTGAGTGTGCCCATCGAAACGAGGGCAACCTCTTTACATGTAAACGTTTTGAGGAGCTCCTGCGCGATGGCGGTGTAGGCGTCTTGCCAGTCCTCAAACAAGACAATGGGGTGGAAATGAAAGCCGACTAATACACCTTTATCCGCCAGCGCTCTTGCACTTTGGATGCGCGCTTTCAAACTTGCCGCGCGTTTTTCTTCGTTGTCGATGATGACTTGAGGATTGAGTGACCATGTGCAGATGATGTTTTTGGGCACGTCATTTTCCAACAAATACGCGATGGTGTCGGACTTGCTTTTGAACTCCAAAATGACGTTGGGGTGCTTGCGAGCAAAGCTAAACAGTGCTTCTAAAACACCTGCGCGGTTGCCCCACATCAAAGAGTCCGACGACTGTCCCGTGCCGATATGGTAGGTTTTTGCGGGGTCGAGTTCCAGCTTTTCAAGCTTTTTGGCAAACGTTTTATCGAACGTAATGGTGTTGTTTTTGTAAAAGCTTTGAATCGAACAGTACGAGCAGTCAAACCCGCAACTCTCCACCGCGTCTAAGGTCATCAGGTTGCAACAGCGCGTTTTAGGCGAAGCGACAGGGCAAGAGCCAAGCCCTAAGCTCTCTTTTTCGATCTCTTCAATCTTGAAGCTCTCTTTTTCAAAGGTTTCTGCTTTTTTGGGGTAGACTTTGAGCGTGTTTTTAAATGTCTCATAACGGTTTTGAAGATGGGCTAACGCCTCTTTTTTGCTCTCTTTATCTTCCCAAAACGCTTCGATCTCTTCATCCCACATCTGTAAATCAATGGCGATAACGATGAGTTGCTGAATCTGCGAAAAGCTGAAACGATAGGCATCGGCTTTGGTTTTTAAAAAATCTTGCGTTCTTACATGTAAGCTTTGAAAGGCGGTGTTTTCGCACGCTTTTTCAAAATGCGCTTTTTGATCTTCTAACATATTTCTCCCACTGTTTGATGCTTTTATTTATCCAATTTCCCACATCGGCTTTGCTTGGAACGCTCGTTTCCAAATGGTCGGAGACGATCTTGAAGACATATGTTTCGACGGTTTTTGGAACGGTTTGCAAAAATGTATCGGCTTCCATATCGACCAGCGTTGTGGTGACATGTAAAGTATCATCGACCGCCTTTGGGCGTGAGGAACAGGTCGCAAAAGGAATGTCCAAACCCTCGTGCGTCGTGCAAAAGAGCGTGCCTTTGGCAACCGTCGTGTCGCTACAACCCGCGATACCGATGTTGATAGCAACGCGCGGTTCATAAAGCGAAAGCGCATACGCAAGAGCCTCTTTGGCGTTTTGGTTTCCCATACCTGAGACGATAAGCGCGACGTTTTCGTTTTCGTAAAGGTTAAACGGTTGTTTTGCTTTACATGTAAGCTTAAAATGCCCGATGATAGGCTTAGCTTCGGCAACGAGCGCGGTGTGAATAAGGGTATGAATCGGCACTAATAGACCTCGTCATGTGCGCCGATGTCGAGTAAAATAATGACTTCATCGACGATGATAAAATCTAAAATAATGTGGTACTGCAAATCTAGCGAAACCGAGTAAAACGCTTTGAGATTGCCTTGAAGTTTGTGCAAACGCAAAGAGGGATGGTGCGGATTGGCACTTAAAAGTATCAGCGTTTTTTCGTATTTGCTCTGCATTTCAGGGTGTTTTTTGAAAAACTTGACCGATTTTTTAAAGTATTCGTCCGTTCGCGTGATGTTATAAGGCATTGCGTAGCTCGCTTAGATGCTCTTCCACGCTTTGTGTTTTAAATCGCCCCTCTTTGATCTCTTGCATCGTCTCGTCGTAAAGACGGTCAAGCTCTAATGTGCGCAAATTTTTGTAACGCTCAATGTCAATCACAACGTATTTGTTTTTGCCCCGCACATTGATGATGACTTCGCTTACGCTCTCAAAGAGTTTATCAAGGAGGCTCACCCCTTTGGTTTTGATGTCATTGGCTGATACGATCATGAGAGTATCCTTAATAGTACGATTTAGCGTATTATAAAGAATGCTTTTGGAAAGTTGGCTTAGGAGTTTGGGTTACATGTAAAAAATATTATAGCCTTGTTCTTAATCCATTCTCAATAATCTCTTCCATTTTTGTGTTATCGGCGTATTGCACGCATAATATAGATGCTTCGATGTAAGCGTTATTTTCGATAGCCTCGGAATAATCAATAAAATCGTAGCCGTTATAGAGGCAAAGCATATCGATAAAAAGACGTAACGTCCGCCCATTGAGTTCGTAAAAAGGGTGCAAGGCGATGAGTTCGCTTTTGTAGTAGGTTAGTTGTTTGACGAAAGCTTTTTTATTGTTACATGTAAGAAGGTAAGCATCGTTTTCAAGTTCGGTAAAAATTCTTTTTGATTCACTTGAGAGGTGCTTAGCAAGGCAAAATTGCGAATCACCTTTGCTCATATTAACCGTGCGGTAAAGTCCTGCAAAGTCATACAATGACTCAAACGTCTTTTTATGCAAACTGATAAAATAAGTTTCGTTTAGGACGGTCTTTTCTGTGATTTGAGAGGCGAAATGTTCATAGGCTTGAAGAAGGAGATTGTTTTCTATTTCGTGGATAAGCTCTGCTTCCTTAATGCCCAATTTATTTTTAGGAACTTCACTTCCTTCAAGATAAATCGGGCTTTCGTCAAGCCGATATTTTGACATGGTATTTTGCCATAAGCACTTTGGCTTTTTCTTGTAGAGGCTTTGGTGCTGGCTGGTAGCCTTCTATTTTTTGAGAGATTGCAACGACTTTTTTGATGGTCTCTTTTGAAATTTCACGCTTTTTCATTTGCTCACACTTGTGTTAAATTGCCTAATTGTAGCACATTTTTACCCCAAATAGAATCCTAATTCACCACCTCAAACCCCGCCAGTGCCGCACCTACAGCACCCATAAGTTGAGGGTGTTTGGGAATGACAATGGTTCGCTCTAACTTGCGCTCTAGCATATGATGCAAAAACGGGTTGAGCGCGCCACCACCGGTAAAAACGATGGTTTCATTCTCTTTGATGACAAATTTGCGAGCCATCGAAGCAAGTCGTGCGGCGATGGATTCATGCACGCCGTAGCAGATGTTGGCAAGGCTCTCTTTTTTGGCGATAAGGGAGATGACTTCCGACTCGGCAAAAACGGCGCACATGCTAGAAATTGTCAGCTCCTTGTCGTGCTCAAAGCCTGCTTTGGCGAAGGTTTCCATATCAAGTCCTAAACGATTGGCGGCAATCTCTAAGAATTTTCCCGTACCTGCCGCACATTTGTCGTTCATGCGAAAGTCGGTGAAACTCCCAAACTCTCCCATTTTGATGACCTTGCTGTCTTGTCCGCCGAGGTCAATGACCGTGGCAACACTGGGCTCAAAAAAGTACGCCCCTTTGGCGTGCGCTTTGATTTCACTGATGACGGGTGCACCGTGCGAATCTTCCAGCATATAACGCCCATAGCCCGTGGCGACGAGCATTTTGACCTCTTTGTCTGCCAAATACTCGCCCACGATTTTGTCTTGATTGAAGATGGTCGGGATGACCGCGCTATCGACGATCTCCCGCTCTTTACCGATACCGATGATTTTTGTATAGGTCGAGCCTATATCTACGCCCCAAAACATTATTTGGACTGAAACGCTTGCGCTTTTTTCTTGAAGTTGATGCTCTCTAAAAAGGCTTCAACACGGGTTTTGATCTGTCCTGCATCTTCGGGTGAATAGTCCGACTCGATAACTAAGCAAGGAATGCCCTCTTTTTGCATCGCTTCAAGTACGAGGTGCGACTCGACGTTGTAGGTGTGACAAAAGGAAAGCGTGTAGTAGATGACGCCATCGGCTTGTCTTTCTTTGTACATTTGCACGATTTTGTCGATGCGTCCGGTGTTGGGCGTAAAACAGGCGCAGTCGATTTTGGAGTAGCGTGTCATCAAGCGTGCGTAGAGTTCGTCGTCGCTTTGCGCGCCTTCGATGTCCACGTTGTCTTTAAAGTAACGATGCCCGATGCAACTCTCTTCGTTGATGACGCAACCGCCCGTCGTTTCGACTGCCGTGTGAAGTTTCCAGTTGGGTGGGGCAAAGGGCGTTCCAAGCACCATCAAACGAGGCGTATCTTTCGGAAAAACGCTTTGCTTATTTTTCACGCGCTCTTCAAGCTCGTCGCAGAGTTCATTGACTTTCTCGGTATAACGCTCGATGTCGTCCATAAAACCTACTTGCGTGATAAAAAGCGCGTCTTTGCCGCTGATGGGCATAACATCGGGATTCATACCGCGTAAACGATCGAGCCTTTGAAGCGCGCTTCGTTTGGCATTGACTTTGCGCACGCCCTCTTTCATCGCATCGAGGCTGAGTTTTTTCTCGGTAACGGCTTCGATGTGCTCTTTAAACTCTTTGATCTCCTCTTGCCACATTTTGAGGTCACGCTCACGCTTCATATGCGGAATGTTCATGACATGTACGGGATGGTGTTTGGCTAAGATCTCCCATGCTTTTTTCTTCGCTTCACAGGTGGTTTCGCCGTAGATAAAATCACTGGATTGCGTATACGCACAGGTGCGTTGAAGTTTGAAACCGTGCGCGGATTTAATCAACGGACAAATGTTGCGAGGAAGCTCGGTTTCGGCGTCCGCTACCGTAGCGTTAGAACCGCCGCATAAGCCATAACAGGCTCCGCCCGCACCCACGACGATCTCTTCGGGAACAAAGATACAAAACGTACCTACCGCCGGTTTTTTCTCGGCACGAAGCGCATTGATCTCAGCAATCCTTTGCCCTTGAATCTCGCTCATAAACCAGTCGAAATACGCCATTCCTTTAGGACGATCGGGTTGTCCTAAAAACTGTGCTTTGTAGGCTTCTAACCCGGCACCCATCATCTTTGCGTGACGCTCAACGTCGACACCGATACTTCCTAATAAATCCTTGTGGAGTTCAACACCCATCGTACTTTCCTTTGTGAAAAATGTAGTGCTGTTTAGGTTTACATGTAAAGCGATGCGCAGTAAAAAAGAGGTGCTACTTCATGTATGTCTAAGCCTTAGACCAACAGCAATTGATGTATTGTAAACTACTAAAGATTAAAATTCGGTAAATTTTACTTTACCGAATTAAGAGCAAATTTCTCCGTTTACAACGTTGCGTATGCGATGTTTGGCAAAGACTAACGCGGCTTATGCTAAAATCGCGTTTTATCTTTACATGTAGGAATTTTTGTGGATATTTTTCAGTCTATTATTATGGGTGTGGTTGAGGGTTTTACCGAGTTTTTACCCGTTTCATCGACGGGACATATGATCGTGACGGCGGATTTTTTAGGTATTCGGCAAGATAGCGTGACCAAAGCGTATGAGATTATTATACAGTTCGCCGCGATTATGGCAGTCGTATTTGCTTATAAGGACAAATTTACGTTCAAAAAAGTGGAATTGTGGAAAAAAATTATTATCGCATTTTTACCGATCGGTATCATCGCTTTTTTATTTGCGAAGCAGATTAAAGCACTTTTTAGCGTCGAAGTCGTGGCGACAATGTTTATTATCGGCGGCGTCGTTTTCTTGATCGCGGAGAAGTATTACAAGCCTAAAGCGCATTTTGTCGACGACGTCGAAAACGTCAGCTATAAACAAGCGTTGTTGATCGGTTGTGCGCAATTAGCGGGATTGATTCCGGGAACGTCGCGTTCGGGTTCGACGATTTTAGGAGCGATGTTTGTGGGTTTAACGCGAAAAGCAAGTGCGGAATTTTCGTTTTTGTTGGCATTCCCCGTTATGAGTGCTGCTACGGGGTACAGCATCGTCAAAAATTTTCATGAATTTAACGGCGAAAATTTGACGGTTTTGGGTGTCGGTTTCATCGTCGCTTTTATAACTGCGTATCTGTCGATCAAATGGTTTCTTAAATTTTTACAACGTTACACGTTTGTTGCGTTCGGCATTTACCGCATTCTTTTCGGTGCAGTGTTGCTTGCGATCTATTAACGCTTTAGCCGATCAATCAAAGAGGTGCGCTAGTACCTCTTTATCCACGACCGTTTTTTGAATAATATGAATCCCCCGCGCGGAGAGTGCACTTCGAAGTCCTTCCCCTAATTTTTCGCTGATAAAAAAGTTGACCTGATGGTTTTGGAAGAGTTCGGGAAGCACCAAGGGCGGTTTGAGGTTTTGCGCGAAAACGGGATTTTCAAGCTCAACCCACGATACGATCGTATGATCGTGAATCGTCGCGATGATGACGTATTTTCCTTTGGGTTGAAGCGGTAAAAGCGTCTTTGGCGAGTCGCAACACAAAGCAACGACATAGCGATCGCGCTTGGTTTCTAAGTCCAAATGGTGTCCGCCCAAAAGCGCTAACGCGACTTTGTAATGCGCCGATTTGATAATACGCGCAAACGTCGGACGCGAAATACCCATTTTTTGTGCCGCATCTTCTTGATAAAGCCCCATCAAATCCATCCAGTACAAGGCTTCGGTCTCTTCGCTTAAAAGCATAATCGACTCATTGTGCGTAACGTTTTTAGGCGTAAAACGCGTACAAAGCGGTTGGTAAAACGTTTGACGAAGGCATTTTTGACGCGGCATGAAGCACTCCTTAAATCGTAAAAGTTATGGTAGCATAAAAGATTTAAAAATACTTGACATATGTTCATTTAAAGTGATACAATTACGAACATATGACCAAAATAAAGGAGATACAATGATCGCAATGCCGATTAAAACCGATAGTGAAAACAGTGCTTTAGCACCGCTTTTCGGTAAAGCAAAATTTTTCGCGTTGATCGATGAAAACGCTAAAATCACGATTCAATCCAATGAAGTCGAAGGCGGTATGAAAGTCGCGCAATGGTTTCAAAAAGCGGGCGTTACGACGCTCATTACGAACCATTTAGGCGAAAAACCGTTTGCGGCACTTCAAAAAGCGGGTATTCGCGTCTACTTCGCCGGAAGCGAACGCATCGAGATTGCCCAAGCCCTTCAAAAGTTTAACGATCATCTTTTGGAAGAGGTGAGCGCAAATAACTACGACACGCTCTTGAGAGAAGAAGACGGCAAAAAATCCCACGGTTGCCATGATTCGCACGAAGGTGCGTTTCGCTCCAAAGTCAAATGTTGCGAGAAAAACCGCAATCCTCTTGCCTCGGCGCATCGTCACGGTCACAAAGAGGGCGAATGCGGCGAACACGGGCATCATCACGAGCACGGTTGCTGCCACCACGAACACGCATAAGTATTCGTAAAAAGCCAAACGCGCTTCTTCGTTGCGTTTGGCATCTTTAGCCGGTTCTTTCGTCAAAAATTTCGTAAAAACGTCATTAAAATGTTATAGTTTCGTTCTATAATATAAGTGACCCAGCAAGGAAGAGTGATGTTTTTTCAGAAAAAAGAACCCGAGGCCTTAGGAATTTTACGTCAAGAAATCGAAACGCTTAAAGCCCAAAACGCTTTACTTAAGGAACTCTCTTTGTTTTCGCAAGAAGAGATGATCGTGGTACTCGACGCTTCCAAATCGATCGTCATGCAAAACGATTTGGCACGCGCTACGATACAAGAGCCGCAAAAACTGGCCGCACTTTTAAACGAATCGATGCAAAATATCAGCATGGACGGATGTCAAGGAACGTTGCGAAGCAAACGCCTTGGTGAAGGATGGGTCGCTTACAGCATCATCAAAACCGACGTACGCAACGCCAAAGACAGTCACATTCTTTCGATGCATCAAGATTCCATCTCCGGTGCGCTGAAAAATTCGCAACAAACGTTTTCCGAAATCTTGAACGACTTAAAAACGATGAAAGAAGAGTCGTCGCAAATCTCAAACGAAGCACGCGACGGACTGAGTTTAGCACATAACGCTTCTTCGGCGATGGATACGTTAAGTATGTTGATGAGCGACGTCGTCGGTAATGCCAAATCGCTTTCGCAACGTAGCGGTGAAATCTCAAGCGTGGTACAATTGATTGAAGATATTGCCGATCAAACCAACCTTTTAGCCCTCAATGCCGCTATCGAAGCCGCGCGTGCGGGGGAACACGGACGGGGATTTGCCGTCGTTGCCGATGAGGTGCGAAATTTGGCGGAACGAACGCAAAAGGCCACTAAAGAGATTGCGATGGTCGTTAAAACGATGCAACAAGAGTCCGCCCAAACCGAACAAAGTACCGCAGAAGTCAATCAAATCGCTCAGACAACGAAAAAACAAACGGACGAGCTCACGACCAAAATCGTCTCTTTCGAGAAAAACGCAACGCGTTCGGTTTTTGAGGTCGATCATTTGAGCGATAAAATCTTTGCTTCTTTGGCAAAAATCGACCACGTCATCTATAAAAATAACGTCTATTCGCTACTTTTCGGCGAAAAAAACGAGTTTAAGGCCGTTACGCACCATGAGTGCCGTTTGGGACATTGGTATGAAAGAGGTATCGGGAAAGAGGAATTTCATGCGATGCCTTCGTATGCTAAACTTGAAAATCCGCATGCCAAAGTGCATGAGATCGCCAACCGTTTAGCCCAAGAGTGCGGCGAAGGAAAGGCAATCTGCTCGAAGGCGCACATCGAAGAGATGGTATCGCAAATCGAAGCGGCAAGCGGCAGTGTTTTTGAAAGCTTAGACAGTATGGTTGAAGAAAAAGCTAAAAAATTAATGTTGGAAGCAAAAGATCGCTTATTCGATCGAACGATAAAGGGTGCATAATGGCGAAAACGATCAAAGTTGCTATCATCGACGATGAGCAGGATATTTTGGATATGATCGAAAAGTATTTAAGACGACTCGGCGGTTTTGAAGTGGAAGTTTTTAGCAACCCGACCCATGCGTTAACGCGCGTGGACGGGAAATACGATATCGTTTTCTTGGATATTATGATGCCTCAAATGGGCGGCTTGGAGGTCTTAAAAGCGTTGCGGGAAAAAGCACCCGATTTGAAGATCGTCATGATGACGGCATACTCGACGTTGGATAAAGTGCTTCAATCGCACCGCGAAGGCGCAACGCACTACATTATGAAACCGTTTTCTTCGATGAAAGTGCTTGAAGAAAAAATCCGTGAGCTTGTCAAATAGTTTCGATGGAAGAGGAACTTTTAGAAAAAATCCGTGATCTTGAGCTCGAGCTTGAGTTACTCAAACAGCAAAACAGACGCATTCTAGAGTGTGCCGTCGAAGAGAAACGTTCGCTTGAAGCGTTGGCGAAAAAGGCACAGCTCTACTTTAACAATGCCGATTTGGGCTACGTCGTTTTAGACGCAAACCAATGCATCGTAGACGTGAACGAAACGTTTACGACGCTTCTGGGCTATACCAAGGAAGAGGTGCTCTCTTTGGAAGTGCGGATACTTTTTTCCAGAGTCAAACAGTATCAAGAGTGGTTTAGCAAAGTCACGGCGTCCGAGTCTTGCGCCGGATTGTGCCATCTTGAATACCGTTTTCGCAAAAAAAGCCGACATTCGTTTTGGGCGGAGCTTTTTGGACGCAGCTTCGTCGACGACGATCAAACGTTTATGATTTGGAGTATTCGCGACATAAGCCAGCGCGTCAAATCGCGCAATATGATCGATAAGTTAAGCCGCAAATATCAAAAACAACTGCGCGATTTGGAGACTTTGCTCGACATCATTCCCGTGCCCGTTTTTATTAAAGACCGTTATTTTCGCTACATCGGATGCTCTCGCTCGTTTTGCGAGTATTTCGGTTTGAGCAAAGAAGCGGTGATCGGCAAAACGGCGTTTGATTTGTATCCGATAGAGATCGCCAAAAGGCTTTTGCTTAAAGATCAAGAGATGCTCGAATGCGTGCATCAAGTCTATAAAATTACGACGGTTTCACCGGCGACGGATAAAGAAGTCACGCTTGAGATCCAAAAAAAGCAGATGATACGAAACGGGCATTTCGACGGCTTTGTCGGCGTTTTTATCGATATGACCGAATCGGAAAGACAAGAACTTTATTTGCAAAACCGCATTAACGAAGAGGTGAAAAAAAATCTTCAGATACAAGCCGCTTTCCAAGAAGAGATGATTCAAAACGCTAAATTTAGCGCGATCGGACAGATGGCGGCGGGTATTACACATGAGATCAATACGCCTTTGACGTACGTGAAAGGCAATTTTGAGATGCTTTTGGAAGATATGGAGGCGTTTATGCCCGATTCCGCGCGCAAGCGTACGATGCTAAAAGACGCCAAAACCATTCAAGAAGGACTCGAGCGCATCGAAAGCATCATCGAAACCATGCGCGAAGCGTCGCAAAAAAGTCGGGAGCAAAAAGAGCCGACCAATCTTTTTGAAAGCGTCGTTTCCGCACTGATTTTGTCGTTCAATCGCACGAAACAAGTGGTTGCCGTGCGTTTAAACGAACGGCTTTTTACTTTGCAGATGCCCAAAAACGCCTATACCTTCACATGTACGGTTCAAAAGCAACGTATCGAGCAAGTGTGGATTATCATCGTGAACAACGCGCTCGACGAGCTGATTAAAATCGACGCGTTTGAAAATCGAAAATTTGAAATTACGCTTCGCGAAGAAAACGGCTTTGCGATCGTGCGTTTTCACGATAATGCGGGCGGCATCGACGCCAAAATTTTGCCGCGTATTTTTGAGCCCTTTGAAAGCAGCAAAGAGAGCTCGGGTATCGGCATCGGTTTAAATATCGCTCGACAGATCGTGCTTCAAAACGACGGCGAAATCGTCGCTTACAATGAAGGCAAAGGCGCGGTATTCGAGGTTCGTTTTGCCCTTACCAAGCGTTCAAAACGGTTTTATTCGGACGATTGAACTTTAAGGTCCAAACACAGAATTTTTTCGCGATCGCCCAAGGTAAATTTTTGTGCAAACGTACGGCATAAGCGTCCCGAAGCGCGCGAGATGTATTTTTGGCTCAAATAATTGCCGCGTTTGGACTCTTTGGTAATGTAGAAATACTCTTTTAATGCGTGGTTTTCGCCCTCTTTGGCAGGACGAAAAAATTCGTTCGTATCGGAGCAGATAAACGTATCGCCCTCTTGAATGCCGGTATAGGCGTTAATGCAGTAAATTGCCTCGATCGCTTCAAATTGCTGTAAAAAAACGCTTAAGTCGCGAAGCCCCGTTCGCGTAAACGATTTGATAATGGCTTGCGTATACGACTTTGCGTTTTCGATCAGGAGTTCTTTATGGAGCATCGATTGTTTGACGTTTTTCGTATGCAACTCTCCGATGGCGGTAATCTTCTCGTTAAGAAGCTTTTCGTCGTAGAGGGCAGCGGAGGGTCTTGCAAACCAAAACCCTTGAAAGAGGTCGATATTGAGCTTTAACGAGCGTAAAATTTCGCCTTCTTCTTCAACGCCTTCGGCCAAAACCAACGCGCCGATGTTAAAGCACATGTTGGCGATGGATTTTAAAATCTCTTTGTGGATGAAGTTGTGATGCACGTTAAAGACTAACGATCGATCCACTTTAACGATATGCGGGCGCACCGAGGAGATACGATCGAAATTAGCATTTCCGGCGCCGAAATCGTCCAGTGCGATTAAGAAGCCGCGTTGTTTATAAAACGTACAAAACTCTTCTAAGCGTTCGGTATTTTGGATTTGGTACTCTTTGATTTCGATGACGACATGTGAGGGCGGAATGCCGATATCGTTGGCAAGCGCACAAAAAGCAAAGTCTTGGAAACGAATCGTCGTGTCCAAAAGATGCGATTCGAAATTGAGAAACAAAAGAAGTTCGAGATTGGCTTTCAAAAGCGGTTTAAACGACTCTAGGGCTTTAATACGAGCGTGTTTATCGAGCTCGAACGAGAGGTTTTCTTTCTTGGCTTGATCGAAAATAAAAATCGGCGAAAGCGGCTCTTGGTTGGCGTCATAGGCGCGCATTAACGCTTCGACGCCGATGACTTTCGCACTTCGAATCGAAATAATCGGCTGAAAATAGATCATAATGCGGTTGTCTTGAATTAAGTGTGAAACCACGAAGCACCCTTTTGTCAAACATTAGACGGGCATTATAACGAGGCAGAGCAAACGCGAATGATTAAAATTTAATCAGTAGGTTTTTCCGACACCGCTAGCAAATGCTTACGCAAGAAGCGACGACCACGCGACGATCAGTTTTTCTAAAGTCCATGCAGCGTTGGCGGGGCTGGTTGAGGGAAGCGTTTGCGCGGGTAGTTTCGTGAGCGGTTCGCAATGTATGCGGTAGAGTTTTGCCGCGGTTTGACCGTTGCAAAAAATACGTTCGATACGCGTGGCGTGAAGCACGCTTCGCAAGTCGTTACCGCAAGCATTTTGAATCGTCGCATCGCTTGAACCGACGATGTCGCAACATCGAATAACGTCCCAAATCGCAATGCCGCTTGTGTGTAAAAGCGCTTTTTTGGTTTCGAGATCGCAAGGCGGTTCTACACCGTACAGCGCGGCGATTACCTTCCAAAAACGGTTTTGCGGATGTGCGTAGTAAAAGGCTTCTTCTCGCGATTTCACCGAAGGAAACGAACCCAAAACGAGCACGCGCGACGTTGCGTCGTAAACGGGTTCGAAGGGATGATAGAGCATGTTCTTCCTTTGTCGATAATCGACATTTTAACGTAACATGTCAAGCTTCGCGTCGTATTCCTTGGTTTGAACCTCAAAGAGCCCTAAAATCGTATGAAATAAATTGTCGTGCGAAAAGGCGTCGTTTTGTTTGGCTTTGAGTTCAAGCGTTTTTTGCGGTCGGTAAAAAATTGCCGGAATGTGTTTTTGCGCATCGGGAGCGATCATGTAGGGAAGTCCGTGCAAGTAAATGCCGTTTTCGCCTAAAGATTCTCCGTGATCGGAAGCGTAAATGAGCGTCGTGTCATACTTGTCTTCGTTGGCTTTTAAAAGCGAAATCGTTTGATCGAGAATAAAGTCGGTATACAAAAGGGTATTGTTATACGTATTGACGATCTGTTCTTGCGTGCATTTTTGCAAATCTTGCGTATCGCATGTCGGCGTAAAGCGTTTAAACGCATCTGGATAGCGTTTAAAATAGGTCGGACCGTGACTGCCTTCTTGGTGCAAAACGATAAAGGTATCTTGATAGCTTTGATCGACGCTTGCTTGAAAATCTTGCAATAAAACATCGTCAAATCCGACGCCGTTAAATTTTTTGACGTCTTGCATACGTTTGGCGACGTCTTTATCGCCTCCGGAGTTGTTGTCTCTCCAAAGGATGCGTACTCCCGTTTTATTTAAAACGTCGACCAAGTTTTCGTAGGCTTCTTTGTCGCTACTCCACTCTTCTCGCGTAAATTTGGAAAATAGACACGGAACGGATACGGCGGTCGCCGTGCCGCAAGAGTAAAAATT
This sequence comes from Sulfurospirillum sp. MES, assembly GCF_000789415.1. Taxonomy (NCBI): domain Bacteria; kingdom Pseudomonadati; phylum Campylobacterota; class Epsilonproteobacteria; order Campylobacterales; family Sulfurospirillaceae; genus Sulfurospirillum; species Sulfurospirillum sp. MES. The sequence goes on along the minus strand of NZ_JSEC01000003.1, from coordinate 197,142 downwards.
GGAAAACGAAACGACGTCGTCTCGTTTGGATAAAAGCGGATTGGTCGGTATTTCATATCCGTTAAGCGAGAAATTTTGTGCACGCGCCGTTTCGCCGACGACCAAAACCACCAATTTCTTTTTGGCGTGTTCGGGTTTGAGGGCATCGGCGGCGATGACGCTTAGATGCGGTTTGGTTTTAAGGTTTTTCGCGATAAATTTTCCAAGAGAAGCAAGCGGATAATAGGGATTAAGGTACATTTTCAATTCGTGATGATTGCGAAAAAAAGAGCTATACGTTTTGCTGGTGCTTACATAAATTCCCGTAATGCTGACCGATAATAAAACAATAACGACGGCTCTTTGAAATAACTCTTTCGTATAACTTTGAAAGCGTATAGGTGCTTTTCGAATGACCCAAAAAGCGAGCGTGAGTGCCGTAAAAACGTAAAAAAGAAGTTTAGGTGTGATCAAATCGAAAACTTCTTCCGTATCGGTTTGCGTCATATTGGCGTACATGTTGCTATCGAAAACGATGCCGTACGTGTCGATAAAATAAGCGCAAAGCGTTCCTACGACGATAAAAAACGCAAGCATGACGCGAAAACCCAAGCGATGTGTCGGAAATAATACCAAATTTAAAAGAAGCATCAAAAGTAAAAATAGAACAAGCGGCGCGGAAAAAAGTATGAGATAATTGTCTTCGCTTGCCGCATACGTAAAAAGTTTTGAAAAAAAAGTTATATTAAAAAAAAGTGTTATACCCAAAGCCAGTAAAGCGATACTACGCTGAGAGTAAGATCGAACAACAAGTTTCAGCATCGAAAAATCCCCTAATCGTTTTATGATAGGAAATTTTAAAAAATGAAAATGAATCGAGAATGAATTTAAAACGAGATGCGAATATGCGTGAAACGATCTTTTTGCGAATCGATACGAATCGTAAGAGCGTGTACGTCGACGATAGCTTTAACCAACGCTAATCCCAAACCGCTTCCCTTCACGTCGTCTTTCGTACGAGAGCTTCGGTAAAAGGGCTCAAGGATATGTTCCAAATCTTCCGCGGCGATCCCTTTGCCCTCATCGCGTATCTCAAAGAAAGCTTGAGAGAGCAACAGCTGAACGCAGGTTTGGGGCGGCGAGTATTTGATAGCGTTATCAATGAGGTTCAAAAACATAATTTTTAAAAGCGTCGCGTTGGCGTTACGGGTAGTAGGCTCGATATGTTCCAGTTCTAAAGATACGTTTTTTTGGTGTGCGAACGCGGTTTTTTCCTGAAGGGCTTCCAAAAGAATTTCATCGACGTAAACCTCTTCAAAATGGCTTTGAATATCGCGCGAAGTGTTGCTCGATAAAAAGAGGATTTTCTCGATGACTTCTTGAAGCGAGACGATCTCTTTGGCGACGTTGCGTAAAATCATACGGTACTCTTCCGAGCTTCGCTCTTTACGCAAGCCGACTTCGACTTCGCCTTTCATGATCGTCAGCGGCGTTTTAAGTTCATGCGAGGCGTTTTGTCCGAACTGCTTAACTTGGTCGTACGCATGGCGAAGTTCTTGCAAAAGCGTGTTGAACGTATCGATGAGGTCATCGATTTCGTAAGCGATGTTTGTTTTGGGAATGATGCTTTTCGTATCTTGCGCACTGAGGCGTTTGGCCGTTTGAGAGACCGCTAAGACGGTTTTGAACGATTTGGAAATGAGTGCATACGTGAAGACCAAAATCATGGTTAAAAGGACGGAAAAACCGACCCATAAGGTGAAAGTGAGTTCTTGAATCTGAGGCGTGTGTTTTTCGTACGGAAGCGCACATACGATTAAAAGCGCATGATCGTTTTGTTGGTCTAAAAGCATCGTTGCGGTGCGGATTTTGCGGTGCGGCGCGTCGCTAAAAGACGAGAGCGCAAACGCGATAGGTTGATGCTTACGTACTACGGTTTCGCGTTGTTGAAACGCGACGTCGATCGTGCTTTCTTTGAGGTCTAATGAACGGGTTGCGTAGTTGATGATCCGAAGGTCGTTATCGACGCGAAAGAGTTGTGCGTAAAGTATCGGAACGTCGAATTCCTCTTTGACTTCGTCCGGTGTTTTGTCGATGGTTTCGGGGTGTTCCGAATAATCGTGCTTAATATCTTTTAAAACCGTCGTCAGCGTGGCGTCGAGCGATTGGAGATACGAGCTTTCAAATGTATGGATGATAGCGTATCCGAAGCCGTAAAAGAGCAAAAAGAGAATCAAAAAAAAGGTGAAAAGAAGCCTTGTTTTAAAATTCGAGATAAATTTAATCATGGATCGAGTACCCTAAATTGCGATACGTCGTAATGAGCTTTTCGTCAAACGGTTTATCGATTTTCGTACGTAAACGGTACATGTAAACCGAAACAATGTTACTGTTAACCGTTTGATCGTTGTTAAAGAGATGTTCTTGAAGCGTTTTTTCTTCGACGATCGTTCCTTTGCGGCGCAAAAGATACTCCAAAATCGCAAACTCCTTGGCGGTCAGAATAATCGATTTTCCGGCGCGTTCGACGGTTTTATTCAAGGGATTGAGTTCCAAATCTCCCGCGCGAAGCGATAAGTCTTTGTGTTCGTGTTTGCGCAGTTGGGCGTAAATGCGCGCTAAAAGCTCCTCAAAGCTAAACGGTTTGGTCAGATAATCGTCCGCGCCGCTGTTTAAAAGCGTCACTTTATCGTTAATGGTACTTTTGGCACTGAGCATAATGATCGGCACGGCGTTTTTTTGAGCGCGAAGCGTTTGGCAGACGCTATCGCCGCCTAAGCCTTTGAGCATAATATCCAAAACGATCAGATCGTAGTTCGTGCTTTGGGCTAAGTAGATCGCGTCTTCGCCGTTATCACAGGTATCGACGCAAAAATACTCCTCTTCCAAACCCTTTTTTAAAAACGAGACGATTTTGGGATCGTCTTCGACGATTAATAATTTCATCGGCGATCTATCTCCTTTTTTTAAAGTAGGCATCGAGGCTGAAGATCGCCAGCGCGATCCAAATCAAAACAAAAGTCGTTAATTTTTCGGGAAGCAAAACTTCGTCGTAGACGAAAATCGCCAACAAAAAAGAGATCGAAGGACCGATGTATTGAAAAAAACCGATATGAATGAGCGAAATACGCGTCGTCGCGGCATTGAACCATAAAAGCGGTACGACCGTCACGACACCGGCTAGAAGCAAAATCCACGACGTACGATCGAGCGGTAGGACAAACGCGTTTTGATCGGTTAGTACCAAATAGGAAAAATACAAAAGTGCGATCGGAAATAAAATGAGCGTTTCGACGTAAAGCCCCGTCATCGCCGGAAGGTTAATTTTTTTGCGAATCAATCCGTAAAACGCAAAACTAAAAGCCAACACCAACGAGACGATCGGTAACGTTCCTAGCGTGACGAGCTGGTAGACGATCGCGGCGATTGCCAAAGCGATAGCGATTTTTTGCCAAAAAGAGGGGTGGTCTTTAAAGACGATGATGCCCAGCGCAAAATTGACCAAAGGATTGATGTAGTAGCCAAGGCTCGACTCGGCGATCATATTGTGCGAAACCGCCCAAATGAAAACCAGCCAATTTAACGAAACTAAGAGTGCGGAGAGCACGAGGTATTTGAGTTTTGAAAGATCGCGTATGAGAAGTTTGAACTGTCCCATCTGCTTGCTAAAAAGAATCATCGCGTAAAGTAAAACGACCGACCCGATAATACGATGCGCCAAGACTTCTCCTGCACCGACATGGCTGAGAAGTTTAAAATAAATCGGTATCAGACCCCAGAAACCAAATGCCAATACCGCATATAAGTAACCGCGTATCTCTTCGGAATGCGTTTGCATAAAAACCAACTTGTAACGTAAAAGATGGACGTATTATAGACGAAATCAACTTATAAGTAAAAGTTAATTCGCTTTATTCATAATATTTTTCACTTAGGAATTGTTATAATGCGAAAAAGGGCGGAGGTGTGACAATGACGCTTAAATCAAAGTTATTTATTTTCATGTCGGCACTTTTTTTCCTCTTCTCCACGTTCGTGTGGATGTACTCCTCGTTTTTGTTCGATAGTATCAACGAAACGTGGGCGAAACATTTTATCGCTAAAGAGCGCTTAAACGACGAGAGTAAAAGCCTTGCTTCGTTTATGTCTCAAGAGGGCGTACACACGTTTTTTAGCGACGCCTCGGGTGTCATACAAAACCTACATGTCAAAGCAAACGACACAAATGCTTCCGTAGAGACTTTGGAGGCGATTTTTACGAAATCCGGCGACAAAGAAGCCGTTTTCAAAGCGATGCAAGCCATGCTTGATCCGACAAAAGACGTACAGACTTTATGGGTCGATTATCACGACGCGAGGCATCTTTTATGTGTCGATCTTGTGCCCGATAGGACATGGTTTCGTTTAACGCTTATCGATGCCAAAGAGTTGGTTCTACTACGCGATTTTACGATTTTTCCGATGCTAAGCGCGCTTTTTTTTGCGGCACTGTTTGCGGTCGGTTTGGAGTTACATGTACTCATCCTCTCTCCGCTTGCGCAACTCAAAGAGGCGATGCATCATGTTCAAAACGGCAATTACGCCACCAAGCTCCATTTGGTCGGAACGGCGGAAATCGCGGATCTTTCGCGTCAATTTAGCGATATGGTCGCTTACGTCAATGCAAACAATCGCTCTTTGGAAGCGAAAATTCACGAGCGTACGCAAGCGATTCGTGAAAACGAAAATAAACTTGCGACGATTTTAGATACGGTGGAAGCCTACATTTATATTAAAGACGAGACGTACCGCTATCGCTATGCCAATCGCAAGACATGCGAGTATTTCGGTCGGTCGTTAGAAGAGATTATCGGGCGGGACGATAGTGCGTTTTTTGAAGAAAAGACGTTTCAAGCGATACGCCGTGCCGATGTGGAAGTCATCGAGATGGGGCACAAAATAACGCTGGAAGAATACAATACGACGACGCAAGGCGATACGGATCGCATTTTCTTATCGACCAAAATTCCTTTGTGTAAAGAAGACGGCTCAATTTATGCCCTATGCGGCATCTCGACCGACATTACCGCGCAAAAACAAAACGAAGCGATGATCAAAAAATTGGCGTTTCACGACATGTTAACAAAACTCCCCAATCGAAGGCTTTTTGACGAGCGTTTAAATTTGGTTCTTTCGCTGAGCAAACGAAGCCTTCGATACAATGCTTTGGCGGTAATCGATTTGGATAATTTCAAAACCTTAAACGATCAAAAAGGGCATCAAGCCGGAGACGTGTTATTGATTCAAGCGGCAAACAGGCTTCAAGCGTGCGTTCGCGAAATCGACACGGTCGCACGTTTCGGAGGCGATGAATTTTTAGTGTTGCTGTCACAATTGGAGGGCAATCGTGAAGCCGCTTGTCGTGAAGCGCAAAAAATCGCATCGCATATTTTAGAGACGTTAGCCAAACCCTACGTGATTGAATATGATAACGAGGGAGTCGCGCAGACCGTGACGCATCATTGTACGGCGAGTATCGGAGTGTATGTTTTCGGTTATGAAAAAGAGGATAAAATGACGATCTTTAGCAGAGCGGACACCGCGATGTACGAAGCAAAACAAACAGGGCGCAATCGCGTCGTCTGTTACAAGGAGACGGTATGATTAAAGTTTACGGTATTTCAACATGCGGAAGCGTGAAAAAAGCGACGGCATTTTTAAAAGCACACGGGAAAACGTACGTGTTTATCGATTTGAAAAGCGTTCCGATTGAGGCGGCAAAACGCAAAGAGTGGCTTTCAAAACAGAGCATGGCAACTCTTTTCAATACGAAAGGAACGAAGTTTAGAACGCTAGGTCTTGACAAGACCATGAGCGACGCGCAAAAAGAGACATGGTTGGAAAAAGAACCTTTATTGTACAAACGTCCCGTTATCGAGTGCGAAGACGCAACGGTAGTTGTCGGTTTTGACGAAGAACTCTATTTGAAAAAATTTGCCTAAGCCCGTTTGGCACCGGAGAGAAAAAGTGCCGCAAGGAGCAAGAAAGCACCCGTAATGCGGTTTTGAATCCGAATCGCACGAACCGATTTGATGACGCCTTTAAGCTTGGATGCCAAAGAACTGTAGCCGGTCATGACGATAATATCCACGCTAATCAGCGTCGCACAAATAATCGCAAATTGGATCAAGAGCGGCTTTTCGGGACTTAAAAACTGCGGAATAAAAGCGACCAAAAAAACGGTTGCTTTTATGTTCGTAAGATTGATCAACGTGGCTTGCATATAGGCTTTTTTAGCGGAAAAGGCTTTGATGCGTTGCGTATCGTTCGGTAAACTCGGTTTTTCGATAAATTTGATGATACCTAAAAAAACGAGGTAGATAACGCCGATCCATTTGATGATCGAGAAAAGAAGTACCGATTGCATGATGATGGAGCCGAGTCCGATGACGACGACGAACGTTTGAAGAAACAAACCCGTTTGAAGTCCGAAAATTGCGGCATACGAACGTTTTAATCCGTACTTAAGACCGTAATTCATTGAAACGACCGCACCCGCGCCCGGAGAGACGCTAATCAGAATGGAAGCCAATAGCATGGTCAACCAAATATCAAAAGACATAACCCATCCTTTAAAACAAATGAGCGCGCATTGTAACATAGCTTCGATCAAGAGAGCCTTTGGCGCGTATTGATAAATAGGCGTTCGTGTGGTACAATCCGCTCATATTTTTAAAGGAGCGTGATGGTGCGAAGGGTTTGGATAGCGTATATCGCGACCATAAGCGTCTTTATCGTTGCGCAAGTCGTCTATCTTTCGCAAACGCGCTCTTTGGATGCGCAGGCTTTGATCAAAAAAGAACACATCAGCGCATGGGTCGGCTTGCCGGATTTGGCGTTGGTCAGCGAAGCGCATTACGTAAGGCATCGAAGTATGAGCGATCTTTTTTCGTATTTTAACGAATCGCCCGAATTGTTAGAGTATTTTCCTTCGACTTTCGTTTATCGCCCTAATGCGCTTGAGCCTTCTTCAAGGATCGAATATGCTCGCTAATATCAATGTTTTATTGCTCGATTACGCTTTAGGGTCCCTAAAGCGGCAAGGCGGGAAAAGCCTTTTTATTTTTCTCGTGCTTTGTCTTTTAATCTTTCTTTTGGCGTCGGTTTTGATGATTGCCGATGCGATTAAAGTCGAACTCAATACGACCTTAAAAACCCTGCCTCAGATTACGCTTCAGCGTTTTGTCGCGGGGAAACAAACCAACGTTTCCGTTGAGCGCGTCGATACGATTTTGGCGTTCAACGGCGTCGAACGAGCGATACCGCGCGTTTGGGGATACTACTATTTCAAACCCGCGGGTGTGAATTTTTCGATCGTCGGCATCGATGCGTATGAAGAACCTTATAAAAAACGCTTAAGCGAGTTGACCCAAACGTTTGATCTCTCAACGCTCGAAAAAGAGGGCGGTATGATCGTCGGCGAGGGCGTTCAAAACGTCTTACGAGAAAATTACTATAGCGATTTTTTCAATTTTATTACGCCTAAAGGCGAGCGGTATCCTCTTAAAATCGCGGGTGTTTTTCACTCCGATATTGCGTTAGAGTCGAACGATTTGATGTTGGTTCCCAAACAAGCGGCGTATACGATTTTTGGCATACCTCCCGAAGAAGCGACCGACATCGTCGTCCATGTCAGCAATCCCGTCGAGATTCCGACGATTGTTCAGAAAATTACCGAACGCTATCCCGATTTGCGCGCGATCACGCAAGACGACCTTCGCATCAGTTATCAAAATATTTTCGACTATAAAAGCGGTTTTTTTCTTTCGCTTTTTATCGTGTGCGTTTTTGCCTTTTTTATCGTAATTTACGATAAAGCCAGTGCTTTAAGTTCTGAAGAAAGGCGTGAAATCGGCATTTTGAAGGCGTTAGGATGGCGTATGAGCGACATCGTACATGCGAAGTTTTACGAAAGCTTCGTGATGGCGTTTAGTGCTTTTATTACGGGATTTTGCGCGGCGCTTTTTTTCGTTTACGTGTTACAAGCACCGCTATTACGTTCCGTTTTTATCGGTTATTCCGAGCTCAAACCCCCGTTTCGTTTACCCTTTAGCGTGGACGTTAAAATGATCATGCTGCTTTTTTTCCTCAGTGTGCCCGTTTATATCGCGGCGACCTTGATTCCCTCGTGGAAAGCCGCATGCTTGGATGCGGATGAGGTGATGCGATGATTTGCTTGCGTAACGTGTGCAAACGCTTTGCTCAAGGCGACGAAGCGATCGAAGCATTAAAGGACGTTTCTTTGGAAATCGCACAAGGCGAATGCGTAGTGCTAAGAGGTGCGAGCGGAAGCGGCAAAAGTACGTTGCTCTCTTTAATCGCGGGTTTGGCACAACCGAGCTCGGGCGAAATACGCGTTTTAGATCGTGAAATTTCCAAGTTACCCGAACACCTTAGCGCGCTTTTTAGACGTGCGCATATCGGGTTTATTTTTCAAAAGTTTCACTTAATTCCCGGACTAAACGTTGAAGAGAACGTGATCGCACCGCTGATCCCCGCCAATCTTCCTTTATCTCTCTTGCAGGAAAAAGCACGTGCCAAGATGGAAACTCTATGCATCGCGTCTAAAGCCAAACGAAACGTGAGACGTCTTTCGGGTGGCGAACAACAACGCGTCGCCATCGCTCGGGCATTGATTAACGATCCTGTTTTGATTTTGGCGGATGAACCGACCGCCAATTTGGACGCGAAACTCTCCGGCGAACTGATCGAGCATCTTTACATGTTAAAACAAAACGGCGTAACGCTGCTGATTGCGACGCACGATCCGCTGTTTTTCGATTTGGCTTTCGTCGATCGCATCATTGAGCTTAAAAACGGACATATGGTATGAGCCTAACGCCGGAAATTATCGCACTTTTACTCCTCGATACCGTTTTTTTACTCTTTGGAGGGATCGCATTCGTGTTAAGTGCGGGTATCGCGTGGCGTTGGAGAAGCAACGAAACGACTGAATTGCAGTATGCTTTACATCGCCGGAGTTATTTGGTTTCGGTCATTATTAACTATATTTTTATGCTCAAAATTCCTTTGTTTGCTTTTTTTATCTATACGTGCGACAAACTCTCCGCGATCATTACGGGAGCGATGTGTGCGAGCGGGGTGGTCAACTCGGTTGATTTCGGGCTTTACTTGACGCTTTTTAAGATCGTCAATCTCTACGTTTTCGGCTTTTGGCTTTTGCTCAACGATGCGGATATGAATGACGAAAAGCTTCCGTTTACGCGGTTGAAATTTATTCTTTTTATGTTCTTTTTCATACCGCTTTGTGTGGAAATCGGTTTAGAAATCGGCTTTTTTACCTCTTTGAACGTCAGTAAAATCGTCAGTTGTTGCGGTACGCTCTTTTCGGCATCGAGTACCTCTTCGATTTCGTTACTCTTTAGCGTCGACGAAAAAATTTGGATGATGATTTTTTACGGATGTTTTGCATTGAGCGTTGCGGCTTATGTAAGTCGATCCTCTTTAGCGTCGGTAGTTTCAAATCTCTTGTTGGCACTTTTCGCGTTGATCGCGCTTATTTTGTTTTTTAGCCCTTACGTATACGAACTGCCCACGCACCACTGCCCGTTTTGTCTTTTGCAAAAAGAGTATTTTTACGTCGGTTATCTTTTGTACGCACTTTTGTTTTCGGGAACGTTTTACGCAGCGGCGGGCGGCGTACTCGATTTGGTGCAAAAACGCTATACGAAACGCTTCTACCGCTTGAGTTTGTTTTTCAATACGTTATACGTGATCGGCATTAGTTTGTATCCCTTAAGCTATTATCTACGCAACGGAGTGTGGTTATGAGACGGTATCTTGCAACGGTACTTTTGGTGGTATTTCCTCTTTTTTCCCTTGGCGGACTGTTTTGGTTTTTGTCCGTTTCGCATCGTCTTCCAAGCGAGATCGTCAATAAAGAAGCCAAAGCATTGGATTTTGAGGACAATACCTTGCAATGCCCCGTGTGTCATATGTACCTTGTCGGAAAGAACGATACGGCACAAATCATTACAGCAGATCGTAAAACGCATTTTTTCGATGATGTCGGATGTGCGATTTTATGGCTTAGGGAGCAAAAATTAGAACCTCGAAACGTCGTATTTTGGGTTTTCAGCGGCGATACGAAGCGCTATATCGATGCCTACGGGGCTTTTTATTCCATCGACGATAAAACGCCGATGCTTTACGGTTTTCGCGCGTACGAGCAGTTTAGCCAAGGGCGTATCGGTTTTGAGTCGATGCGGCTTCGAATGCTTCGCGGCGAGACGATGCAAGATCCCAAAGTCAGACAAAATCTTCTACAAGGACGTTAACATGAAAGTAGCCATTAGCGGAGCGAGCGGTTTTGTGGCAAATGCACTTAAAAAAGCATTTCCCGATTTTGTAGCGATTGAACGCGGTGACGATGAATCAAAAATCGTCCAAAAGCTTCACGGCGTCGATGCGGTTTTTAATCTTGCGGGTGCTCCTATCGCGGCGCGTTTGGACGAAGCGTATAAAAAGGTGCTCTATAGCAGTCGTATCGAGACGACGAAAAAACTGGTCGCCGCCGTCAATCAAAGCGACGTCGGTCGTTTGATTTCGACTTCCGCCGTCGGCATTTACCGCAATAACGTTGCATGCGACGAGACAAACGCTCGGTACGGAGACGATTTTTTGGCGCATCTCGCGCTTGACTGGGAGGCGGAGGCGCAAAAATGTACCAAACCGACCGCGATTTTACGCTTTGGCGTCGTACTGGGAAACGGAGGTGCGTTGGAAAAGATGTTGCCGGCGTTTCGTATGGGACTTGGCGGCATTATCGGCGACGGACGTGCGGTGATGAGTTGGATCGATATCGACGATTTGGTGTCGATTTACGATTTTGTGTTAATGCATCGGCTTGAAGGCATTTACAACGCCACCTCTCCTCAACCGCTCAGTAATTTTCATTTTACGAAAATTTTGGGAGAGGTGTTGCACCGACCGACCTTGATTCCCGTTCCTTCATTTATTATTAAAATGCTTTTCGGCGAGGGTTCGTGCGTGCTCTTGGATAGCAAAGAAGCGTATCCCAAAGCGTTGCTGGCAGAAGGATTTACGTTTGCGTATGCGGACGCGAAGAGCTCGTTAACGAAGATACTCGCTTAGCGTTTTTCCATCAAAAGACGAATGCCAAGCCCTACCATCACGACGCCGGAGACGGCGTCCAAACTTTGACGCACGCTTTTTTTGGTAATAAAGCCGTTGGCGGAGACGATCGTATAGACCAAAATCGCTTGCCAAATCGTTCCGACGATAAAGTGTAACAAGGCTAAAAAAAGCGATTGGGCGAGGGCGGAGTGCTCGTGGTTGATGAATTGCGGTAAAAACGCCATATAAAAAATAACGGCTTTGGGATTAAGAACGTTGGATAAAAACCCTTCCCTTATCGAGATCCAAAACGAAAACGGTTTTTTTTCGACCGCCTTTTGATGCACTTTGGTGCTGTTCCACAAGGATTTGAAAGAGCCGATTCCAAGCCAAATCAAATACAAAGCCCCCGCGATTTTCAAGACCGTAAACGCCGTTGCCGAGTATAAAAGCACCGCCGAGATTCCCACTGCCGAGAGCGTAGCGTGCACAAAGAGTCCCGAACAAATCCCCAAACTGGAAACCAATCCGTCTTTGGCCCCGCCTCGAAGCGTGTTGCGAATAACGATCATCGTATCGGCACCGGGCGTCATCGTGAGAAGCGTGATAGCAATCAAAAACGTCAGAAGATCAATCGGCATACTTTTTCCTTAGCAACTCTTTTCGTTCATAAAGACGGTAAGAGCTTTGACAAAATAAGGAAAATTTTACTCCGATACGACTGAAAAGCTCTTGACATATTATTTGAAAACGGTTATCATTTCAATAAATTTTAACAAAGAGGATGACATGTCGGAATCGTATTCAACGCTTCATGAGATCAGTCGACGTTTTGATTCGGAAGATATCGCTTTGCTTTCGAGTCATCCCTATTTTTACCGCACGATCAATACGTACGAGCTCTTTACGAACTATATTTTTGAGCGCGTTAAACGCCAAAATCCTCATAGCGCGATTAGCTTAGAAAAAGAGAGTATCGTGATTTGTCAAGACGGATGTCCTGAAGCGTTGCATTTGTATCCGACATGGAAGGTGATTGAAAGGCGCGTGGATATCGATGCATGCGACGAAATCAATCAAGCCGTTGCGCGACTCGAATCGCAAGAGTGCAAACATATCTATTTGCTCTTCCCGCGCAACGAAAATTTTCGCAAGCATATTCCGATCAAAGTTCCTAAACTGGACGCTTTAGGGTTGGAATATACTTTAAAACTCGTGCCTTACACGATTTATTAATTCAAAGGAGTTATGGATGAGCATCGGCATTTTTTACGGAAGCACCAACGGCAATACCGCGGAAGCGGCAAGCATGATTCAAAAGCAACTCGGTGCGGACAGTTACGACGTAGGCAAACTCAAGAGCGGCGCAGAATTGGCGCAATACGATTTACTGATTTTCGGAACATCGACATGGTACGACGGTGAATTGCAAGACGACTGGGAAAGCTTTACGGTTCATCTCTCAAAAGCGGATTTAAGCGGTAAAAAAGTAGCCCTGTTCGGTATGGGTGACCAAGAAGGTTACGGAAGCGACTACGTCAGCGCGATGCGCGTCCTGTACGATAAAGCGATCGAACAAGGCGCATGCGTGATCGGTGCATGGGATAACGAAGGCTATTCGTTTGACCACTCTGCTTCGATCGTCGATGGCAAATTCGTAGGACTTGCGTTAGACGAAGATAACCAAAGCGAATTGACTGCCGGTCGTATCGATGCATGGTGCAAACAAATCGAAGCGGAAATGAAGGCGTGCGCATGAAAACGCTTCTATGCGCCAACGCACAATCCGTCGAAACGCGTAGCAAAAAAGAGAAACTTCTTTTTAAAGGGTGCGCGTGCTAACCAAGAGGGTCTCCTCTTGGCTTATTGGCGAATAATCACTTGATAGCCGTAATAAAAGTCGGCGTCGTAACCTCTTGTTTGACATGTAAAAGGTTTTTGACATGTTAAAAATTCCGGCTTCACGATCATTGCGACATACATCTCTCCGTCGTAAAAACGTAACTCGTATTTGGGGATCTTTGGGCGGGGAATGCTAAAGAGATAGCGTAACTTTGAATCCTCAAACGATGCCATAAAATCATCGACCTGCGTGATGGTTTTTTCCTCTTTGCCGTCAAAAGGATGCATAAAAAAACTGTAGTTGGCTATCGTGTCGAAATGGTCTTTTTTTAGGAATGCGATCTCTTTTTCGTCTAAAATTTTATCGCGGTTTTTGTCGTAATCTTGCATCAAAATCGACGACGTCATCTCATCAAATGTCCATAAAATCCAAATTTTTTCCTGCTCGACGGAAATGCGCGTATCGATAAAGACATGCGGATGAGCCGATAAGAGACTGACGGTGCCGATGAAAAGTATAAGGCTTCGTGTAAAACTCCTTTTGCACGAAGCAAAAGCAACCGAGGTGCGTGGTTTTTGAGCCGACAAAAACTCCGTGTTAACGTAGCTTTGCTTTAAGCGCATGCGAGAGAGTTTCGCAAGAACTCTCTTTAAAAAACGTTTCATGAAAACAACAATACCAGCCCGAGCGTAAACATAATCGCCAAAGCGATACTCTCGGAATAAATCAAAAAGCGAGGCGTTTTAGACCGGAAACGTTTTTTAGCATACAAGGTTGAAAATGCCGCCGCGGCGATGATAAGGCTCATGCCCAAACTCATACAAAAAGCACTTAAAAATCCCAAGCTATAAGCGCGGTGGGCAAGCGCGAACGTAAAGATCGCTACGGTTCCGGGGCACGGCACGATACCGGCACTCAAAACGACGCCCCAGTCGCTACTTTGCGATTTAGGCGAGCATGCCGCACAGCTACATGTAAAAGGGTGGGCGGAAAAAGCGACGATTTTCGGACGTGCTCGGTGTACTTTGATTTTCCGATACGCCATGTACGCGACGACGGCAAGAATGATGAGTGCCGAAATTTTGGTCGTGTAGAAGCTCACGTCGGTAAAAAAGGCATTGAAGAAAAGATCGAAAAGAAGGTAAATCGTCAACGTCAGTAAAAATGCCGAAAACGTGTGAACAAGGCCGATCAGTCCCGCCATACTTAATGCCTTGGCATAGCCGTGGTTTGCGGCAAAAAGGTAAGAACTGACCAAGGTCTTTCCATGTCCCGGACCTGCTGCATGAAGCACTCCATAGAGAAACGAAAGGCCTAAAAAGAGCAAATATCCCGCAAAAGAAGCTTTCTCTTTGAGTCCGGACATCGTATCTTGAATCGTGTTTTGCGTCGAGCTTAAAGCATTTTTGAGCCAAAGAAGCCTTGAAGATTCGGAAGAGGGAGCAACTTCAAGGCGCGTGTTTTCCTGTTTCTCGGGCGTTATCGGTGCAAGATTCGGTTCGCTTGGGGCGGGTGCTTGCGTACGTGTTGCGGCATTGCCGCTAATTTTCATAAAAGCGATGTGATTAAAAAGATTGAATTCAAAAGGAAAAACGTTTGCGTCGGCAGGTTGAATACCGTGGATTAAAAAGACGAAAAAGCCTTCGTTATCCTCGATCGTAAACGAAAGCTCGTCTTCGGGCAAAAGAGCTTGCGTCGTATCGGAGCGAAAGCGAAAAACCAAGTCGTCGTTGTTTTGGAAAAAGAGCTCTTTGCGACTGACATGTAAGCTAAGCGGTACGACGTGCGCTTGTTCACCGCCGCGTGCGGTGTATTCGACCGAAGTGAGGTAATGTTTTTTTGCGACGTAATTGTCTAAAATAATTTCGATACGCTTGAGCTCGTCCGGATCGAGCTTTTTATTGCGATTATCGTCGTAACGATCGATTAGGGTTTTGATAAAATCTTGACTAAAATGCCATTCAAACGTCATTGCCTTGAGCGTAGAAGCATCGCCCTCTAGCGTAATGTTAACGGTAGCCGAGGGCGTATAGAGCGCACAAAGCGCACACGCAAACAGGTGATAAGGAAGAAGCATGAGCCACAAAAATCGTTTACACATTAAAAGGCCCTTTGAGGAATAGGATGCGATAAAAACCAAAGCCCAAGCAGGACGACGCACACCGCCCCGAAAAACCGAATCGCCCAAAACCATTTCGGTTGCGTTGCGATTGCCTTGGATGCTTGAACGCTTTGCGCAAGAAGTCCCGCCAAAGAAATGGTAAGCCCCATACCCAAACTCATAAAAAATGCCGCGATCATACCGATACCCATATGCCCGAGCGTAATTGCAAAAAAAGAAAGCGTAATGACGCCCGGACAGGGAACGACGCCCGCAAGCATCACGACGCCGAAGCGACTTGTCTGCGTACCGACGACGGGCTCATTTACGATGCGCCGCTCTTTAAAGACGTTGTAAACGAGCCAACAGCCTAAAAGTACGATGAGACCTCCGGATATTTGAAACAAAGGAGGGTTGACGTCTCGAAAAAGCCTATTGGCACTGATGTTCATAAGGTAAGCGGCGCACAACGTGACGACGAGGGCGGAAAGCGTGTGAACGAGAGCGATCAGAAAGCCGATTTGAAAGACATGGCTTCGTTTGGAAGGATTGGCTAAAAGGTATCCCGCTACCAAGGCTTTTCCGTGTCCTGGACCTAAGGCATGGACGACGCCGTATCCAAACGCCAAAGCGATAATGAACAACGCGGGTTGAACATGTCCGCTATCGATCGCATGAAAATGCTCGGCAATAGCCGTATTGAAATAGTGATTGGCTTGGGCAAAGGTATTTGCGAGGGTTGAAGGCATCATAAAAACTCCAATAAATATCCGTAGTAATACGCGTTATCGACCTCTTTAAGCGTGTAGGGTAAAGAGGTATGAATCTGCTCTTTTTCGAGCGACAAAGCACATAAAAACGATTCGTCCCAAAAGCCGATCGACTTTTTTTGATGAACGTAGGGTTTTAAATCCACGTGAAATTCTACACCAAAAGCGTTGTTTTCGCGCCAAAGAAAAAGTTGCGTCGGTTTGAGGGGGACACTTTTGTTAGCAACTTTAAGGTGCGTGAAAAAGGAAAATTGTTTTAAGTCGTTAAAAACCTCTTTTTTAAAGGCTTCGGTTTCTTTGGGTGAAAAAATGCCGTTACGATCGGTGTCGAAATCTTCGAGTAAGCTTTGCGAGGTCATTTCGTCAAAAAGCCACCGAACTTTGAGTTCCGTTTCGTTCAGGTCTAGCGAAACCGTAATAAACGTATGCGGATGCGCCAAGGCACTACAGGCGTAAAAGAGTAAACACGCGCAAATTTTTAACATGTAAGGCTCAGTTTTGAAAAGATAGCGTTAGTGTACTCCCAAAAAGATTTAGAGCGACTGAGTTGCGCTCTTTAACGCGGTGCGTACATCATAATCCCGACGCCTACAAGCGCGATCAAACCGCCCAAAAGATCGTACATGTCGGGGACGATTCCGTAGTGAAAAGTATAGCGCAAATAATATGATAACAGTTCTCAAAGTTATAAAACTTTAAGTCAAGATTTCGTATTATTTCAATAACAATTATCAAAAAGGAGAAACAATGTCAGCAGTATTGGTCATCGGCGGAGATAAAATAGATTCGATTACGTCCGTGTTGCAAGATTTCTCTTTTCAAAAAATTACGCATTGGGATGCGCGAAATCCTTCGGTCGTCAAAAAAGAGATTCCTCAAGACGTGACGCTGGTCATTATGCTAACCAACTTTTTGAACCACAACGCGATGAATAAGTTCAAAAACGAAGCCAAACGCAAAGCGATTGAATTTATCTGTGCGAAGCGAAGCGAGAGTTCCGTTTTTTGCGAGTTGTGTAAAAAGTACAATCCGGGCGGTTGTATCCTCGAAAAATAGACTAAAAAAGGGAGGACTCCTATGTCTTCTTCACACCTAAGACAAGAGCATGCATTGAACTACGACGACGTTCGCATGATGTTGGATCAAAAAAGTTTTTGGGCAGAATACGAACCCATTATCGATATGAAAGAGGGCGGAATTTTCGGTTACGAAGCATTGGCTCGTTTTAGTCTCAACGGTGTGTGCGTTCCGCCTTCGCCGGTTTTGGAAGTTGCTCACCACGCAAAAGAGCTTTTTTTTCGTTTGGAACGCGAATTAAAAGAGACGCAATTGCAGCATCGCCCGAACGAGGGTATTTTATTTGTGAACATCGATCCGCACAATTTTAGCGACACGGAGAAGATAAACTATTGGCGCGATCTGTTTGAAGAGATCGAAAATATCTGCGTCGAAGTCACCGAAAATACCGACGACATGCAAACGGCACTGCTTTCACATTGCTTGGATGAACTTCAAAAAAGCGGCATCGTGATCGCTCAAGACGACATCGGTAACGATAAAAAACCTTTTTGTTTCGACCTAACGCATCGGGCACATTTTTTGAAATTCGATCGTACGTGGCTTTTGAAAATGCGATTGTGCGAGGATTATAAAGAGATTTTAAAAGGCTTTTTGAGCTTTGCGAAAGCGCAACATAAACGCACGATTTTAGAAGGCGTCGAAAGCGAAGAAGACTTTGCTTTGGCACGTTCTTTAGGCGTCGATTTCGTACAAGGCTACATTTTTAAACACCTCAATCTTCATTCGCCTCGATCCATGCACGGTGATGGGAAAAGGTAGTATTTGCGCTCTTTTTTGAGCTCCAATGGGAATTTTCCGTAACGCTCTTTAAACGCTTTACTAAAATGGCTAAGACTTTGATAGCCTACATGTAAAGCCGCTTCTTGTACCGAAATCTCCTGTTTTTCTAAAAGCTCTTTGGCTTTTTCCAAGCGTTTGGTGTGCACGAAGCCATAAACCGTGGTTCCAAAAAGCTTTTTAAACCCCTGTTTGAGTTTAAATTCGTTGAGCGCGCATTGACGCGCTAAAGCTTTAAGCGAGGGTGGATTGGCAAGGTCTCCTAGAAGGATATTTTTGGCTTTATGCATGGCTTTACAGTCGTCTTGGCAGAATTCCGTGCAGACATGGAAAGAACTGTTATGAAATGTTTGGTAGACCAACTCAAGCAATTTAGACTCCAAGTAGAGTTCTTGCAAAGAACCTTGAAAAGGTGTTTGTGTACTAATGTGATTTAAAAGGGCATATTGGGATTGGAGCATTTTGTGATAATGGTCGATTTGAAAAAACACATCGTTGCACGGCGGCGGATTGTCAAGTAGTTTTTCTTGAGAAAGCGAATGAAATAACGCGGGATCGATAACGACGGTATGGCTTGAGTAGCGTTTACTTTTTTCGTAAATGCCAAGAGATTTTAAGCCTTCATGGATTGTCCCTTGGATAATACTTTTGGATTGCATATTAAAATCAAGGCCGTCGGTTAAAGATTTAAAATGCACGGCGTCTCCCGCATTAAAATAGAGAAAAGATTGTTCTTGCATCTCCCATGAATGCAAATGCAACTCTTCGTTAAATACGCCATCAAACGCAGCGTATGCAATGCCGTGTCCGGTATTGAAGTATTTCAGATGGACGTTTCCAAACTCTTTGAGGATATATGCATCGCCGATAGTACGAGGCGAAGTCGGGGAAAAAAGTGCGGGAACCAATTCTTTAAAATCATGACTTGAAAGTGAAATTGCCATCGTTTACTCCTTAGGGTGAGAGCGAAAAACGGAACGTGCTTGAATCGGTAAAAAACCGTAGCGTTCTTTAAAGATTTTGCTAAAGTGGCTAAAACTTTTGTAACCGACCAGTTTTGCGGCTTCTTGCACGCTCATATCGTTGTGTTGTAGTAGTGTTTTTGCCTGCTCTAAACGATGGGTATGCAGCATACCGTAAATCGTCGTTCCGAACAGCGTCTTAAACCCTTTTTTGAGTTTAAATTCGTTGATGGCGGATTTGTAGGCAAGCTCTTTGATGGAAGGCGGAGTTTGCAGTGAATGCAAAAGCAGTTTTTTCGCTTTTTCAAGGGATTTGACGTCATCGGGCGATAAGCGAATCTCTTGATCACGCGCCTCTGTTTTGAGAGGAGATTGCAGGGTTAATGTGCTATGGATTAACTCCAGTATTTGAGATTCCAAATAAAGAGCTTGAAGCGAATCGTCAAGAGCGTGAGCCGCGTGAGAGATATGATGTAAAAGTGTATTTTGTCGTTCAGTTATCTCATTAGCGCGATGAATCGCGCAATAATCGCTCTCAAACATTGAGAAGGAGGTATGTGTTTCAAACAGGCTCTCTAGGCAAAAATTTTGAAGAAAAACCGGATCGATTAAGAGAAAATGGTTCACATGTAAAGCCTCTTTTGCGTATAAATTATACGAACGATGTCCTTGGCACATATGCCCGCTAAAGCAAAGATTTCGGTGAAGATGAAGGTGTTTATCGTTGGATAAGGCTCGAACAAAAGGAGAAGAGCCTTGATTAAAAGCTAAAAAGAGATAATCATCGTCCACTTTTTCTTCAATGCGAATTTCCTCGTTAAAACGACCGCTTAAAGAGCAGTAGATGAGTCCGTGCCCCGTATTAAAACATCTCCACTGTACACATCCGTGTTGTTTAAAAATGGCTTGATGATGGAAGCTTCGAGTATGACTTAGCATATTTAGACCTATGAGATTGTCGGAAAATTCATTGGCCGAAATCGTGTACGACATAAAATCCCTCCGGCATTAAAATAAATCCCGTAAACGGCATTCACAATATTGAGAATAGATCTCAATTATAGTATGATTTTCCTTTATGTGAATTAAAGCAAATGAGGATTGAGGGGAATTTAAAATGATAACAGGTTCTAAAATAATTGTTGCGGTGTTAGTGATGGCTAGTCATGTATGTGCCCATTCGTTGTGGGTTAACTCGTTTGAGTCGTTTAGCCACCAACCGGGGCATACGACACTGAGCTTAGGATGGGGACACACACTTCCGATTGACGACGGTATAAACTCTCCCAATGGACAAGTGATGATCGAAACGTTTTCGATACGTTCCCCAAACGGTCAGTTAACGGCATTAGCGATACCTTCAAGTGAGCCAAAAGAGCCGACGCAAAAAAGCGTAAATTTTGATCTTTACGATGCGGATATCGGGCTTCAAAAAGTAGCTTTGAAAAAAGAGAGCGAAAAGGGTGTTTATCAAATAGAAGCTAAATCTAAGCCGACGTATTATACGGAATACATCGATACGGCTGGAAAAAAACGTTTGAAATTAACCGCGAAAGATGTGATTAAAGATATTCAAAGCGTGTTGATGTCCATCCAATATGAAGCTTTTGCTAAAACATACTTGACGCTTGGAAAATGGGAATCGCCAAGGGCAACGGGAAAAGGAATTGAAATCATTCCTAAAACAGATCTCTCTAACGTTAAAGTCGGCGATTTGGTTGAATTTGAAGTGCTCTTTTACGGTAAACCTCTCAACGTCGGTATCGCAAGTATGGATTATATCAGTGCGTCAAGCAGTACCTTCGGGCAAAGCGAAGGATTTGCGTTGATGTCATACGTGCAAGAAGGAAAAGCACGCATCAGAGTTCAAAGTGCAGGGCAATGGATCGTTTCATGCTTGCATAAAGATTCTGTGACACAAGAAGGCGATTTGAAAGCGTTGTACGGGAAGGTCGATTATGTAGTCAATGCCGCTTCAATAACTTTTAACGTTAAAAATTAGCCTCAATGTTTGAAGAGGTACATGTACCTCTTCTTCTCGATTTTGAAAAGCTCCCTTAGACACTAAAAAAGCTCCTTTAAGCACTATTTACTTATTGATAATCGTTCTCTATTATCTTATGATTCCTCTTCATAAAATAAAGTGAGTAAAGAGGAGATCTGGATGAAAAAAAGGAGCCTATTGACAGGTGTTTTTCTCTCTGTAATAGCAAGTACGTTTTTGTTAGCCGAGGGAGACGTAATCAAACTTGAAGACGTTACGGTCAGTGCCAATAAAATTGAGGAAAAAGCCAAAGACGTACCTCAAAGTATTACGGTTTTAGACGAAGAGACATTGGAGGAAAAGCGCATTAGCCAAATTGAGGATATGGCAAAAGAAGTTCCCAATATGAGTTTCCAACATTCTGCTAACGGCTCCGAATCGATGTCGTTTCGAGGCCTTAATACATCGACGTTTGCGTTTAACAACCCTGTCGTAATTTACGTCGACGGCGTACCGTATTACGATCGTTACGATTACAATCCTTCGTTATTGAACGTTCAGCAAATTGAAGTCTTACGCGGACCGCAAGGTACTTTGTACGGTAAGGACGCTATCGGTGGGGTTATCAATATTATCACGAAAGAGCCGACGAACGAATGGCACGGAAGTATCGGCACCGAATACGGCAATTATAACTTTTCGCAAAGCACGTTTAACGCAAACGGTGCTTTGATCGACGATAAACTCTTTGCCGGTGTCAACGGTACGTTAAAATTTGACGACGGATGGATTACCAACGATTATCCCGGTATGAACGATGATGCAAACAGGCAAAAAGATCAACGCTTGGCAGGATTTCTTCTTTTTAAACCGACGGACCGTTTTTCGGGAAAATTAACGCTTTCACACGATCATCTCAAAGATTATTTTATGGATGCAATGGCGATTGATTCGACAGTTGCTTTGAATGATTTACGGCGTGAAGATAACGAACATGTCAGCTTTGACGTTCCTCAGTTTCGTGAACGTACCACCGATGCACAAAGTTTACGTTTAAATTACGATTTTGATTTTGCGACGTTAGAATCCATTACTACCCATAAAGACTTCTCGTTAGACGTTCAAGACGATGCGGATTATAAATCGGGTACGAGTATGGACGGACTTAAAAGCCTTATTGTTTCGGATGTCAAAACATGGACGGAAGAGTTGAGACTCTCCAGCAAGGATCAAGCTGTTCGTTGGGTCAGCGGTATTTACCTTGACGATGAAAAACGAAATCAAGGACCTTACGGCAATGCAAGATCTCTTACGAGCGTAGCCAACGTCGAATCGGAAATTAATACGCAAACGGCGGCGGTGTTCGCTCAAGCGGTCATTCCTCTTTACGATAAACTGGACTTAACGTTAGGCGGAAGGTATCAACATGTTAGTCGCGATATCGACTCGGATTATTACAACAGTTTTAGCGGCGGAACGAGCCTGCACCACTATGCGGATAAAAAAACGTGGAATACGTTTTTACCTAAAGCGGCACTCTCCTATAAATTCAACGATGCGCTTATGACCTATGCTTCGGTTTCCAAAGGGTATATTCCCGGCGGATTTAATTTCTATTCCAGCAGCGACGGGAGCGATTCCTCGTTTGACCCCGAAAGCTCTGTCAATTACGAAGCGGGTATCAAATACTTGGGCGATGATTATAGTTTAAACGCTTCCGTATTTAGAATGAATATCGAGGATTTACAAGTATACAAAATGGTCGGCTATATTACCGTCGTCGACAACGCGAAAAAAGCGCACTCTCAAGGCGTCGAGCTTGATGGAAAATATTTGCTAACGGATCATATCGAACTCTCCGCCGCACTGGGTCTGATCGAAGCGGAGTATGACGACTATACCAATGCCAACGTACGCTATGACGGACAACGTATCGAAAGTACGCCGCACTTTACTTCAAACCTTGGGATCGCCTACATTGCGACACGAGGTTGGTACGGTAGAGCCGATCTTCAAGGGCGCGGAACAACCGGCTTTATTCGAAACAGCAGAGTCGAGACAACCGACGGCGGTTTTACGGCTAACGCAAGGCTCGGTTATAAGCTTAAAGATTGGGACATTTACGGTTTTGTGAACAATATTACAGATGAAGAATATATCGTTACATACGGTAGAGGTGTCGGCTTTAACGATCCAAGGCGTTTCGGCGTAGGCGTAAAATATACGTTCTAAGGCATTGCAAAGCGATCAAGGCATCAAAACCCTTGATCGCTTTTTATCCAATTCTTACTAACTTAACTCTTCACATGTCAAAAAGTGTTAAGGTTCCAATAATTTTAAACTTCAAATCTCCATAGCGGTTGTTTTTTTACCTATGGCTATGAACAGCAAAGCAAGAAAAAGCGATAGTTCAGTAAACGCTAAAATTTATTTTGATACTATTTATCAAAATTTAAAAAGCGGACAATGCTAAAGTATTATAAAGAGTTGGTTTTTTTTGTACAAAAATTGGTGGGAGACAAGGATCTTGCTATGGACATTACGCAAGAAACGTATATTAAAACCATTGAAAAATCAAAAGAGTCGCCCATCGCCAATGAAAGAGCTTTTTTGTACAAGGTTGCTCGTAATATTGCGATCGACATCTCCCGTAAAGAAAAAAATCGAACGTTTATCGCTTACGAAGAAGAGGAGCATTGTTGCGACAAGCAAGAACTTCCTTATGAAATAATACTTAAAAACGCTAAACACGAAATGCTCTTAAATGCACTTGATACGTTACCAAAGCATTTAAAGCACGTTTTTGTTTTACATGTCATGGAAGGTTACAGTAAAAAAGAGATTGCCGTTATGATGCATCTCAATCTCAACAGCGTTCAAAAATACATCATCAATGCCACCGCAAAATTGAGCGACTATATCCAAAATACACAATGGAACAAAGCATGAAGCCGACCTTAAATGAAGAAGCAAGTTATTTTTTCGCCTGTATGAAAGACGGTTTTACGTCACGTCAACAAGAGGCTTTTGAATTATGGATTAACCAAAGCGATGCACATCGACAAGCCTTTGATCGTATCAAAAACGTGGAATACCTCTATCGAGCATTGCCGCAAACCATGAAAGAGACAATGATTAAAAACGTGCATGACGAACTCAAGCGTCAAACCGTTTCAAAACAATTTCGCTCTTTTGCGATAGCCGCTTCTATTCTTTTAGTGCTCTGTTTGGGTGTTTACGAACGTTACCTTGCTTTTTACTTACCGCATGCGTATGAAACGGGTAAAATGACTCAAAAGGTTCTTTTACCCGATGAGTCAAGCGTACTTTTAGATGCAAAAACAAAAGCGACGATGTGTTATAGAGGCGATAAACGAGAAGTGGTATTGCAAGAGGGAAAAGCTCTTTTTAGCGTTACAAAAAATCAGGATATGCCCTTTTTCGTTCGTGCCGGAGATCTGAGCGTTAGAGTTGTCGGGACGCGATTTGAGATTAAAAACTACGGTGGATCCGTTGATGTAAGCGTTATAGAAGGTACGGTAAGCGTTCAAAAAGACGATGATGCTTTAGCCGTTTTAACACAGGGCAAGAAACTGGTGTATACGGTTCAAACAGGTCGCGTTAGTCTTCAAAGCGTTATGCCTGAAAATATCGCTTCATGGAAAGAAGGAATGCTGATTTTTCATGATGAAACCTTAACCAATGCACTTAACGAATTTGGACATTATCAAGATCTTACGATTGTTATTCCGAACGAGTTGAAAAATTACACGGTTTCGGGCTCGTTTGAAATCGGATCGGTCGATAAATTTTTGTACGCGTTAACCAAAATTTATCCACTCAAAGTCTCTCACGTAGGCGATGTTCTTTACATTCAAAAAAAATATAAAAAAAACAATTAAACGTTTTGGCGAGTTTTTAAAGAGTTATATCCATTTTTGGTTTCTTTTTACGTCTTACTATTTAGAGAACAATTCTCAATATTGACTATAGAGAAAAGGAGGAAACGGAATGGGCATTCCATATTCAAAAATAGCGTTATGCTTGGCTGTGTGTTCGAGTTTATATGCGCAAAGCTTTAGCGTGGAAAATCAAAGTTTGGAAGAGGCGATTAAAAGTCTTGCCGTACAGGCGCATATGGCGTATATTGCAGACGGGAAACTTCTTAAAGGGAAAATGGCTCCTGCTTTTCAGAATGTTGAGGGGCTTAAAGAAGCGTTGGGAAAAGTGCTCCAAGGAAGCGATCTTGAAGCCGTCATCGAAAACGATACGATTATGATTAGGCAAAAAGTCGAAAATAATGCAACAACGACAAAAAGTAATATTTTGTTGCAACCGATCAGCATCTCAACCGCGGCACAAAGTACGATAGGAACGACGGTCATTAGCAATGAGTATGTTCAAAATGCCCCCGCGGCAAATCATTCCATTACGGATTTACTTAGGGGAAAATCTTACGTTCAGTTTGACCAAACTTCTCTTAGCTCTGCCACGGGCGGAGAGATAACGCCGCCGAAAGTTTCGATTTTCGGTAGTAAACATTATGAAAATAATTTTATGCTTAACGGCGTGAGCAATAACAATGAGATTAATCCCGGAAGTTCCGAGCTAAGCAATAGTGATATGTCGGGTCAACCGAGCGGTGAAGCGCAATCGTTGTTCATTGATACTTCTTTGGTCGATACGGTAACCGTTTATACGGAAAACGTTTCATCCGAATACGGCGATTTTTTAGGCGGCGTAGTCGATGCAAAACTTAAAGATGCACCAAAAGACGCATGGCACGGTTCCATTAGTGCACGCTATACCGAGGATTCATGGGCAAAATTCCATTTGACCGAAGATGAAAGAGCAGATGCGGAGACTACGACAACGGCTGAATTACAGCCTGAATTTACCAAAAAAGAGTATACGATTTCTTTCAACGGTCCTTTGAGCGAACATTTAGGTTTAATGCTAAGTTATGCCAAAAAGGAATCCACGATTCCCTTATGGTCGAGTTATGTGGTTTCGGACGGTAACGGAGGCTATACGCGAGATAAAATCAATCAGTATCGCGAGAGCGAAAATTTTCTCGTGAAACTCAATACGATTGATTATGATGATTTTAAAGCAAGTTTGACGGCCATTTACGCGCCTTATACGCAATCAAAATACATTCCGAATTTTAAAAATTCAGATTATGATATTAAAGGCGGCGGGTACACGTTGATCTACGATATGGAAAATGACTTTAGTTTCGGCAAGTGGAAAAATACGCTGAGTTATCAAATGTATGAAGTTTCGAGGGATTCGAGCAGTAATATTAACTACGGTTGGCGAAATAATTATGCAGGGGCTAATTTTGACTGGCGTTTGAGCACCAGTTCGACAACTTCTTCCGAAGGGGGTTTTGACGATTACGAGCAAAAAAAACAAACCTATGGATGGAAGAGTGTTTTAGAGGTAGAGCCGTTTAAAACGGCGGAGCTTGAACATGCAATCAAAGTAGGGTATGAGACAAAATACGCGTTGGTTGAAGCCGAGCGCGAAGGGTACATCTCGTATGCGAGTACCAATGCGGTGGCTAATACCGGCGTTGTAGGCGATAAGGAAGACGGCATCTTAACGGGAAGCCAATATTTTAGTCGAAAAGTAACGGGAATGGCGCAAGAAAGAGAGGTAGATTACGCTTCGTATGCCGTCTTTTTGGAAGATAGCGTTAAGATAGAGCGTTTCACGATTCGCCCAGGACTTAGGGTTTCGACCGAAACGGTTACCGAAAATATCGACCCCGCGTGGAGACTCTTTGTCAATGCAGATGTTTTAAACAACCATGTTTTAAATATCTACGGCGGAAGCAATCGCTATTACGGTGGGCAAATTCTCTCTTACGCAACGCATATGCCGATAAAAACGTATACTTCCACCAGAACGAGTGCTACCGCGGCATGGGTCGACGGTACAGTGAGTAGCAATGTACCTTACGGCTTGGGGGATTTAAAAACGCCTTATTCGGACGAATACAACGTCGGAACGTCGCTTAACGTCTACGATACGCTCTTTAGTATCGATTACGTTAATCGTGCGTACAGAGATCAAATTCGCTCAAAAACCATCAGCACGGGACCGACTTATCGAGAATACACGAATGCGGGAGAAACCGATTACTGGGGATTGACGTTTGCGATTTCAAAAGATTACGACTTGGGTTCTTGGGGCAAACACGCTTCTAAACTTTCAGCGACTCGCTCTTTTACCAAGACAAACAGTTTTGATCCTCTCAGTGCTTTTACGGATAATGAAGAGACGACTCGATCGACAACGCACGTAACGTACAACGGAAGATTAATGCGAGTAGAAGATGCGCCCGCAACGGATTTTAACCGCCCATGGGTTGTTGCGTATACGCACAGTGCCGATCCGTACGATTGGCTCAATCTTACCGGCGTTTTCCGCTATCAAGCCGCTTCCAAAGGGATGTTATCCGACGGTACCGGACTGATGGATCCATACGGTATCGCAACCAGTGCGTATATTGATATGGATTACGGTGCGACTTACAATATGGATTTGTCCGCAGCAATGACGACGAAATTTAACGGTCAAAAGCTGATCTTCGGCGTGGATATCTTCAACCTATTCAATCGTAAAAACGATGTCTCAACGGGTTATGCAAGCAGTAGCATATCGCATGTTACGTATTCGATGGGACGTCAATTTTACGCGAACGTTAGATACGAATTTTAAGAAAAACAATCCTTACATGTAAAGTCTTCGGCTTTACATGTAAGCTCCCTCCATTTGATTTAAAGGCTTTGGTTATGAATATACGAAAAATAGGGTTTACGTTTGCGTTTGTTTTGTGCTGTACGACCGTCGTTTCGGCGCAAGAACTTGCATGGTACGACGGAAAGTGGGCACACGAAGGAAGCGATCTAGTCCCTGATAAAAGAGTGCATTTTGGAAAACTCCCAAACGGCGTTCGCTATGCGATTATTCCCAACACACTTCCTAAAGGAAGGGTTTCACTTTATTTGAACATGCAAGTGGGCTCTTTGATGGAAGAAGAGAGTGAAAAAGGGTTCGCGCACTATGTCGAGCATATGGCGTTTAACGGCACCAAAAATTTCCCCGCAGGCTCGTTGATTCCGTTTTTTCAAGACAACGGTATGAGTTTCGGCGGCGATACGAACGCCCATACCTCGCTTGCGGAGACCGTTTATAAACTCGACCTTGCCAAAGTCGATGACGCGTCTGTGTCAAAAGCATTTTTGATTTTAAGAGATTTTACCGACGGTATGTTGATGGCTGAAAGCGAGATTCAAGACGAAAGAGGCGTTATTCTCTCGGAAAAAAATGCCAGAGACAGTGAAGAATCTTTGGCAAACGATGAAAGAAGAGCGTATTTATACGGCGGTACGAAGTTTGCGGATAACGTGATCGGTACGCAAGAGAGTATTCAAAGTGTTCATTCGAGCAATTTGACGTATTTTTATCGCAAATGGTACAGACCCGAGCGCACCATGGTCGTTGCCGTGGGCGATATTGAACCTGTTAAACTTGTACCGATGATCGAACAAGCGTTTTCGAGTTTTAAAAATGAAACGCCACAGCCTGTCGTACAAGATTTCGGTGAGGTTCAACAACCGAAATTTAAGCTTTTCATGCAACCGATGGAAAAAGACGGAGTGAGTTTTTCACTTCTGATCTCTCATCCGCGCAAATTTTACAAAGATACGCAAGCCAATTTAAGAGAAACGTTTATTCAGATGATGGCATCGTCTATTTTCAACCAACGTTTGCGTGAAATAGGACTGAAAAATCCACATTTATGGGGTAAGGCGCAATTTTATAATAATGCTAAAAAAGGACTTCTTCCCTCTGCCGGCTTAAGTTTTATCAGCAATAACGAGCATTGGAATGAAGCGCTTAACATGCTGATCAAAGAGAGCAACGGGGCACAAAAATTTGGCTTTAGCGATGAAGAGTTCATCCAAGCAAAAACTCTTATCGGTCGAAATTTGGACAAAGCCGTTTTAGATGAAGCAAACCAAAAAAGCAGTGATCTTGGCAAGAGTTTTGTCACCATTGCCAACAGCGGTGCGGTTTTTACCTCGGCAATAGAAGATAAAAAACGCTATGAGCAGTTTTTGCCGACCATCACGCTTGCAGAGGTCAATGCGGCTTTCCAAGAGGCGTTTGCACCTGAAAACAGAACGCTCGTCGTAAGCGGTAATAGTAACGCAAGTCACGAAGAGATAACGTTAGCGTGGGAGCGTGCGCAACACCAAGCGCTGAGTCTGTATCACGCGACGCAAAAGAAGACGTTTCCGTATTTGACCTTGCCAAGCGAAGTCTCTCAACTGCCTACATTAGAGAAAAAATCTTTAGGACAAAACGCTCCGATGCTTTATGTCGCACACTATAACGATGCGCTTGATATTTACATGATGCCGACTAAATTTGAGCGTAATCAAGTGATGGCTCGGTTTATCTTCGGGTATAACGAACCGTTTGGCGAAAACGTTTTGGCGTTAAGTAAAATTGCCTCGGCGGTTTTGTCCGGAAGCGGTATCGGCTCTTTATCGCCTACAGAAGTTTCACAGCTTTTTGGAGGGCTCGGTATGAGCGTTAAAGAGGGCTTTGAAGATGCAAATTCCGTCATTAACGGCAGTGCCGCCACCAAAGATTTTTCACTTTTAATGCAAGCGATGTGGACACAGTACAAGGATCCTATGCCACAAGAGTCTGCTCTGATTCGTTTCAAGCAATCGCTTGAGCTGGGTAAACACCAAAAAGAAAACAGTGTGGAGGGTGTGGATCAAGCGTACAGCGCTTCGTATTTGAGCGGAAACTCGAAGCGTTACGAGTCTATCGATCTTAAAACCTTAGAGCGGTATCGTTTGGAAGACATTAGCACCTTCGTCAAAAATCAACGTCGTGCTAACGTCAAAGCCAAAATGATTATCACGGGAGATTTTGAACCGCAAAATGCGCTTAAAGAGGTCGTGCGTTTTTTTGGCACACCTGAAAAAGCAACGACTTCAAATCCCTACGATACCCATCTCATCGCCGCAAGTTTTCCGACAGAAAACTACATGCAGCGCGTGGTCGCCGACAAAGTCGATAAGAGCGTGGTGTATCGGGTGTATCAGGGTAATGTGGAAGACGTAAGCGATCGTATGCGCGTTGCAACGCTCAATGTGGCAGCAGCGGTTGTCAAAGATCGGCTGAGAAAAGAGCTCCGTGAAAAATCAGGGGTTGCGTACAGTCCTTCGGCGTCGTATAAAAACTCGCTAAACCCCGTCGATAAGGGCTTTGGTCTTTTAAGCATCAAAGTGGCAACCCAAACGAAACATAACGATGAAGCCTTGCAAAAAATAGACGCCGTCGTGGATGAATTAGTGCATAAGGGCGTGAATGAGGATGAGGTAGAACGCTTAAAAGCTCCGATGCTGACCTCATGGAAAAGTGCTCAAAAAAAGAGTGAAGTGTGGCATAACTTGATGGAAAAAGAGATTCGCCACGGTTTACCGTTTGTTCAATGGTATGTCGATTATCCTAAACGTTTGGAAGAGATTCATGCTAAGGATGTCAATAGGGTGCTCAAAGAGCTTTTAGAGACGCATCATACTGCAACCTATGTCATAGCATCGAAAGGAGCAAGCAATGAATGAATTGATCGTGTGTAAAGATTTACGTTTCGGGTACGGTAAAAAAGAGGTCTTACACGGACTAAACTTTACGGTAGAAGAGGGTGGTATCGTCGGTCTTTTGGGACGAAACGGTGCGGGGAAAAGTACGACCATCAATATTTTGATGGGTTTTTTGGAACAAACTTCGGGTGAATGTTCTATTTTAGGGCATCCGAGTTATTCGATTCCGCCTTATGCAAGGCAAGAGATCGGCTTGTTGCATGAGGGATTTATTCAGTACGATTTTATGACGATAGAGGGGATTGAGAAGTATTACGCTTCGTTTTATCCCAAATGGAATCGGGATTTGTATTATGATTTGGTGAGCCGCATTAAAGTGCCTTATTCGAGAAAGATTAGCCGTCTTTCGTGCGGACAACGCTCTCAGGTGACCTTAGGGCTTATTTTGGCGCAATCGCCCCAACTGATGATTTTGGATGATTTTTCCATGGGGCTGGATGTGGGGTATCGAAGGCTCTTTTTAGAGTTTTTGCGTGATTACGTCGATACGTATAAAACCACGGTATTACTCACCTCTCATGTGATTCAAGAGTTGGACTCCTTTTTGGACAAAATTCTTTTTATCAAAGAGGGAAATATTGTTTATGACGGTACGAAAGAGGCATTTCTCTCTTCGTTTTACTCTTACACGATTCCTATTGAAGCGTCCAAAAATATTCTTACATGTAAAGAGATCGCCAACATCGAATACGGCAATAAATATGCCCATATTTTCGGCTATACCGAAAAAGAAGCGATGCAGCGACGCCTTCACGCATTTGGCGTGAATGAAAAGGTAATCGCGTCGTTGCAATCCGATTCGTTAAATTTAGAAGACGCCTTTGTCGGGCTTATGGGGAGGTACTAGATGAACCGTGTCAGTCGCAAAACAATTCTTAGAGCCGTTTTATGCAAAGAGTGGGTGAAGTTACGAATGCTCGTTTGGGTTCCTTTTTTTGTGATGATCGCCTTTCTTATCGATACGTATATGCGTTATAAAGGCATCGTCGCATTGCATGGAGCTTCTGCGCTTTGGCTCGATTTGATCTATAAGCAAAGTATCGCTTTTTATAAATTGGAGTGGGTGCTTATCGGTGGGGGCATTTGGTTCGCGTGCTTGCAATTTTTGCCCGAATGTTCCCATAAACGGTTGCGTTTGCTGTTTCATATTCCCGTTTCGCATCAACTTCCGATCTACGCGATGCTATGCGTAGGACTTTTGGTGATAGGAGTGTTGTTCCTTGGGACTTTTGGAGGATTTTACGCGATATTGTGTCGTTTTCATTTTCCGGCAGAACTTTATGTTCCGATGCTTAAAACCCTTCTACCGTGGGGACTGGCAGGATCGGTCGCCTATTGCGCGACGGCCGCCGTTATCGCACAAACTGACATCGTCCGTAAATTAGCGTTGGTGTTTTTGGGCTATGTGTACATCTCGTTTTTGAGTGAAACCAACGGCTTTGACGCATTTAACGACTTAGGATGGTATGCACTGAGTTGCGTGCCGTGGATTTTTGCTTTTGAAGCGGCGGCATTGGGCGTCAAGGAGGGGCGAGCATGAGAGTGAGTATTCCTAAAATAGCGGTCTTTTTAGTATGCGTGATGGCATTGTATTGGTTTATCCCTCACTTTTACAATCGTGCGACGCGGATGGATAAATTTAGTTTAAGCGGTGTCTTTAGCCCTATCTCTCAATCGTTTATCGTATGGGAAAGCACACCCGACGAGATGGTCTATAAAGATGAAAAAGGCACGCTTTTGGATAAAGTAGAAGCTCAAAAAATGATGCCGTTTATTTTTTCGGGAAACGTCAATAAATGGGGCGGATTTCCTTTACATGTAGACGGTCAAACGTTTAGTTACGAAGAGGCGAAAAAAAATACTCAAAGTATGCGTATCGCTCCGCGTTACGTCTTTTCCGAACTTTTACCGATACATATTTTATTTGAAACCGCTCCGGTAGGAACCCAGTTTCCCGTCCCTAAAGACGTTACTCTTTTTCAAGAGGATCGACTCGAGTTTGTGACGATGAACGACGGCGTCGTAGATACGCTTAAGTCGGAAGCCTTTACGGCTTCGTTGAAAAATGCCGGTTTTGTTTTTCCGGTTAAACGCGTCGCCACCAATCCGTCGCCTTTAAAATCGTTTGATGAGGGAATGATGTTGATTGATGCGCAGAACAAGCTCTTTCATCTCAAAATGCTCAAAGACAAGCCTTTTGTTCACAATATGCACCAAACGATTCCAGAAAATCCTTTGTACATGACGTTGGAAGAAAATCCTCGAAAACAGTATTACGGGTTGATTGCTACGGACAAGAGCGTTTATCTTTACACCTACGCAAACGAACTTGTCTTGTTGCCGCTTGAAACTTACGATCCGGCGAAACATTCGTTGATGATTCGAATGTCGCCGTTGTATCAAACGATTATTCAAGCCGACATAACCGATAAAACGCAACCGCTTTCCTATATCGCAACCGATACGGATTTTAAAACCTTACATGTTAAAAAACAGACGTTTCCTCAAACGATTATAGAGCAATTTGAAACGATTGAAAATGGGCTATCGTTTTTAACGCCTTTTACGCTGACGCAGTTTTCGAGCTCCAAAGGCGGCATCGTGTTTGATTTTAGCATCGCGGACAATAAACTTTTTGCGGCACTCGGAAGTTTGTTTGCATTGATCGTTTACGTCGGATACGTACGCTTGAGGCATTTAAAATTCAACGTACTCTCTTTGCTTTTGATCGCCTTGTCGGGGATTCCGGCACTTCTCGCACTTATAACGTTTGGAGATGTGACAACCTATCAAGGCAAACGTGAACGTGTAGTGTAAAACAAGCGAGTCTGCTTAATTATCTTCGTATAAAACTTAAACGCCATGGTGTTACACGATGGCGTTTAATCTTCCATCTTTCTCTTTTTTTTAGGCGTTACATGTAAACCATTTTGTGTTTCAAAACGCTTTTGGGTGGGTAGCCAAAATGTTTGGTAAATGCGGTTGAAAAGTTGCTTTGGTGCGCATATCCAACAGCTTTGGCAACTTCGTTGATGCTCATCTCTCCTTGTTCAAGCAACTCTCTGGCATGCGCTAGGCGATGAGCGCAGATGTAGTTAAAAAGACTTTGACGAAAGAGGGATTTGAAATTGCGTTGGAGTTTGGTTGCGTTGGTTTTAGCGATACGGCACAACCCTTCAAGACTCAAGGGTTCTAGCAGGTGTTCGTGAATATACTCGGCAACCTTGCGTGTGTAAAAGCGCTCGATTTCGGGAAGCGTTTGTGCTGTGTCGTGACGCTTGCACAGCGGACTGAGCCATTCGTGAAGCAGTTCGTACACATTGGATTTGAGTCGAAAAAGGCTCACAGGATCAAGTGGATCAAGATGGCTGAGTGTTTCAATGCGCATCAGGGATTTTTGGCCAAGAGGCGATTCGCTTAAAATCTCAAAGAGCGGTTTTTGCTCCAATTTTTCGAGTAAGTGAGATAAAGGATGCGCCTCATCTCCGAGCGATTGACGCAAAAACGAAGGCGAGAGAATTAGGTTGAACGAACGAGTTGTACGCTCTTTTTCGTAGTAACTTCGCCCGTTTTCACGGTTGAGCAAAACCGAGTAGAGTCGGTGTGTGTGAAAGGTATGGTGGAGGTGAAAATCGCGGTGTTCGTATGCGATGCCGCCTTGGGAAAAGGTCGCAAACATCAACAGCGGTTGTTCAAATTCATTGCAAAAGCAGAGTCTCTCTTTGGGTTGAAGATCAAAATGGCAGAGCATCAGTCCCTCTTCTAGGACGATGGGACGAATCGAGCCTTTAGCATAAGGCTCTAACAATGCGGATGAATCGTGAGGCGATGCTGGATTGAACAGATGAAACGATTGTAAGTCCAAAGCGTTGCACATAATGGCTTCCTCATAAATAAGCGTTGTTTGAGCATAAAAAGCATATTGATATTTGCTATCAAATAAAAATAGAATAACGCAAACTTTATTTAGGAAAGCTTAGGAGAGAAGATGCGTAGAAAAAGAGTGTTGAGTCTGGCGGTTATCGCACTGATAAACGTCGGGGCATGGGCAGAGGAGACGAAGTTGGATGAAATTGTTTTAAGTGCCGACAAAATGGGTTCAAGCACACTTTTGGAATTGCCCTCCAGTGTGAGCGTGGTGAGCTCCGATCAGGTCAATGATTTTTTGATTACGGATTCGATTGGTTTGCAAAGCATGACTTCCAATTTTTTGATCGTGGAGACAGGTCCTGCTACGGCAACAACCTTTGCTTCGATGCGTGGGATTACGGCTGGGATGATCGGCACGCCTGCCGTGGGATTTTACGTGGATGATGTCTATTACAGTGCTTTGGATATGAACTTTTTAGACATCGACCACATCGAAGTACTTAAAGGGCCTCAAGGCACACTTTACGGGCGCAATTCCGAAGCGGGCATCGTCAATGTTGTGACCAAAGCGCCTTCGTTTGTTCCTAGCGCGGAAGTAGGGATGGAGTACGGCAGTTTCAATACCATCAGCTCCCACGCG
The DNA here is from genome assembly GCF_000789415.1 of Sulfurospirillum sp. MES. Classification (NCBI taxonomy): domain Bacteria; kingdom Pseudomonadati; phylum Campylobacterota; class Epsilonproteobacteria; order Campylobacterales; family Sulfurospirillaceae; genus Sulfurospirillum; species Sulfurospirillum sp. MES. The sequence goes on along the minus strand of NZ_JSEC01000003.1, from coordinate 162,302 downwards.
ATCATCAATCAGCCGCTTAGCGATACGACAACCCTTCGTGCGGCACTTCGTTATGAACACAGTGACGGCTATTTTGAAGACACGCTCAAAGGCGATGATGTGGGAGAGGAAAAAAACATCGACGCGCGCTTGAAGCTTTACACCAAAGTCAATGATGATCTTAGCGTGAGCATCGGGTATAACTACCAAAAAAGCGATTCGCCTTCGTATGCGCAGTACGCTTCTTGGTCAGGTGAGACGATACGCAAAAACGTTGATGTGGATTATTTAGGCGATGCCTCTAAAGAGATTCATGATTTACATGTAAAAACAGATTACACTTACAGCGACGCACTGAAAATCGTCTCTATCACTTCAGCCAAAAAAGAGCATTACGTCGCAAACAATGATATAGACTTTACATCATACGATTTGACGAGACTCTACACCGATAAAGAAGTGAAATCACTTTCCGAAGAACTTCGATTTATCGCCAAACCTAGTGAGCGCTTACAATGGATCAACGGTGTTTTTCTTCTTAAAGAAGAAGAAAAGCATGACTACCGCATGCCGATGAACTTTATGAATATGGGCATGGGTATGCCCACCGAGACGCTAGTGCAAAAAAGCAAGATCGACACGCTTGGAACAGCGCTTTTTAGCGAAGCGACTTACCGTTTTGAAAACAGTGTGCAAGCTACAATGGGACTTCGTTACGACAGGGAGAAAAAAGAGGATGACTATGAACAAAGAGGTGGAACGGTGCTCTCGATGTTTGGTTATGAAGATAAAAGTGGCTCCGCGAGTGAGACGTTTGATGCGTGGCTCCCCAAATTCTCTTTAGCCTATAAACAGTACGAAGCCTTTAGTCCGTATGTAACGATTTCAAAAGGATTTCGAAGTGGGGGATTTAACACAACCGATACTGTGGGACAAAGTTATGAGCCTGAATTTACATGGAATTACGAACTCGGTGTCAAGTCCAAACTCAGTGATACATTTTCTCTTAGTACGGCACTCTTTTACATTGACTGGAAAGATATGCAAGTAGAATTGGCACAAAGTAACGGTGTGGCGTACATCGACAACGCTTCTAGCGCCAAAAGTAAAGGAGCTGAGATAGAGCTTCACATGAATCCGATGGAAGGTTTGAGTCTCTTTAGCGGTCTTGGATACACCAAAGCAACCTATGAGGAGTATACCAAAGGATCTATCGACTACAGCGGTAATTATGTCATTAACTCTCCGAGGTACACCTTCAACGTGGGGGCAAATTACCGTTTTGAGGGAGGCTATTATGTGGGCGGAAATTACGCTTATTTTGGCAAAGTCTATTACGACAATGACAATACCCACTCTCAAAGCTATGGCGTTACCAACGTTAAAATCGGCTATGAGCACGAGAAATTTGATGTGTATCTCTACGCGAAAAACCTTTTTGATGAGGGATACATCACACGTGCGTTTGTCGTCAATTCCAATTGGTATGCCAGAGCCGGCGAGCCTCGAAGTGTTGGCGTAGCATTTGCCTATCGGTTTTAAAAAGAGTGATCAATAATCCGTTTGGGGCGCAAAAAAATCCCTCCAGCGTTAAAAAATATTGATAATGGTTTTTAATATAGAGTACTATTACCTTTTTAAATTGCGTATTACTTAAAGGAGGATTGTGTGAATAAAAAGGTTTTGGTATATGCCATGATTTCAATCGTTACAAGCGGATTTCTTTACGGGGCAAGTGAAGAGTATAGTCTTGATAGCGTAACCGTCAGTGCCAATAAAATCGAGGAAAAAATTCAAGACGTTCCGCAAAGTATTACGGTTATTGATGAAGCGGCATTAGAGGACAAAGAGATTAAAAGTGTCGCAGACGTGATTAAAGAGGTACCTAACCTTTCTTCTTCCTATAATACTTATGCCGAAGATGTCAATTTTAGAGGAATTAATTCTTCGACCTTTACAAATAATAATCCCGTCGTCCTTTACATTGACGGTATTCCGCAAAGTGATCGTCTCGGTTATGATGCATCCTTAGTGAATGTCGATCACATTGAAGTGCTTCGTGGACCGCAAAGCACGCTCTACGGTAAAGATGCCATCGGCGGCGTTATTAACATCGTAACGAAAAAGCCTACCAATGAATGGAAAGGTAGCGTTGGAGCCGAATACGGTACGGATAATTACATGTTAGGAACGTTTAATATCAACGGTCCGCTAGTGAATGATGTGCTTTTTCTTGGATTCAATATTAAAGCATCGCATGACGACGGTTGGATAACGAATCATGAAGAAGGTATGGATGAAAATGCAAACGAAAAAAACGAACGTCGTTTGGGAGCAAGTTTGCTTTATAAGCCAAGCGATCGTTTGAGCGTACGTTTAAATCTCAGTAGCGATTATTTTAAAAACGGGTGGTTAGACGGTGCTTTTACCGATAGCGGAAATTGGAGTAGTGTAACGCGCGATGACGCTAAAAACGTTCGTTACGAAGTTGATACGTACACTAAAACCGAGTCGGATGCTCAAGCCCTCAATCTTACGTATGCGTTTGATACGATGGATTTCACATCGGTTACGACGCATAAAAAAGTTACGTTGGACGGACAATACGACTTTGGTTGGAGTGCTAATGCGTTATACGACAATCTTTACCAATTTCAAAACAGTTCCGTTGAAACGACCTCACAAGAGTTGAGACTCTCTAGCAACACCAAAGAGGGTATTCGTTGGATAGGAGGCTTGTATGCCGAGCGAAGCGAATACGAAAATCCACGTTACGGTATGCAATATCCGGGATACTATTACGGTACTTCGTATAATTGGGATTTGGATGACGTCTCCAAGACGACGACGGATACGCAAGCCATTTTCGGGCAAGCGATTATCCCGTTTGCCGATAAATATGAGTTAACTTTAGGGGCAAGATACCAACATATTAACAAAGATATCCTTTCGAATATGTATATGAATCCAGTAGGCATGTTACATGGAACACAGGTTTATACGATTGATGCGGAGCATGATTGGAATGCTCTCCTTCCTAAAGCGGCGTTAAACTATAAAATAAACGACACATGGAGCACCTTTGCTTCTATCTCTAAAGGGTATATGCCCGGTGGCTATAACTATTGGAGTAGTAGCAGTGTCGAAGCAGAAAATCGCTTTGATCCTCAAACGTCAATGGATTACGAGATCGGTACAAAAGCCTCTTTTGATAAGTTGTATTTTGCTGCGACGCTTTTTTATATGGATATCAAAGATATTCAAGTTTACAACTATGACTCAAGTACGGGAATGATCACGACTTCCAATGCCGGTAAAGCACACTCTTACGGAGCAGAATTTGAGTTTAATTACCTTATGAGCGAACAATGGGTGTTAGACGGATCGTTGGGCTTAATGAAAGCAGTTTACGATGAGTACACCGAAAGTGCGTATGAAGGTCATAAAATTGAAAAGACACCTTCGCGAACGGCAAAAATCGGGCTTCAATACAATCATCCGCAAGGTTATTACGCTCGTTTAGATATTCGCAATCAAGGAACGACTTATTTTAACGCCGCCAATACCTTTAAAGAGGGAAGCTATACCGTCGGCGATATAAAACTTGGACGTCGTTTTTCCAATTGGGACATTTATACCTATATGAAAAATATGACCGATGAGGAGTATTTTACAACGGTTCAAGATCAAGGCGTAGGTCAAATCGTAACGTTTGGGGCTTCTCGTACCGTGGGAGTCGGATTTAAATACACATTTTAAAGGATAAAAAATGAACAAATTAAGAAAAATAATTTTAATGATAGGTGCTATGGCAACATTGGGAAGCAGTCATCTTTTGGCGCACAGTCTTTGGATCAATTCGTTTGAGTCGTTTGCTCATCAACCGGGGTATACGACAGTCGGTTTAGGATGGGGGCATTCGCTTCCCATTGATGATATTATGAATTCGCCTAACGGACAAGTGATTGTCGAAACCTTTACCCTGACATCTCCGAGTGGGCATATCACAAAACTGGCAATTCCAACAAGCGAACCCAAAGAGCCTACGCAAAAAGGCGACAATTTCGATATTTACAGTGCAGATATAGGATTTCAAAAGATTGCCCTTAAAAAAGAGAGTGAAAAAGGCGTTTATACGATTGAAGCCAAATCCAAACCGACTTTTTATACCCAATATCTTGACACAAAAGATAGGGAAAGATTGGCACTTACAACGAAAGACACAATCAAAGATATCAAAAAAGTATTGATGTCCGTCAAATACGAAGCTTTTGCCAAATCGTACCTAACGTTAGGAAAATGGCAAGACCAAAAAGCAACAGGAAACGGGCTTGAAATTATTCCAAAAACGGATTTGTCAAATGTTCGGGTGGGTGATCTTGTGGAATTTGAAGTTTTATTTTACGGAAAACCTTTACATGTAAGTGCTTCAAGTATGGACTATATCACCGCTTCAAGCAATACCTTTGGGCAAAATGACGGTTTTGCTTTGATGTCTTATATCCAAGAAGGCAAAGCACAAATCAGGGTTCAAAGTGCAGGAACGTGGATGGTATCTTGCAGTCATAGAGATACCGTGACAAAGGAAGGTGAATTAAAAGAGCTTTTTGGAAAAGTTGATTTTGTATTCAATGGGGCATCGGTTACGTTTAACGTGAAAGAATAGGCAATAGCGTTTGGAAGATTTTGATATTGCATACAAAACACTTAAAAATGAAGGATGCTATTTGCCTATCGGTTTTAAAAGCAGAATAAATAATCCGTTTGGGGCGCAAAAAAATCCCTCCAGCGTTAAAAAGTTATTGATAATAGTTCTTAATAAAGAGTACCATTCTTCCCAAAAAGTCTGAAGGAGAGAGGGATGCGTCAAAAAAGAGTGGTATGTGCGATGGTTTCAATGGCGGTTGCAAGTTTGCTTTACGGTGCGGAGGGTGACTACACGCTTGAAGAGGTGACGGTTAGTGCCAATAAAATCGAAGAGAAAATCCAAGATGTTCCGCAAAGCGTTTCGGTTTTGAGTGAGAGTACTTTGGAGGAGCGGGAAATTAAAGACGTTGAGGGAATTATTGATGAAATTCCCAATATGTCTTTTTCACCGCTCTATTTTCAAAGTATTAATTTTAGGGGTATCAATCAATCGACGTTTACCTCCAATAACCCCGTAACGATCTACATCGACGGTGTTCCGCAAAGCAACTCGTATGCGTACGAGGCTTCATTAGCCAACGTGGATCATGTCGAGGTGTTACGAGGTCCTCAAGGAAGCCTTTACGGCAAAGATTCGATCGGCGGTATTATCAACATTATCACAAAATCGCCTCAAAACGAGTGGGGCGGTACGATCGGGGTGGAGTACGGCACGGATCATTACACGTATACGACAATGAGCGTGGGTGGAGCCGTGGTCGATGACGTGCTCTTTGTGAATGTCAACGGCGATTATGCGAGTGATGATGGGTACATCACCAATCTGTACGACGGTGAAAAATGGATTGATGAAACAAGCAAACACAACATCGGCGTGAACGTGACATGGAAGCCGATTGAACGTTTGAGCGTGCAATTAAGCGTATCGGATTATTACAACCGTGCAGGTGCGATGGACATTGTCGGCGTTCCGGCAGGAGAGAATATCAATTCCTACAGCCGTAGCGATACGAAATTTCAAGATTGGGATGGTGAAAATAAGATCACAACCAAGTCCAATTCGCAAGCGTTGAATTTAAAGTATGCGTTTGATGCGATGGACTTGACATCGACGACGACACATAAAAAAGTGGAAGCAAACGGAACGTTTGATTTGGATGCCACCTATAATGGGCTGAGCGCGTTTGTGGATCGCAAAAGCGATACCTATACGCAAGAGTTAAAACTCTCTAGCCCCAATAAAGAAGGGTTTAGATGGGTTGCGGGACTTTACTATGAAAAAGAGGATATTGACTATCCCGGATACGGACGTCAATACGATTACGGCTCTTACGGCTCTATCCATATCAATGATGATTCTACGCAAAAGGCCGAGACCTATGCGGCGTTCGGACAAGTCGTCGTCCCGTTTGCGAGCCAGTTTGAATGGACGTTGGGCGGACGTGTTCAACGCATCGAAAAAGAGATCGATTCGGATTATGCGATGACGTCGATCGATTTGTATCCGGGGATGGTCTTTGACTCTCACCACTATGATGCTAAAAATGCATGGACGGCATTTTTACCCAAAACAGCGTTACTGTATAAAATCAATGACAACCTCTCCACGTATGCGTCTATTTCAACGGGGTATTTACCCGGAGGTTTCAACAATTACGCCACTACGGGCGGTAAAGAGACCAATATGTTCGAGCCCCAAAAATCGACCAACTACGAAGTGGGCGTTAAAGGCAATATGCTAGACGGTACTCTCTTTTTAGGGGCAAACGTCTTTTATATGGATATTACGGATATTCATATCTATACGTATGTGGGCACGATTATGACCGCTTCCAATGCGGATAAGGCGCATTCCCAAGGCATTGAGTTTGAAGCGTTGTATAAGCCGATTCCAAGCATCGAAATAAACGGTGCGGTGGGCTTGATTCAAACCGAATACGACGACTATAAAGTCTATGACTATTCAGGAAGCTTAATTCCAGCAGAAGGCAATAAAATCGAGCGAACACCTGCTTATACGGCAAAAGTCGGTATCGGCTATACGCACCCAAGCGGCTTTTACGGCAGAGTAGATGTCAGAGCACATGGTGAGACGTATTACAATCCTGAAAATACGATTAAAGCGGACGCATATGTGGTGGGCGACGTTAAAGCAGGGTATCGCATGAAGTCGGGTCTGGATGTTTACGCCTACGTTCAAAACGTCACCGACGAGGATTACATTATCAACGCACAAGCGCAAACTTTGATGCCGAGCTACGATACGCTTGTGATGTTCGGCGAGGGCAGACGTGTGGGAGTCGGCTTTAAATACACTTTTTAAAGGATAGATGAATGCAAGAGCAAAAAAGGGGGCTATGGGCGATCATGGCTCCCGTGAAAAAAGAGATACAAACGGCCATTCTCCTCTCCGTTGCGGGAGGGGCGTTGTTGGTTGTGGATATGGCGCTTTTGGCGTATGTGATGAGCATACCGTTTCATGAAAGCGTGGCGTTTTTGGGTTTACATGTAAGCTTTTGGGGTGCGTTTTGCGTGCTTGGTCTTATTGCGGTAGGATCGTTTTTACTCTCCAAATATGCCTTTATTCTCTCGCATCATGGGGCGTTTAAATTGGAAGAGATTTTGCGCAAAAGGCTCATCGAGCATTTGGCACAAATTCCTCTGGGGCATATCATCACTACAGGTTCGGGTGCGCTGAAAAAGGTGCTTTTGGATGATGTGAAAAACCTGCATGCGTTTGTGGCGGATAGCACACCGATGATCGGTAAAAGTATCGCCACGCCGATAGCTTCTTTGATCGCACTTGTGTGGATTGACTGGCGTTTGGCGTTGGCAAGCATCGCCGTTTTGGTTTTGGGCGGCGTGATTATGAGCGTTGTGATGCAAGACTCGGTAGAATACCGCAAGCGTTACGATGCTTCGCAAGAGCAGATCAATCGTGCCGTCATCGAGTTTGTCCAAGCCATGGGCGTGGTACGGACGTTTGATGATGGAAGCAGTTCGTTTAAACGTTACGCCGAGGCGCTTTTGAGTTACAAAGAGTGCCTTAAAGCGTGGATCAATGAGACGGCGGTGAGCGCAAAAATCGGTATGATGATCTTAAGCCCGATGCCAACACTTTTAGTGGTCGGCGGTGTGGGAAGCTATTTTATTGCCTATGAATCGCTCTCTTTTGCCCCCTTTATTGCAGCACTTCTCATCAGTACGGGGATGGCGGATGCGATGATGCCGCTGATGTGGATGAGCAATTTCATCAAAAAATCGCAAGCCTCCGCCAACCGCATTCAAGAGATTATGGCGATTACGCCTCTGTCTTATCCTGCGCAAACGCTTATCCCCAAGGATGCAAGTGTTGTCTTTGACAATGTCAGTTTCGGTTATGAGGGGCATGAGTACGTTTTACACAATGTCAGTTTTGAAGCCTCCGCAGGCAGTGTGACTGCGCTCATTGGACCCTCGGGTGCAGGAAAAAGTACGGTGGCAAAGCTGATTCCGCGTTTTTGGGATGTCAATGAGGGGCGCATCTTAGTCGGCGGTGTTGATGTGCGAAGCATGGATGCGGAGGTGTTAATGGAGCATGTTTCATTTGTCTTTCAAGATACCTTCTTATTTTACGACACGCTCAAAGCCAACATTAAAATGGCAAATCCCCAAGCCAGTGACGATGCCATTATCGAAGCGGCCCGTGCGGCGCAAATCCATGATTTTATCATGAGTTTGCCACAGGGGTACGACACCTTAGCAGGCGATAGAGGAACGAGGTTATCAGGTGGCCAAAAACAACGCCTGACCATTGCACGTGCCATTTTACGCAACGCACCTATTGTTATTTTGGATGAAGCAACCGCCTTTGCTGATCCTGAAAATGAAGAGGAGATCGTCAAAGCACTTGCCAATCTGACCAAGGATAAGACGGTGATTATCATCGCACATCGTCTCAGTACAATTAAAGACGTCGATCACATCATCGTGTTTGATGAGGGGTGCATTAAAGAGTGCGGGAAACACGAAGTGCTTTTGGCTCAAAAGGGACTTTACGCCTCGCTTTGGGGCAATTACGAAAAAGCGCAACACTGGGATTTACGCACTGCAAAGGAGATCGCATGAGTTCTAAGCATCATTACGCACCGCTTCGAAAGGTGTTTGCACTCTCCATGGAGTTAGCAGGCGATTATGCCGGCGGTTATAAGCGTAGTTTAGGGCTTTTTACGTTGGCGTTTATCGCACAAGGCATCGCCTTTTGTCTCTTTTACCCTCTGTTAAAAGCGGTGTTTGCGCCGACATTTGTGCTTGGCGATGTGCTTTTTTGGTTTGGTTGGATGACTTTTTTTAGCCTGCTTTTTTGCGTGTTGAAATGGATGGGGCATGATTTTGACTATTCGGGGTACATTGCGGAAGTGACGCACGATTTGCGTACGAAGTTAGGAAGTGCGCTTCGCCAAATGCCCCAAGAAGAGCTAAGTCGCTATAAAACGGGCGAACTAAACGCCATTTTTTCGAGCAACGTCGATGAGTCGGTCATTCATATGGGCGTGGTTGCCTCTTTGTTTTTGCAAATTACCGTTGTGCCACTGGTGGTGTTAGTGGTGAGTTTTTTCATTGAATGGCGGCTTGCTCTGGTAATGCTCTGTTTTATACCGATGGTGATACCGCTTTACCTGTGGAAACGTCGTGCAGGTATTGTCGAAAAAAGCGAGTTTAACGAAGCCAATGCAAGACTAGAAGCGGGATTTGTCGAGTATGTTCAAGGACTTCCTGTGCTTCGTGCGCTTAATCAAACAGGCAAAAATGCCCAAAATCTCAACGAAGAGATCTTACATGTAAAGCGTGTTCAAGCCCAAGGTATCGACGCTTCAACCCTGCCGTTGTTGATTATGGGGGTTTTGATCGAGGTGACGTTGTTGGTGCTTTTGGGTGTCGGGAGTTACTTAGTCGATGAGACGCTTTTAGCTCTTCCGACCTTAGCGGCGATGCTGGTCATCGTGTCACGTTTGAGTGAGCCGTTGTCGCTCTTTTTGGGTGTCATTCCGATGTTTGATTTGATGGATAGCGCATTTTTGCACATCAAATCCATTTTAAATACCAAACCTTTAGAATGTCAAACGCCATATGAAGTGCCTAAAACATTTGATGTGGACGTTGAAAATGTTGATTTTAGCTACCGTGGTGAGCGTGATAAAGCCCTTGATAACGTGAGTGTTAACTTTAAAGAGCGCACGCTGAATGCCATTGTGGGTACTTCAGGCTCAGGTAAAACGACGCTGACGAAGCTGCTCATGCGTTACGCCGATCCGCAAAAAGGGATAATTCGCATTGGCGGAGCCGATATTCGTTCGATGGAAAATGATGCTTTAATGAGGCACTTTTCCGTTGTTTTTCAAGACGTGTATCTGTTTGATGACACGATTTTAAACAACATTCGCATGGGAAGAGCCGACGCAAGCGATGAAGAAGTGGAAGAGGCTGCCAAATCGGCGTTTTGCCATGAGTTTATCGCTCGGCTACCTGAGGGTTATCAGACCCGTATCGGCGACATCGGCGGAAGCCTGAGCGGTGGCGAGCGACAACGCATCAGTATCGCACGAGCGATTTTGAAAAATGCGCCGATTGTCATTTTAGATGAGCCGACCGCCGCGCTCGATACCGAGAGTGAAGTGGCGGTACAAAAAGCGATTGATGCGCTGGTGCGTGATAAAACGATCATCGTCATTGCCCATCGTCTCTCAACCATCAGCGGTGCGGATACCATTTGTGTGTTTCATGAGGGACGTTTGGTCGAAGAGGGAACGCATGAAAGCTTGGTCGCCAAAGAGGGCAAATACCATGCAATGTGGCGTGCCCAACAACGCATTAAAGCGTGGAATCTTAACACCCATGTCTGCTAAAACCTCCGTACAACACAAAGCCCTGTTGCTGAATCTTTACGTCTCTCAGTATCTAGGGCTGGGCTTTTTTATGGAGTCGTTGGTTGCCATTTTGCGTAAAAACGGGGTTCCTTTAGAGCAGTTGGGACTGATCTATTCACTGGGACTTTTTATGATGTTTCGCTTTTTGTGGGCACCTTTCATTGATAAAGTCTGTTTTAGACGATGGGGACATTACCGCACATGGCTCTTTATTTGGCAGAGTTTGATGGTGCTTAGCCTTTTACATGTAAGCCGTTTTGATGTACTCACAGAACTTCAACCATTGTTGATTGGGTGCGCATTTTTTGCCTTTTTTGCGGCGTCGCAAGACATTGCAGTGGATGCACTGGCGTATAAAATCGTCTCAGCCAAAGAGCGTGGCATGGTCAATGCCCTTAAAATCGGCGGTGGGTTAATCGGTATGTTTATCGGCGGTGGATTGGTGTTGATCGTGTATGAGCATTTTGGGTGGTTTTATGCGATGCTGATTTTATGCGCAGGTACTGCCACATCGCTATTCCAACTGCTTTTTTTCAAAGAACCCAACGACATTCACACCATCAAAGCGCATGAGCCTTCGTGGAGGGATTTTTACCGTTTTTGGAGCGGTAAATCAAAACGTCGCTGGTTTCTGCTGTTGTTGGCGTATCCCGTGTGCATCAGCGGTGCGTATGGGCTAATGACGCCTATTTTAGTCGATGCAGGGTGGCGGTTGGATCATATTGGGTTGAATATCAGTATTTTTGGCTCTATTCTTGGCATCATTGGAGCGTTTGGTGCGGGGTGGCTGATCGAGCGGTTTGGGCGAAAGCGCATCTTAATTTGGACGCCTTTTGCGCAAAGTATCGGTATGTTGTTTCTGCTCTTGCCCGCTTTGGGACATGCGCATTTTGGCTTTAGTATGCTGGCGATTGGCTCCGTGATGTTTCTTTACAGCCCCTCAGCTACGGTGCTTTCGACGCTGATGATGGATCATGTGGAACACTCACCCGCACTGGAATATGCGATGCAACACTGCGTTTTTAGTTTTGCCGGTATTGTCTCAGCAGGCATTACGATGAGTTTGGCATGCACTTTTGGGTATGTCAATGTCATTATCGCCCTTTCGTTAATAGCGGTGTTAACGAGCCTTTTTGCATGGTATCTGAGCGGTGAGGTGGTCGTGAAAGGCGAACATGAAGCACGTGTCGAAGTGATAGGATAAAAAATGCATTTGGATCATATTTTAATTCGGGTCGATTCGTTGGATGAAGCGATTAACGATTTTGAAAAAGCGGGATTTCGGGTATGCCCCGGCAGGGCGGGGAAAAAGCAGTACAACGCATTGATTTATTTTAAAGAAGGGCCGTATCTTGAGCTTTTGGCGCCTTCAACGTTTCCGTGGTTTTTATCTTTCTTACATGTAACGCATTTGAGCTTTATTTTGGGCTATTTCGGTGCGCGCGTGGCACATTTTATCGGTGCCAAAAAGTGCATCTTGGACTGGGCGATCGGCGTGGGAGACGCACGAGCCTATCGTGCGAAACTTGCTTCAAAAGGTGATTTTAGTCGGCTCATAGCCATGTCTAAGGTCAATTGCGAAAACGATCTCGTTTCGTGGGAATTGTTTGCGCCCAAGTGCTTTGAGCTTCCGTTCTTGATCTCCGATTATACCCCTCACGTCGTACCGCATCCGCTTTTTTGCGAGCATCCAAACGGCATTAATTCGATTCAAAAAGTGTGTTACCGCTGGGAAAAACCGCATATCAAAGAGATGACGCTGATCGCAGACAAGACGTTATCGTACGAAAACGATCGATTTCGCGTCGCAATCGGTGCATACGACGTCGTACTGAGTTCTTCTCATGAGGGTGTTTTTTTTGATCACACGTATGCTAAAGCGTTGAAACCGCTTGCAGGCTACGGCATTTTGACGGAGTAGGGTATGAAAGAGATGAAGACTTTAATGGTCGTAAATATATTGTGCGTTGCCGCGATGATGGCGTTTTTAGCCGTCGTAGGGCCTTTGATTCGTGCGCTTCGTATGCAAGAGTGGCATGCGGGACTCAGTGTGGCGTTAGCGGGGATTTTATGGGTCGTGATGGCGCGCTATTGGGGGAAGAAAAGCGATCGTATCGGTCGAAAACCGATTTTACTGATCGGCGTTTTAGGGGTTGGGATTTCGTACCTGTTCTTGGCGGTATTTGTCGATTATGCCCTCTTTAACGTGCCCGCATTGGCAATTTCATTGAGTACGATCGTTTTGGTTAGAGGATCGATCGGCGTTTTTTATGCGGCGATTCCCGCCGTCTCTAGTGCACTGATCGCCGATAAGATCGACCCGCAAAATCGAACGGGTTATATGGCGAAACTGGGAGCATCCAACGGTATCGGTATGATTTTAGGACCGGCTCTTGGGGGATTTTTAGCCGTTTACGGCTTGCAGGTTCCGCTCTACACGTTTGCGATTTTACCGATGATCGCCGCATTTTTGGTCTACAAAACGATTCCTAAAACGCCTAAACATCACGTCGAAGAAATACCGCACCCCAGATGGAGCGACGCACGGTTACGTTTAGCGATGATTGCGGCATTTTTGACGATGTACAGCGTGGTGACCTCACAGGTTTGCTTAGGCTTTTTCGTGCTGGATACCTTGGCGTTAGATGCGAGCGAAACGGCAAAAGTGACGGGCATTATCTTATCGTTAGTCGGTATCTGCTTTATCGTCGCTCAAATTTTTGTCTCCAAGCAAACGCGCGTTACGCCTTACATGTGGTTGCGTATGGGCGGAATCATCGCGGCGCTGGGGTACGGCATTATTTCCGTGACGCATACGCTGATACCTCTTGGCATCGGATTTTGCGTCGCAACGTTCGGTATGGGCTTTATTTTTCCCGCATTTCAGGCGTTAGCCGCCAATAACGTAAGCGAATTAGAACAAGGTGCCGCGGCGGGAACCGTCTCTTCGGCACAAGGCATGGGCATGATCGTAGGACCTATGGCTAGCACGCTTTTGTATAAGATCGATCCGATCGTTCCGTTCGTATTTGCCGCAGTCGCGTTTGCGCTTTTGGTCGTCTTTGCGTTTAGAAAATCGCATGTTTAAGAGATTTTAGTCAACTTCGCATTGTTCAAGACACTTTTTAAAAGGATTTTTTATGGTAGCTCACTTGGAACATCATCATATGCCTCTTGTGAGGCAACACGTATCTTTGCATGGACATGCTCACCATCATACTCACGATGCGAAGACCGATCAAAAAGCCTTGAAACTCTCTTTGGGTATCACCTTTAGCGTGATGATAGCGGAAATTGCATGCGGACTTTATGCTAATTCTTTGGCACTCGTATCGGACGGTATTCACATGTTCACGCACGCGTTTGCTTTGGCTTTATCGTTGTTTGCGATGATTATTGCGACGAAAAAAGCGACGAAAGAGAAGTCGTTCGGTTATTTTAGAGCCGAGATTTTAGCGGCATTGATTAATGGGCTTAGCATCGCTTTTTCCGTTGTTTGGATCGTCTATGAAGCGATTGAACGTTTGGCAACTCCTCAACGTATCCTCAGTGAAGTGACTTTAGGCGTTGCGGTTTTAGGACTTTTGGTTAATATCGTAACCGGTTGGATTTTATACAAAGCCGATCATGACAATCTTAATATCAAATCGGCTTTTTTACATATGTTAACCGATGCACTCTCTTCGGTAGCGATTATCCTCGGGACAATCGTCATTTATTATACGCAATGGTATAGTTTAGATGCTTTGATCGCCCTTTTAGTCAGCCTTGCCATCGTGCGATGGTCATGGAGTTTAATTAAAGATGCTTCTCATACGCTTTTAGAGGGTTCGCCTTTGGATACGGCGTTAATTGAAAAAGCGCTTTTGGAACATTTTACGTTTATTGCGGGTATCGAAGATATACACTGTTGGGAAATTAGCCATCGGTATTATTGTTTTACCGCGCATATTCGTATTAAATCGTGGACGAAAGCATCTTCCAACGACATGATTCACGCGATCAATCTCTTTTTGGTAAAAAGCTTTGAAATAGCACATAGTACGATTCAGCTTGAGGTCGAAACACCGGTTTCTTTTAGAATAAATGATAAATGTTATTGATTTCATACAAAATTAAGTTCTAAAAGCCTATCATTATGATAATGGTTATTACAACATATGGGGCACAATGGAAAACATTAAATTAGCCGTGGATTACGGTGCGCTTGGAATTTTGCTTTTTATGAGCATTTTAGTGGTGGGTTACGCATTGGAACGTTGGTTTTTTTTCAGGGCTATAAACGTTAAACAGTATGCAAGTAAGAATAAGCTTGAGCGCGATCTCTCTAAAAATTTGACGCTGATTTCTTTAATCGGCTCGAACGCTCCTTATGTGGGACTTTTAGGAACGGTCGGCGGTATTATGGTGGTGTTTTACGATATCGGAATGAGTGGGGGAGCATTAGATACCTCAAAAGTTATCGTAGGACTTGCTCTTGCGCTGAAAGTTACGGCAGCAGGACTCATTGTAGCGATTCCTTCAACAATGATTTACGGAGCTTTTTTACGTAAGCTGGATGTTGCGATGAGTGAGTGGGAAGATGAAGTCGCTTAAGAGGGTAGAGGGTATTAACGTCGTTCCTTTGATCGACATTATGTTGGTGCTCTTAACCATCGTTTTAACCGTTTCGTCGTTTATTGCTCTGGGTAAAATAGAAATTATGTTACCGCAAGCCAGCAATGTTTCGAAAGTAGAACCGAAGTTTTTTGAAATCGGTATTACTGAGGATCATCAGTTTTTCGTTAACGGAGAACAGACCGATAAAGACGCTCTTGAGGAAAAGCTTTCCGACCTTACCAAAGAAGATACAGTGGCACTGAGTGCAGATAAAATGGCGGCTTACGAAGATTTTATCTACGTGGTTGATCTTCTCAAAGCGAAAGAGATTGAGAAAATGGGAATGGTCGTCAATAAACCGAATCAGCGAGGAAACGACTTTCATCACGGTGATAGTCGAGGCAGAGCCGAGCATGAAAGAAAAAGACACTCTTTGGAAAATCATTAGACTGTGATACATGAGGAAGCGTTTGTGAGTAACGAAAGTAAAAAAATCGAGTCTAAAATACTTTTTGGAGAAGAAAAAACCGTCACGATTATTCATAACGGGAATGTTTATATTTTACGTATCACAAAAGACGATAAGTTGATATTAACAAAATAAAAGGAGGAAAAAGAGATGGCTTACGGAACGTATACGATTCAAAAAACATATGAAGGTCGGGCGTTGCTGCTCTCTTTTTTTCTTCATGCCAGCGTTATAGTGTTTTACTTTTACGTTTTGTATCCTAAAAGTATTGAACTGACGTCGTCAAAAACTGTCGTATTAGAAATATCCAATATCGAGCGTGTCGCTCCGACACCGGTAGAACCGACTCCACCGCCGCCTGAGCCCATCGTCCAACAAGAAGTCAAAAAAATAGAGCCTATTAAACCTATAGAACCCGTCAAACCAAAACCGATTCCCAAGCCAAAATCGGTTCAACACGAAGTCGTCCCAACTCCGGTTCCCGAGCCTGTGCAAGAAGCGGTAACTCAAAGTACGCCTACTCCGGTTGTCGCAACGCCTTCTCCTGTTGCAACGCCGACAAGTACGCAAAGTGAACCTTACGTCAAAACCGATTTTGAAATTATTCGCGATAAAGTTTTGGCGCGCCTTGTCTATCCTAATATCGCAAGACGTATGAATTGGACGGGCGTCGTTCACGTGGCACTTGTTATCGATACGGACGGTAAGCTCGTCGGTGTGACGATTCATCAAAGCTCCGGAAAATCCGTTTTAGACGACGCGGCATTGGAAGCAGCGTTAAAGCTTAAAGGCGATTTGCTCCCTAAGCCCAAAAGCTTAAGTACGGTTATTTTACCGATCGCGTTTAAATTTAAATAAAAAGCACATTGCGTTAAACTTGTAAGCAATCCTTTGAAATATGACGAAAAAATAGGTATTAAAACAATCAAAATTACTGAGAAAAAAGGCTATACTTTGTCCTAGTTTTTTCAGGAGACGGATGATGAATTTTCTCGTTACGGCAAAGCTTTTGCATATTGCTTCGGCAATCTTATTTATAGGATGCGTCTATTTTCGGAATTTTATCTTACCGCAAGCGCGTTTGGCATTCGATAGTATGCAATTTGAGGCAATGGAAAATGCTCTTTCGACTCGTACGCGGTTGATGGGAAAAATCAACAATACGATTTTACTTTTGAGCGGACTTTTTTTAGCTTACACGTATTTTGAACCGATAAACATACTCTTACATGTCAAAATGACGTTTGGATTGATTGTGATCGCGATGTTTTTCGGTGCTCCACTCATTATGCACCGTTTTACGGGTGACAAAAAGCGTCAAATCAAGACGGTTTACCATCATATGATGTTTGCATTGATGGTGGGCATCGTTATTCTCTCTCAAACGATGTTTTCTTTCTGAATCGTGTCTCTTTAGATACTTTTTAACGATGAAAACAATAAGCTTTTTTAAAAAATAATTAACGCATTAAAAAATATCACGTTTAAAAAAATCCCACGGTTAACGCATTTTCGAAAGATTTTAGAGTTCATAGAATGATAAAGATTATCAAACTTATAGAACATTAAGTTTGGAATCTTTATAATGTGACATCCGTTAAAGAAAAAGCCAGCCACGTTTTAACTCAGCCAGCCATACTCTTAATAACAACCGGTTATCACCCTTATTTTTACTTCATGATTCAAAACAACGTGAACAAAATAGGTTATAGAGATGGAGGAGACAGTATGTGTAAAAACGATGTTTTAAAGATGAGTTTGGCGGCGGTATTGTACGTCATTCCACAGATTCTCTCGGCAGACGCCTTTGTAACCTTAGAGAGCATTACGCTGATGGAAGAGGAGCTAAGCGGTATCGGCGAAGCGAAGATCATTTCGCAGGAGAGCTTGGAGAAGAATCAAGCTAAAGAGATGAAAGAGGTGTTTAAAGATGAACCCTCTATCAGTATCGGCGGTGGAGCTAGAAACGCTCAACGTGTTTACCTTCGCGGTATTGAAGGTACAAACCTGAACATCACGATTGATGGCGCCAAGCAGGGCGGAAGTTTGTACCAACATATGGGTGATATTGGAAGCATTGATCCCTCACTTCTTAAAAGTGTGGAGGTCTCAACCATTGCGGGTGCGGATAAAGGAAATGGAGCCTTGGGCGGCAGCATTGCTTTTGAAACGGTGGATGCCCAAGATCTGCTTCGCAAAGACCAAGACGTAGGTGCGGCGATTCGCGGTGGATATTACAGTGCGTCTGAAGGGTACAGTGGGGGCACTTCGGTGTACGGTCGCCTAAGTGACAACAGCGGTTTGTTGGTCGATGTTTCAGGGGTGCATCAAGAAGATTATCGCACGGGTGATGGCGGTGATGCGCTTAATACGGCTGTGAAAGATCAAAACTATTTTATCAAATATAGCTTACTGGATTACTACGAGCACAGCTTAAAACTTGGCGCAACGCATACGAAAAATGATGGGTATTATATTGCAGGTAGTGCAGGTAGCGATATGGGTGCACCTAAGGCAAGCCAAGCAACCAATCGCATGGTTACGACGCGCGATACGTATACGGTAGATCATCGCTACAATCCAGCAAGCGATTGGATCGATCTTAAAACCAATCTCTACTACAACGACCGCAACTTGGAAAATAAAACCAGCGGTATGGATGTGACGAGTAAAAATTACGGAGGCAATGTTAAAAACAGTGTTTCGCTCACTACGGGCGAACTCAACCATCTGTTTACACTTGGCGCGGATTATGACGTGGAAGATGGCATTACCAAAGCCAATAGCGTTGATGGCAGTAAAGTGACCAATACCTCTCAAACCGTGGGTGTGTTTGCTCAGGGAAACTCAACGTATCACATTCTCACACTCAAATACGGCGTACGTTTGGATGATTATTCGATTGAATACGGCTCAAATCGTGAGATTACGGGGCATGAATTTTCTCCAAATGTCGGTGCAGAAGTCGAGATTTATGATGGGTTAAGCGCATTTACGAATTACAGTGAATCGATCAAAATCGGAAGTATCGTTCCCGTGCAGTGGCTCTCAAATGTGACCACGGCTACAACGTTTAACGGTTCTTTAAACGGCACATTAGAGCCAGAGACTTCCAAGCAAATTGAGGGAGGCTTACGCTATAAAACGACAAGCCTTTTGCGTGAAAACGACCGTGTAAGCACAGGTGTTAGCCTTTTTAAAACCACCCTTTCCAACTTAATCCAAAAATCAGGCAGTCAATGGCGCATTAATGATCTCTACAACCTTGATAGTGATGTTATCTCAAAAGGGTATGAGCTCAAAGCGACCTATGCCCTTTCCCCGATAAAAACCTCGCTGAGTTTTATCCATGCGGATGTTGAAGACGAAGAGGGAAATGCCATTTTGAACACCAGACGTTTAGCCGCTTCTATTGGTGATACGATGGTTTGGGACACCGCATGGGAGATAACGCCTCAGGTGCAACTAGGCTATACCTTAACGGCGGTTAATGCGTTTGATAATGTCCCCTCTGGAACGCTTGAGAGACCAGGCTACGCCGTTCATGACATTTCCATGCAGTATCAACCCGCATCGCTTAAAAACCTAACGCTCCATTTTGCGGTTAATAATATCTTCGATAAAGAGTACTATGCCCAAACGTCGCTTGAAAACGGCGATACCTTGGTCGAAGAGATCGGTCGCGAATTTCGCGCTTCCTTTAAATACGTCTTTTAAACATCTTAAGGAGAAAACATGAAAAAAAGTTTATTAACACTCATAGCAATCGTTGGGCTATCTGTCCCGTTATCGGCGCATCAACTCTGGTTGGAGCGTGAGGGAAGCGTCATGAACGCCTATTTTGGTCACTGGCCCAATTTTAAAGAAAAAGCGGATGGAAAAAGACTAGAGGCGATTAAAGGATTTGACATTAGCCCTAAAGAGGCGTACCTTAAAACCGTTCGCCAAAACGATCATGTCGAAGTTTTTGTCAACAAAGTAGGCGACATCGGTCTTACCGAAGCGATGGAACCGCGCAAGGGTAAAATGGTTGATTTTACCGTGCGCACGATCTTTTTAGCCCGTGAAGGTCGAAGCGAGAGCAAAACGCTTTTAGAACTCGATATGGTGCCCGAAGCTTCTCATAGCAATACCTTTACCCTAATGCTCAACAACAAACCGCTTCCTAAAACAAAAGTCGTTCTAACCGCACCCAATACATGGAGCAAAAACTTTATGAGCGATGAAGCGGGAAAAGTGACGTTGCAGACTCCTTGGCTTGGAGATTACGTCGCACAACTTGATTACACCGACAAAACCAAAGGTGAAGTCAACGGAAAAACGTACGAGCAGACCAACTACGTTATGACCTTGCACTTTAGCGTTAAATAAGCAGTTATGCGAAAATTTTGGTTTTGGATTCACTGGTTTTTAGGGATATTTCTCTTCCTGTTTTTAAGCATTACGGCGCTCAGCGGTGCCGTTTTGTCCTTTCAAGAGGAGATTCTTTCGTGGCTAAACCCACAAAGCTTACATGTAAACGATGCGCGTGTAAAAAACTATCTGCCGAGTCAGATTTTAGAAGTTGCTCAAGCGGCGTATCCTAAAGCGAAAATCTCTCATATTCGCTATGACGAAGCACGCACTTTGCCTTGGGTGTGGATCATTCAGCCCGGTCAAAAAGGGCATGAAGGAATGTACTACGCGATCGATCCTCTAAAAGGCGACGTCACGTTGATGAAAGGGATGCGTTTTTTTGCCGCTATGAACCGTTTGCATCGCAGTTTGATGCTTGATCAGCTCGGTAAAAACGTCGTTGCACTCACGACGATCGCGTTTTTGCTTTTGGTCGTCTCGGGCATTTATCTTTATTGGGGGAGTCTAAAACGGCATTTTTTTGCCGCTTTGAAAATCGATTTTACGAAGAAAGGGAGAGCTTTTATCTACCGGCTTCATTGCGCTTTGGGAATGTGGATCGTCCCGTGGTATCTTTTGATATGCCTTAGCGGACTTTATTGGTCGTACGGGTGGTATGCGCAAGCATTGCATACGCTCAGCGGTACGGAAGCTCCGATGAAACGCGGAGGCACCAAGCCGCCAAACGGCGATACGAACAAAGTTGCCGAGCCTTTACATGTCAATCGTTTGGACGACGCATGGCAACTATTTTGCACGCAGGTTCCTTCGTTTAAAAGTGCGGATGTGATGCTTACTTTAGCGGGTAAAAATGCGGTGATACGCTATGTAAACGAAGAAGCACGGCATCCCGACGCTTTCAATACGCTTCTCATCGATACGCAACGAATGCGCATCGTTTCGACGCAAGCATACGACGATTTGCCGATAGAGGCAAAGTGGATGAAAAGTATGTCTTCCGTGCACAGCGGAGCATTTTTCGGTGTGTTCGGTCGTATCGGCGTGTTTATCGCCTCTTTAAGTACGGTACTTTTCGTCGTTACGGGGTGGATGCTTTATCTTGGAAAAAAACGTCAAAAACGAAAAAACAAGGAGTTCTTACCATGAAAAAAAGAGTGATCGCGAGTGCGATTTTAGTGGGCTTAACGGCTACTTCGTTTGCGCATACGGCATTGATGAATTGTATGGAAAATGCCGACGGAACGATCGGTTGCGAAGCGGGTTACAGCGATGGATCGAGTGCTACGGGCATTGCGCTTAAAGTAGTGCAAGACGGAAAAGTCATTTTGGAGCGTAAGTTTGATCAAAACAGTGAAGCGAGCTTTCAAAAACCGCAAGGGGAGTACACGGTTATTTTCGACGGCGGGGACGGTCATGCACTGAGCATTCCAAGCCGTTCGATCTTGAAGTAGTGCTTTTATAACGTTACATGTCAACACAAAGGAGTTGTAAGATGAAGAGACGTTTATGCCTTTTATCGAGCTTTGTTGCAAGCTCATGCCTCTATGCGAACGAGATACAACTTCTCGATGAGATCGTGACCGTTGGAACGAAAAGTGAAAAGAGCGTGGAAGATCAGACCACGCATGTCGAGGTCATTACGTCTGAAACCATCGAAAATTCAGGGGCGAGTAATCTCTCCGAGGTTTTAAACGCCGCACCATGGCTTTACGTCGCACCTTCGGGTAAGACGATCAGTATTCGCGGTATGGGACACTCCGACACGCTTTTATTAATTGACGGCAAACGGGTGAATGGCGAATTTTCCAAAACTTATGAGTTGGAACGCATTGCTTCAGGGATGATCGAGCGCATCGAAATTCTCAAAGGAAGCTCCGCTTTGCTTTACGGAAGTGACGCGATGGGCGGTGTCATTAACATCATCACGAAAAAACCCTCCACGGAAACAGTAAGCGGTAATATCTCAATGGTCGGCGGCAGCGATAAAGCAGGTGCCGATCTGTTTGTCTCCGGCAAAGAGGAGAAACTCTCCTACAGCCTGTACGCCAACTATCTTAACCGCGACGCGTATACAAAATCGAAAACGACCGATGTGAAAGTGATGCAAAGCAGTGTCGAAAAATCGCCCTCGGCATTGAGCGGTGCTTCTACGAGCTCTTTTGGCAAACTGCGAAGTGCGCTCAAAGATAGCTACGGCATCAGCAACGACTACACCGACAATTTGGAAACGAAAAACGTCGGAATGTCCTTATCGTATGAATTTAGCGACTTTTTTACCGCATACGTGGAAGGAAGTTTTCTCGATGAGCAAAAAGACGGGCTTTACGTCAGCGAGAGTTATGCGACGAATTATAAAAACGGTAGCAATACGATTATGGCAAAGTACATTCCTGCCCACCAATACGACGACAATCAGCGTTTTAACCTTGCGACGGGATTTGATTATACGCCAAGCGACTCTTTACATGTAACGTACAATCTTGCCTACTCGAAGTACGAAAAAGATCGAAAAGTCTATACGCCGTTGTGGAGTGAGCTAGGATACAGCTCGCTGGAAGCGTCGCTTTCGAGCTTAAATATCTCCACGTTGGAGTATCTCACCAACGATGCGCAACTCACATGGACGATCAATGAGCAAAACCGCATTGTTACGGGGGCGGAGCATCGCATCCATAACGTCACGTCAACTGCCTACGACGTAGATGATCGCACTTACACGGGTGCTTTTATTCAGCATGAGACGACGCCGTTTGAAAAGTTACATGTAGTTTACGGCGTGCGTTACGATAGCACCTCCACCGATGAAGAGGAGACTTCGCTAAGCATCGGCGCAACCTACGATCTGTTAGAGAGCGTAAAACTTAGAGCCAGTTACGCGCAAGGCTTTCGAAGCCCCGATGATCGAGAACTTTACGTCGATCAGACCAATCCCAACGGTAAAAAGATGTTAGGCGCAACGGTCATTGACACGAGTGCGGGAAAAACAAGCACGTACGATCTCAAATCGGAAACGAGCGATACGACGGAAGTCGGCTTTGTGGCACACGGCGAGGGTTGGATATTGGATGTGGCGGCGTTTGATACGAAGATTGATGATCGCATCTCCCAAGTCTCTTACACCAATTACAACACCTTCGAAAACATCAGCGACAGCGAAATCAAAGGCGTTGAGACGACGTTTGACGTGGGGCTGAGTGAGACGGTATGGATGCAACTGGGTTACACCTATCAAGACGCAAAAAACAAAACCGACGCTACAAAACTCTCCGACGTGCCCGAGAGAATCGCTAGCATTTCGTTGAGTTACAAGCCGATCAAAAACCTTGAATTTCGCACCACGACCAAATACGTCGGCGAACAAAGAGGAACGGACGATGAACAGGTGGGCGGTTTTAGTGTTACAAACGTCAAAGTGATCGCCAAAGAGGTTTTTTACCATACCGACCTCTTTGCGGGCATCGACAATATCTTCCAAAAAGAGACGCCCGAATATTTGGGATTGTTGCCTGAAGCGGCGTATTATGTCGGGTTTAACTACAAATTTTAGGAGATCGAATGAAAAAATATCTCTTAGCGATCCTTTTTTTATGGGTCGGACTTAACGCACAAGAGAAAAACGACAACCTCATTATCAACGATTTAATAGTCTTAACGATGCCGGGGCAAATGATCAAAAGCGGTCAAATAGAGGTCAGTAGCGAACAGATGGTGCGTATTATGGAAGAGGTTCAACCGTTGATGCATGTCAATTACCAAGCTAAAACGAACGAAGCGTTCGGGCTTGAGAAACACGTGCAAAAACTCCTACGCCAAGGCAAATCCAAAGAGGACGTAAAAGCCTACTTAGACCAAATTGCCGTGATCAAACGTGAAGCCATCGACATTAAAATCGATGCGTACAAAGCGTTTCAAGCCATTTTAACGCCCGAACAGTGGCAAAAATATCTGGAACTCAGCGGGGCTAAATCATCACAATGAAACGTTATTTGGACAGTTTGAAGCAAGGACAAACATGTAAAATTATCCAGATTGATTCTACGGGTAAACTCAAACAAAAATTACTGGATATGGGATTTATTGTCGGGGCGGACATTGAAGTGGTGCGTGAAGCACCGCTTTACGATCCGATGGAGCTTCGTATCCATGCGTATTTCATTAGTCTCAGACGTAGCGAAGCGGCTTTAGTGGAGGTGGAAGTATTATGATCAGAGTCGCTTTAGCGGGGCAACCCAATTGCGGAAAATCTACGATTTTTAACCTTATCAGCGGTATTCATCAATATGTTGCCAATTATCCGGGCGTTACGGTCGATAAAAAGGTCGGACGCTTCAGCCGGCAAAACGAAACAATAGAGATAGTGGATTTGCCCGGTACCTATTCGTTTAGTTCGTATTCTTTGGAAGAGTGCGTTGCCAAAAATTTTCTTTACGACGAAACGCCCGACGTGATTTTAAACATCGTAGACGCGTCCAATCTCAAACGCAATCTTTACCTAAGCTTTCAATTGCTGGAAATCGGTCTGCCCGTCGTGATCGTTTTAAATATGACGGATGTCGCCGTGCGCAGAGGAATGCATATCGATACGATAAAAATGGAAGCGTTATTGGGCTGTAAAGTCGTTGTTTGTGCCAGCGGTGCAAAGGGAGAAGGAGCCGAAGCGATCATGCAAGCGGTCTTTTCGACGTATCGCCAAAAAGAACAAGACCGAAGGTTTACCTTACATTACGAAGCGTTGGAGTCGTTTATTCAAGAGATGAAAACCGCAATAGCCAATGTGGATACGGTGTTAAATAAGCGTTGGGCGGCGATTAAAATTTTAGAAGAAGATCGTGCGCTTATCGAAAAACTAGATTCCGATCCAAGACGTTTGGCGGAAAAGGCGCAAGCATGCCAAGAGCGTTTTCGCGCCGCGCACCGTCAAGAGATAAGCGCATATTTAGCGGCAGTGCGTTACGACTCTGCCGCTATTGTCGCGCATCAGTGCGTTTATCTGAATCCTAAAGCCCTCAAAGAGACTTTAACCGACAAAGTCGATAAAATCGTTTTAAACCGTTGGCTTTCTTTTCCGATTTTACTGCTGATCATGGTCACGGTTTATGAACTTTCCATCGTCGGCGGCTACAAATTGACCGATTATACGTGGCCGATGTTAGCGGGATTTAAAAGCTTTGTCGTCGATCACTTGCCTGCGGCGGATTTGATCAACGTTCCGATGATTACGGATTTATCCGTTTGGATGCTCAACAGTGCCAATGCCTTGCTCAATTATATCCCCGTCTTTTTCATCTTGTTTGCGATGATCGCCGTGATGGAAGATGTGGGCTATATGCCGCGTTTGGCGTTTATCTTAGACCGCGTCTTTAAAAAATTCGGTCTGCACGGCCAATCCACGCTTCCTTTAGTTCTTGGCGGTGCGATGGTCGGCGGGTGCGCCGTTCCGGGAGTGATGTCGACCAAAGGCATTGCCGATGAGAGAGCGCGTATGGCGACTATTTTGGCGGTGCCCTACATGAACTGCTTAGCCAAAGTACCGTTTTACACGTTGATATTAGGCGCGTTTTTCAAAGAAGAGATGGAAATGATGATGTTTTACATCTCGACCGTAACGCTTTTTATCGCTTTGATCGTCTCTAAAGTGCTTACGAGTACCCTTTTACGAACCCGCGAAACCGCGCCTTTCGTGATGGAGCTTCCACCCTATCACCTCCCGACGTTTAAGGGCGTGTTGTTGCGTGCCGCTCAGAGGGTTTGGGTGTACGTTAAAAAAGTCGTGAGTATCGTACTCGTCGTAGCGATGGCTTTGTTTGCCTTGTTGCAATTTCCGGGTCTTGAAGCAAGCTCAAAACGTGCGTTTGACGAAAAAGTCGAAAAAGCGTTGAGCGATTTTGATAGCAACGTGAACGCCAATACGTACTATGCTCGAATCGATACGAGAGAAAAAGTTTCAACCCTTTTAAATGCCTATGACATGTATAAATCAAAACGCATGATCGTATCGGGAAACGAAGAGGCTAAAAAAGTCGATGAAACATTTTTAAAAACCTATCCGGATTTTTTTATTTTGATTAAGCCTCAAGCGGATCAAGCGGCAAAAACCGTCAATAACGCCTTACGCGAACTCTCAAACATCCGCAAAGATCTTTTGCGTCAAATCAAAAACGAAAAGATCGAAAAGAGCTTTTTAGGAATCGTCGGACACGCCGTAGAACCGTTGACGCGTTATGCCGGATTTGATTGGAAAATCAACGTTGCCTTTTTAAGTTCGTTTGCCGCGCGTGAAAGTGCTGTGGCAACGCTGGGTTCTTTATATGAAAATCCAAAAGCGAGCTCCGTGCGTGCTGAAGACGCCATGGTCGATAACGGCGGCTATTCGTCGCTCAATGCCGTAGCGATTTTAATTTTTATGATTTTAACGCCGCCGTGCATTGCGACGATGATCGTAGTCAAAATGCAATCCGATAGTTACCGATGGATGTTCTTTGCCACTTTTTTCCCGATAACGCTCGGTATCGTATCGGCGTCTGTGATTTTTTCTCTCGGTAATACTTTGGCTTGGAGCGGTTTGGAAGCTATGGGGTACTTTTATGCGAGCGTCGTCGGTATCGCACTGGTTTTAGGACTTATTCCAAGTCGCATCAAGGCTTGGTCTTACACAAAAAATTAAAAATTAAATTATCAATTAATAATTATTATTGTTTAATAGATAATAGCTATAATTTCACTATCATAAATCTATATAAGGAGTATCCGATGTCAAAAGTCATTCAACACTTACAAGAGATTCAAGCAGACAGCCACGTGCTTTATGTCACGATTCACAATTACCATTGGAACGTTAAAGGCTTACAGTTTTTTGCGGTTCACGAAGCAACCGAAAAATTATACGACGCCATGTCTGAAATCTTCGATGAGACGGCAGAACGCATTTTGCAATTAGGCGGTGCGCCTTTAGTCAGTATTTCCGAAATTATGGCGAAAACGACGCTCAAAGAAGAGACGAAAAAATCCTTCGAGGTCAAAGAGGTGATCGAAAACATTGCTAAAATACTTGAAGGAATGCTCGCCCAATGGAAAAAGCTTTCTACGCTAGCCGAAGAAGTACGTGATACGACGACGATGACTATGGCGGACGATAAGATTGCCGAACTTGAAAAACAGTTGTGGATGTACCGCGCAACCTTAGCCTAAGCCTCTTGAAACGGCACACGCTTTTATGCGTGTGCTTTCTACATGTAAGAATAAGAATCGCACTGCATCTTTTTTTGTCTTTAAGCGTTAGAAATAAAGTTCAAAATTCTTTAGGACTAAATGAGTTTTTTGATAGTAAGAATCATATTATAAGAAATTAAGTTCCTTTTGTCTATTATACGATAACAATTATCAAGATAAAGGAACAGAGATGAAGTATACCTATTCACGTATCGTCGGTGCGTTGGTTTTAGGCGGTACGCTAGGTTTTGCGGCGGATGCGGGCAATTTGGAAGAGGCGTTAAGTCAAGGCGAAATATCGGCAAGTGTCGGAGTTTACGGGCAATATTCTAACCATCAAGGTGGAACGAAAGATAGCGGGTTTTCCAACGGTTTTACGGAAATCGGATTTGAAACGGCTCCGTTGTACGGCGTTAGTTTAGGCGTACGCGGATTCGGCAGTGCCAAAATCGGCGAAAAAGAGGACGGTGACTATAAAGCCGAGGGCGCGATTGAAGACAATGCCGTGCTTTCCGAAGCGTTTATCAAAATCGAACACGAAGGGATGGGGAAAGTCGTCCTCGGACGTCAAGCGGTCGATTTTAATTGGTTGACCGATTATATCGAAGGTGCGAGCGTTGAACTAAGTGCTCTCCAAAATCTCGTCGTTACGATGGCTTGGGCGCGTAAATATGCGGTCGTAGGCTTTGACGAAGTTTCCGAAAAATTCGGAAAGATCAATGAAGATGACGGTCTTTACATGTTAGAAGTCAAATACACGCCGATCGAAGCATTGGAGTTGAATCCTTACGTCTATTACGGCGAAAATCTCTTCGGTGCTTACGGTATGAAAGCCGTGTTAAGCCTTGAGCCAAGCGATGCGCTTAAGACGACGACGATGCTTCATTATGCGAAAATTAACAGCGACGCGACCACCGAAGAAGACGACGGATCGGGTGCTATGGTGGAAGTGAACGTTAAAAACGGTTCGTTTATGCAAGCCGAACAGGGATTTGAGTTTGCCGGAGCGTTGCTTGCACTTGGTTACGTGAAAGTCGATAAAGACGGTCTAGGCGGGTTAGGCGAAGCCGGCGATCAAATGCCTTTGGAAGACGGTAACCATATTTTTGATGACAATGCTAGAACCCCTTATATTCGTGCGGAATACGAGATCGAAGGCGTCAAACTCTCCGCTCTTTACGCGCAAACCAAATACGACGATGCGGGTTTGAGCTTGAAAGAAAAAGAGTTGGACCTTAGCGTCGGTTATGAGATTATCAAAAATCTCGAAGCCTCTTTGATTTACGTCAATGTCGACAACGACGCAAAATCCGACAGCTATAACGCGTTTAAAGCACTCGTTCAATACACCTTCTAACATGCAAGAGCACCTTATAAACGTTAACGAAGATGAAAACGCCTCGTTAACGTTTGAGGCTTTTTACAAGCGTTTTCAAAAGATGACATGTAGCGTTAAATTACGCCATTCCGATCAACGAGAGACGCTTTTGAAAGTGCTTTTTAAGACCCAAAAGCATCTGAGTGCCGAAGAAATTCAAACGCTTTTAAAAAACGAACATCGCGTCGGCGTTTCGCTTGCGACGGTGTACAAACAGCTTTTACTTTTAGAAATGTTAGACCTAGCAAGCGTCGTCGTTACGTTTCCGAAAAAAACCAAACGGTATCGTTTAAAACACACCTTTCATCACGATCATTTGGTGTGCGTGAAGTGCGGACGGATTATTCCTTTTTACGATCCGGTAATCGAAACCGAGCAAGAAGCGATTCTTGCACACCACCATTTTACAGGCATTCACCATACGATGGTTTTGTACGGTATATGCGAAAGGTGTCACCATGAATGAAATGATACTTAAAAGTTCCGTTGCGGGACGTGCGCGTTTTAAATACGGCGCGTTTAAGCACTTAGATGAAAAGGCGTTTGAAGCTTTGTTAGGTTTACATGTCGATTCGTTTCGCGTCAATCGCGCCTGTGCTTCGTTAGTCGTTTACTTCGATCCGCTGAAAACGACGCTTCAAACGATTATCGATCTTTTGCAAAAACGCTTTGAAACCGCTACGCTAATGCCTCACGTTTCCTCCCCCGCCGCACTCTATTGTCCTTCGTGCGCTTCGTGTAGCGCCTGCGAATCTAAAATCAATTCTCCTCAATCATGGCGATCCAAAATCTGGAGTTTTGTTGCGCTTTGCGGCTATGCGCTTTATCTGTTTGTTTCCGAAACGTTTTTCGGCGCAAGCGCTTTCGCGTTGCCTCTGCCCTTAACCGCATTGGTGGCATTGGCGGCGGCAATTCCTTTATTACAAGAAGCGTATGCGGATTTTAAAGCCGGACGTTTTAGTTTGCATTCGTTTATGGCAATCGCGCTTTTAGGGGCGATCGCAGGAGGCGAAGCGACGGCGGCATTTGAAATTGTCTTTATTTTGCGCGGCGGAATGTTGTTGGAAGAGTATACGGCGGAGCGTTCTAAAAAACAGATTCACGAACTGATGGCGCTTGGGATTAAAAAAGCGTACGTGCTCGTCGATGAGATTGAAGTGGAAACCGATGTTTCCGATATCCGTGAGGGTGATACCGTCGTAGCAAGAAGCGGCGAGAGAATTGCGGTTGACGGCATGATCGTAGAAGGAAGTGCCGAAATCGACGAATCGGCGATTAACGGACGGAGTGAGCCGGCATTTAAGACGTTAAACGAGACGGTTTACGCCAATACCTTAATGCAAAGCGGACGCATTTATATTCGCGTGAGCGCGACGGGCGAGCAGACCTATTTGGCGCGTATGATCGCCAAAGTCGAAGCGTCGTTGGCGCAAAAGTCGCCGAGCGAAGTCGCCGCCGATCGGCTTGCGGCACGGTTACTTACGTTAGGCACGTTTTTAACCGGAGCCACTTTTTTACTCACCGGTTCATGGCTACGCGCATTTTCGGTTATGATCGTGATGTCCTGCCCGTGCGCGACGATACTCGCCGCGAGTACCGCGATCAGTGCGGGTATCGCAAAAGGGGCGAAAAAAGGTGTTTTGATTAAAGGCGGTGCCTATTTGGAAGCCGTCTCTCAAAGCGAAGTCTTTTGTTTCGACAAAACGGGCACGTTGACCACGGGCGAGCCGAAACTCGTTCAGAGTATCTGCGCGGAAGGCATTTTAGCGCATGACCTTTTATGTACCGCCGCCCTTGCCGAACACCACAATAGCCATCCTATCGGCATCGCGATCACGAAAG
Source organism: Sulfurospirillum sp. MES (assembly GCF_000789415.1). Classification (NCBI taxonomy): domain Bacteria; kingdom Pseudomonadati; phylum Campylobacterota; class Epsilonproteobacteria; order Campylobacterales; family Sulfurospirillaceae; genus Sulfurospirillum; species Sulfurospirillum sp. MES. Next base: position 131,917 of record NZ_JSEC01000003.1, on the reverse strand, counting down.
CCGCAGCATTGGCAGGCTTTACATGTCACGAAGACAATCCGAGCGACATTTTTGCGGGTCTTGGCGTACGACTCAAAGATCACGCCGGCGATATTGCAGTCGGAAACGCGAAATGGATGGCGCAAAACGGCGTGGATATTTCATCCTTACATGTACAAAGTTCGCAAGCGTTTTTAGAGGGGTATAGCGTCGTGTATGTTGCACGCGGGAGTCGATTGTTGGGCTTTCTGAGCTTAGAACACACGGTAAGGGCGGGAACGCTTGCGATGCTTCAAGGGCTTCGTAAACGGGGCGTTCAACATCTGGTGCTTTTAAGCGGCGACGAAGAGACGGTCGCGCGCGCGTTTGGGCGTACGTACGGGTTTGACGAAGTGCATGCTAACGTGATGCCCGAAGAAAAAGCCGACGTCGTTGAAGCTTTAAAAACGCGATATACCAACGTCGTCATGGTAGGTGATGGCATTAACGATACGTTGGCGATGAGTAAAGCCGACGTTGCGATTTCGTTTGCGAGCGGAGGAAGCGAAGCGGCGATCGAAGTTTCCAATATTGCGGTTACCGATAGCAGTCCCGATGCGATTTTACATCTTTTTGATCTTTCCAAAGAGAGCCTGCGTGTCATCAATCAAAATTATTGGATCGGTACGGGAACCAATTTAGTAAGTGTGGCGTTTGCCGCGGTCGGAGCGTTACCGCCGGTGCTTGCCGGCGCGATGCATATCGCCCATACGGTCGGCATCATGGCAAATTCGTCGCGGATTGCATGGAACAATGATAATAATTCTTAAAAAATGTTAAGTTTGACTTCAGTTATAAATTTTTAGAATGCAATCAAAAGGATCAACGAATGGAAATTACCGCTGAAAAACTTGTCGAATTAGGTCGTTATTTTTCGATCGTTCATCAGATTAAAGGACGTCTTCGCGTACGTGTCGATCCAAAAATTAGGTCGCACGGCGAAACGGTTCGCATCGAAGACATCGAGGCGTTACCTCAAAAAATCGAGGGTATCAAAAGCCTCAAAATCAATAAAATCGTAGGTTCCATCACGATCGAGTACGATCCTACTCTTTTCCCCGATCATCTCTGGAGCAATCTGGTCAAAGGCGAGAATTTAGATGAGATTATCGCCGTATTAACAAAGCTATCAAAGGAGTTTGTCTAAGATGAAATCAATCGAAGAAACCGCAACTCTAGAACCTTTAGGCATCGATCCGCGCTCATCCGAACCCATTCTCGATCAAGCCTTAAAAACGGCATTGGACGATGAATACCGCGCGTATGAAACGTACATGTACGTGATCGAAACGTTCGGTGCAAAACCGCCGTTTGCGTCTATCGTTGAAGCGGAAAAACGGCATCAAAATGCCTTGCTTGAACTTTTTGCCGCCCATCAAATTACGCCGATCGAAAATCGCTGGCAAGGGATGACTCAGGCACCTCAAACGCTTCAAGAAGCTTATGCTTTAGGCGTTGAAGCGGAAATCGCCAACATTGCCGTGTATGACACTTTGCTTTCGTATACGCAACATTATCCCGACGTACAAGAAGTTTTTTACCGTTTGCAAGCCGCATCGTACAATCATCATTTACCCGCATTTTCGAGTCACCTTCAACACCAAGAGAACGCAACGCAAACTGCCAAAACGACGTTCAACGACGAGGCGACGCTTGCTTCGATGGAAAAATTAAGCGAACATGTGAACGAGTGGAGCACTTTGGCAACCAAGATGGCAAACGGACAGATGAGCCAAGAAGAGATGTTAAAACTTTTAAGCAACACCAATCTCTCGTTTATCGCAGGTGCGCTAATCGGAGCGGTCGGTGCGGGTGTATTGGGTGCAATGACGCAAAAAAACGAAGATAAAACCATAAAGGAGTAAGCCATGTTACCGTTTATCGTAGGAGTCGCCGCCGGTGCGGCAGTCGTGTATACGTTGGGAAATCGCAAAGCAATTAAACATACGCTCAAAAGCGGCGTCGATAAAGCCAAAGAGCTTGCCGAAGACGTGAAAAAGAGCGTGGACGGAACGATCGAGTGTATCAAGTCGAAAAAGAGTGAAAAATTAGAGGTAAAAGAGGAAGCACAATGACGATTGATACGGGAGAAGAACGAAGCGTGGTCGGACATGCGCTCAGCGGTGCGCTTTCAGCGGGCATGGTCTCGGGAACGCTTAATTACAACCGCTATCGCCAAGAAAAAATGAGCAAAGAACAAGCTTTAAAAAATACGCTTAAGCTGACGCTTCAAGGCGGTATCGTAACCGCTAGCGCGATTGCGGCGTCTAATTACGTCGGTCGCAATAGCTATTTAGGCGTCTTGACGGCCGTCTCTTTAGGTGTTGCCGGTATTTACGGCGTCGAAAAACTGTATGAAAAAAGCTTGAACGCAAACGAAGCGTTACCTACACCACTCAAAGGAGAATAATTTTATGGATAAGCCATCCCTTTCCAATAACCCTTATATCGCAAAAGAGAGCAAAACCAATACGCTTTTACCCGATTCTTTGCTCGGGACGTTTGATACCAAACATTTTATCGTCGGTGCGCTTGTGGGTGCATTGGGTGCTTATCTCTTAACCAACGAAAGTGCGCAAAAAGCACTTTTTAAAACCGTTGCCAAAGGTACGCAAGCGTTTCAAGCGGGTATCGAGGAGATGAAAGAGCGTTATGAAGACGCGAAAGCGGAGTTAGCCGCAAACGAGTCGTAACGACGATGCAATCTTTGAGTTTAGCGCATCAAAGTACCCGCCGCTTACGGTTTGTATCGCCTGATTTTCGAGGGCTTGATTCGTACGAGTTGACGCATGCCCTTAAAACGGAGCTAGAGGCAAAAACCGTTCGTATGAACGCAAAACTCGGTTCGTTAATTCTGATGTTTGAAGAACCTGTCGATGCGGCGCAGATCAAAGAGCGGCTTTTGCGTTTCAACCTTGACGCGTATAGGGTTTGCGATACCGAATTGAACGCATGTTTTCACGATACGCAAGAGCCGCCGAGTATGCGGGGCATTGCGCGTGCTAGCAGTGCGTTATTGTTTCAGCCGTTCATTCCCCAGCCCAATCTGAAGTTGGCTATCAGTGCCTTGGCAAGCCTGCCGCTTTTGCAAAAAGGAGTTCAAGAGCTTTTTAGCGAAGGCTTAACCTCGAAAGTTCTTGAAGCCATGGCGGTGAGTGTCTCTTTGGCGCGCGGCGATTACAGTGCGGCAAACGGTACCAACGTCATGCTCGAAATCGGCGAATACATTGAAGAGAGCATGGTTCAAAAAAGCGACGATTTGATCAAAGAGCTGGCTAAGCCCAATGTCGACGAGGCGTGGGTAGAGGTCGAGGTTGACGGAACCGTGACGCAAAAACGTTTACCGACCGAACAGATTAAAATAGGCGATATCGTCATCGTCGGAGCAGGCGATACGGTTCCCGTGGACGGACATATCGTGGACGGAACCGCCTCGATCAATCAAGTTTCGATGACGGGAGAAGCCGAACCCGTTCGCAAAGAGCGCGGACATCGCGTTATTTCCGGAACGGTTGTCGAAGCGGGACGCATTCGCATATGGGCCGAACATGTCGGAAGCGATACGGCGACGGAGCGTATTAAACATTATATTAAAAGTTCGTTGGACGAAAAATCGGCCATCGGTCTTAAAGCGACGCGCTTAGCGGATAAACTCGTACCGATTACCTTGGGGCTTGCGGGACTTTCGTATGCGATTCGTCGCGATATGGCAAGCGTCGCCGCCGTTTTACAGGCGGATTATTCGTGTGCTTTAAAATTAGCGACCCCCGTCGCGTTTAAAAATTCGCTCTCAATTGCCGGACGTGAAGGCGTTTTGATTAAAGGTGCCAAAGCGTTGGAACAGCTTTCCCACGTCGATACGTTTGTTTTTGACAAAACGGGAACGCTGACGCGCGGCGAGTTGGAAGTCGTAGGCATTCACTCTTTTAGTTCGCAATGGAGCGAAGAGGCGATTTTAAACCTGACCGCCAGCGCAGAAGAACACTATTTTCATCCCGTAGCCGAAGCGGTCGTCAAAGCGGCAAAAGAGCGCGGTTTTGTGCATATGCATCACGAAGAGGTCGAGTTTATCGTCGCGCACGGCGTTAAAACGCAGATTAACGGCAAAGAGGTCATTATCGGTAGTCGACACTTTTTAGAAGACGACGAACAGGTCTCTTTTGAGGGGCATCAAGCGATGATCGATCGATGCATGCAAGACGGTAAGATTTTACTGTATATCGCCTACGATAAAAAATTATTGGGGACGATCGGTATGATGGATCGCGTACGCGAAAATGCCAAAAATGCTTTAGCCATGTTGCGTCGTTTAGGCGCAAAAGAGCTGGTTATGCTGACCGGAGACGTGCAGGAAAAAGCCGATGTCTTGGCGCAGGAACTCGGTATCGATACGGTTTACGCCAAACTGATGCCGACCGATAAATCGCGCATCGTAGAGTCTTTGAAGCAAAGCGGAAAAACGGTTGCGTTTGTCGGAGACGGCATCAACGATGCACCGGCGTTGATGAACGCACATGTAGGCATCAGTATGTACAAAGGTGCGGATATTGCTAAAGCGACGGCGGATATTAGTTTGTTAAAAGACGATATCGAAGCGGTCGTAGACGCAAAGATTTTAGCCAACAAGACGATGGAGCGTATTCACGCCAATTTTAACGCAACCGTAGGGATTAACAGCGTAATCTTGGCCGGAGCCGCAACGGGGCTTTTAAGCCCGATTGCAACGGCTATTTTACATAACGGTACGACGATTGGATTGTTGTTAAATTCGATGCAAAAAATCAAACGTCGCGTTTCAGCCGATTCTTAGAAGCGAAGGTTTATAATTGTGATAACTTTTATCATTAAAGGAGTTGTCCATGCCTCTGATTCTTGGAGTTGCCGCTGTTTTAACGTTGGCGTTAACGTATGAAACGGGAAAAAATGCAAAACGAAAATTCGATAAAAAAAGAGCCAAGTCCATTTCGCGTTCAATGGGATCTTGAAACCAAAAAAGAGGTCGCAAAAATCGGTATGACCGCCTCAATGGTTGCGATTGTCGCCACATCGTTTGCGATGAACTCGAAAACGATGAAAAACTTACATGTCGGTGCGGGTGCCGCGTTAGTGGGTTTTTCGCTTTGGCATCATTTCTTGTATCAACCTTCCAAAACGAAAAAAGAGCCTTTGGCTTCTAAAGAACCTTGCGTCAACGCGCTTAACTTTCAGGAAGTTTACGCATCGATGAGCCTTTCGGGCGTTTTAACGCATGAAGAGGTCGAAAGGTTCGAATCGCGCTTGGATGCGCTTCTTGCCTCTTACGATAAACCTTCTACCTTGCTTTTAATGGACGTACGAGCATTAGAAACCATTGAAACGGGCGTGATTTGGCATGATCTTTTACGCGGTTTCGGAAAACACCCCGAAATGCAAAAAGTAGCAATCGTCGGACAAAGTAAACTTGAAAAACTCTCTATCTCCCTCACGAAAGTGTTGATTAGCAAACCTCAAATGGCCTATTTCGAAACCGTTGAGTTGGCAAGGGAATGGCTGTTGGATACAAAAATCGTTTAACGATTTTCATTAAGGCGTTATCGTTATAAAAGAGTGTACATAAGGGAATGGTGGAGTGTAGGGGGATCGAACCCCTGACCTCAACGCTGCCAGCGTTGCGCTCTCCCAGCTGAGCTAACACCCCGTTTCGGATCGGGAAGAAAATTAAGAAGAGTATTGTACCAATCAAACCTTAAAAAAGATTTTTATGCGGCGGTTTGTCTCTTTTTTTCTGCTTTAATGACTTCGTAGGCTTCTTGTATTTGACGAAACTTGAGTGTCGTTGTTTGGCGCAAGGCGTCGTCATTCGTTTGAAGCGTATCGGGATGATAGGCTTTTGCCAAGCGGAGGTATTTACGGCGAATCGAGTGAAAACTCTCGTATTTATTGGCTCGAAGCAAGCGATAAGGATCCGTCCGAGTTTCGATGTTTTCTAAAGAGGTGCTTGTTGTTTCGTGTGTAATAATCAGTTTGATCGGTTTGGCGCAAAAAGCGATCAGTTTTTGTAAAAAAAGTGCGTTGTGCGTCTTTGAAGCTAAAGCGCAATGGCGATATAAAGAGATTAAAAATGCTTTTCGTCGCTCTAATTCATGATGCAAGGCAATATTAATGAGTGTCTCTTTGATCCAAAAAGGTTGTCCGAAAGTTTGATTGAGCGTATGCATCACGGTTTCATAATACGACGAAGTTTTTGAGAGGTAAATACAAATACAATGCGGCGTCAAACGAAGTTGCATAATCTCTCCTTTTTACCTTAAAAAGCAAAAGAAGTTCCATAATGGATTAGCGTACGTATTTTCCCGATATTTTTAACACTTCTTTAATATTCTTTAAGCTATATTAACGAAGATTGCTATTACCATAGAGCACAAAACTCGTGGTAATTAAAGGAGATAGTGTGGGTAAAAAAGTCATTTTAGTAGATGATTCTAAAACGATTCTTGCAACGGCACAGATGGCTCTTGAAGAGATGATCGGGCGGGGAACGATTCAGTTTTCGACGTACCTTAACCCTGCGGAACTGCTTGAAGCCCTTTTAAGCGGCAAAGAAGATTACGATCTTTTAATTAGTGATATTAATATGGCGCAAATGAGCGGACTTGATCTTGCGGCCGAACTTAAATCCCATGATAAATTTAAAAACAGACCTATTCTCATCTTGACGACGGAAAGTTCTCCGGATATGAAGGCACGCGGTAAGGCTATCGGAGTGACGGGGTGGATGGTAAAGCCTTTTAGCGACGATAAGCTCATCAAAGCGATTACGATGGTATTAGGACTGTAACATGGAAGAGAAGCATGCTAAAGGAGTTGGACTAACCGCCAATCGGTTTTTGACGTTTTATTTGCAAGATGAAATATACGGTGTCAATATTTTTGACGTAAAAGAGATCATCGCGATGATGAAAACGACTCCTGTACCGAAAACGCCGCATTTTATTAAAGGCGTTATGAATCTTCGCGGAAATATTATCCCCGTCGTGGATATGCGTATCAAATTTGATATGCCCGAAATCGAACCTCACATGTACACTTCTATCGTGATCATTACGATCGACGGAAAGAACATAGGTTTTATCGTCGACAAGGTTGAAGAAGTCGTGAACGTAGACGATGAAAATATCTCGTTGCCTCCGGAGTTCGGAGCCAACGTAGATACGAAATTTATTAAAAATATGGCAAAACAGAAAAATAAAGTCATTATGATTTTGGATTTAGTAGCTCTTTTCGGCGAAGACGAATTGGGTGTCGTACAAGCATTAAGTAAAACTGCGTAGCACTATAAAAGGATAGGGGATGAATAAGACTATGACATTGGGCAAAAGAATTTCTATCGGATTCGGTATTTTATTGTTCATTACGTTGGCGTTAGGTATTTTGGCTATTGTCAATATGCGTAATGCTTCTCAAGATTCCGCAAAACTTGCAGAAGTTTATGCTCCGGAAGTTGAAATAGCGAGTAAGATTTTTGCATCAGCCAATCAAATTCGTTACGATGTTCGCGCTTTTACCATGCAGGACAATGAACAGTCTCTTGCAAATGCCAAAAAAGAGTTTATTAACCTTCAAAAATATTTGAACGAAGCGCAAGTTCACGGGAAAAAATACCATTTAACCAATTTGATTGAAGGCGAACAAAAAGCTTCAAAAAGCACTTTAGAATATATCGCATCGAATGATCGTTCCGAAAAACTTTTAGAGCGCAAAAAGCAGTACGATGCTGCAATGGTTGAAAATGCAACGATTTTTATGAAAAATGCTTCTAAATACCTCGATAATCAAGAGAGTAATCTTAAAGAAGAGATTCACACGAAGCAAGACGGAACAAAACTTTTATCACGTCTTGCTAAAATAAGCCACATTAACGAAGTCATCGATCTTGCGCACAATACACGCGTCTTAGGTCAGCGTGCGCAACTCAAACGGGATTTGAAAATGCTTGAAAATGCCGTCGCCTCTTTCGATGCTATCTATAAATTATTAACCGAAATCAAAGCCAATACTGTTCAAGCTAATAATCTTGAAGATTTAAAGAACATTGAAAATGCCGCTAAAGTTTACGAATCTTCCTTAAAAGGAATGATAAGCGTTATGCAAGAAACCGCAACGGAAAATGCGATTCGCGTGAAAGCCGCCGCCGATGTTTTAGATGCGGCGTCTTCTGTGATGCAACTGGGCGTCGGCAATACGAAAGAAGTTTCCGATAATGCTTCCGATTCTTTAAGCGTTGCCTCTGTCGTGATGCTCGTAGGTTTGATTATCGCCGTTATCATCAGTCTTTTAACCGCAGTGTTCATTATTCGTAGTATCGTCAAAGTCGTCGTCGAATCCGTGAAGTCGCTCTCTGAAGGTACGACGCAAGTCGTGAGTGCCAGTGAGCAAATTAGCTCGGCGTCGGTTTCTTTAGCAGAGGGTGCAAGTTCGCAAGCGAGTAGCGTTGAAGAAGTTAGCGCGACGATCGAGCAAGCCACTGCGAGCAACAACCAAAACGCGGAAAATTCACGCGAAGCGAACATCTTGGCGCAACACTCCAACGATGCGGCAAAAGAGGGCAATCAACGTGTTCAAGATCTTATGGTCGCGATGGAAAAAATTACCGATTCTTCACAAAAAATTGCCAAAATTATTAAAACAATCGACGAAATTGCGTTTCAAACCAATCTTTTAGCACTTAATGCCGCCGTAGAAGCCGCGCGTGCGGGTGAACACGGTCTTGGTTTTGCCGTCGTCGCCGAAGAGGTTAAAAATCTGGCGGAGCGTAGCGCGGGTGCCGCTAAAGAGATTACGGGCATTATTGAAGCAAGTATCGATCAAGTCAAAGCGGGAACCGAAGTCGCCAATAAAACGAAAGAGTCGTTTACCGAAATCCTCAACGGCATCAAAAAGACGTCGGATCTGATCGGAGAGATTGCGATTTCCGCTAAAGAACAAGCCGAAGGAATGAACCAAATCGCAACGGCGATGGGATCGGTCGATCAGATTACCCAACAAAACGCTTCCGCGTCCGAAGAGACGGCGGCGGCGGCCGAAGAACTCAACGCACAAGCGTTGGCAATGCTTCAAAGCGTTGCGGAAATGGCGGCTTTAGCCGGGTTTGATATGGGTAAAGATTCGCCTCGTCCAAGTTTAGCAAGCACAACAAAACGTCTTTCACCGGTTGTTCCCGCGCCGAAACGTTTGTCGGTCACTTCCGGTGCAAAAAAAGTTAAAACGCCTTCCTTTTCGCAAACCGCCTCCAAGCGTAGCAATGAAGATGTCTTTCCTTTAGGCGAAGACGATCTAAAAGAGTTTTAAACAAAAAACTCTTTTCCGTACGAAAAAGCGCTGCATCAAAAGTGACATGTAGCGCGTTGTGTACCAAGCTTGTAAGAAGGGTAGTATATGTGTATAGACGGTGATGTACTGGAGCTTGATTTCGATATGGATTTGGAAGAGATCAAAGCTCTGACGCTTTTTGTCAAAGACCGATTAGCCTATATTGAAGAGATTGTGATTTTCCCTTCCAAAGAAGGCTTACCGACGAGCTCTTCTTTATGGGCGCTTTTATGGTGCTTGAAACAGGAAAAACCGAGCCTTAAAATCGATGCAATCGATAAAATACCTTTAGACTTGGGTGTTTTCGGTACGCTTTATTGGAACAGCCATGAGTAAAGAAAAACTAAAACAGATTTTTATCGAAGAAGCAAACGATATTATCGAAAAGATGGATATCGATATTTTAAATTACGAAGAGTCGCCGAGTAATAAAGCCCTTTTAAACGAAATTTTTCGAGGCGTTCACACCTTAAAAGGGAGTGCTAACGCGTTTAATTTTTCGCGTCTTGGGGAGTTTGTGCATCATTTCGAAGATGTTTTAGACTTTTTTAGAAGTTCCGATATAACGCCGAGCGCAAGCCACGTCGATCTTTTTTTGGAAAGCGTCAACCTGATCAAAGAGACGCTTGAGTTTGAAATTTCGGAGCGTAGCGGTCATCCCGAGGGTTACGAAGCATGCCTCAATCAAATCCAAAAGATTATTTCGACGTTGAAAACGACTCCCGAACCCGCACAAGCGACAATAACATGTAACGATCTTGCGCAAGAGTTCGGTAATGAGATTTTTGACGAACTGATGCTTATTCAACGCCCCGACGTAGCTTCTTTTTTTGAGCAACTTGAGGGTGAAGAAACGCTTTATACGATCGTTCTAACGTTGGATAGCGATATCTATTTGCGCGGGTTCGACCACTTTTTATTTTTCAAAAATCTTTCACATGTCGGGCGCATTTTGGCCTCTTTTTGGAGTCCGATCGACACATGTACGCTAGAGACGTTTGATAGCGAATACAATTACTTTAGGCAAGTCGAGATTATGTACGCGACCCAAAGTTCGCAAGCGCAAATCGAAGAGATTTTTGATTTTTTAGAGCCGCAGGAGTACCGTATCGTTGCCGTGCCAAGACCTATCGTCGAGCAATCGATACCAAGCATTGTTCCTGAAGCGTCTTTGGAAGTCGCAAGTGTGCCTCTTGCCAAAGAGGAAAACAAAGAGATCAAAGCCGCATTGGTTCAAAAAACGTTTTTAAAAATCGATGCGCAAAAGCTCGACGAGTTGTTCGATTCGATCGGAGAGTTGGTTATCGCTCAAAATTATCTGGGCGAAAACGGTAAAATTAAAGCGGTACGCGATGCCGAAGTCACGAAGACCATCGAAAACCTTTCAAAAATTACCAAATTGATTCAAAATCGGGTCATGTCGTTACGTATGATCCCGATTCGCGATACGTTTGAAAAGATGAAACGCGTCGTGCGCGATTCCTCGAAAAAAGTCGGAAAACCGATACACCTCGTTCTTCAGGGCGAAGATACCGAGATCGATAAAACGATGGTGGAAGCACTGTCCGATCCTCTGATTCATATTATTCGCAACTCGATTGACCATGGGATCGAAACGAACGTCGAAGAACGCCGCAAAGCAGGCAAAAGCGATGAGGGTATCGTAACGCTTAGTGCATACCATCGCGGCGGCAATATTATCATCGAAGTTAAAGACGACGGTCGAGGCATCAATAAAGAAAAAGTGTACCAAAAAGCCTTGGAGAGAGGTTTGGTAAAACCCGAAGACGAACTCAACGAGGTACAAATTTATAACCTGATTATGCAACCTGGATTTTCGACGGCGGATGTAATCAGCGATCTTTCGGGGCGCGGCGTTGGGCTTGACGTCGTTCGTACGGCGATTGAAAGCGTTCGCGGAAAGGTGGAAATCTCTTCCGTTCCGAATCAAGGCAGCACGTTTTTGATTATCTTGCCTTTGACTTTGGCGATTATCGACGGCATGATCGTACGTTCGAGCGAAAAGATTTTTATTATCCCGACGTTGTGTATTATCGAGTCGTTTCGACCTGCCGAGGATGAAGTCCATGTTGCCGGCAGTAAAGAAGAGTTCGTGCAACTTCGATCGGAGCTTTTACCGATCATTCGCTTAAACAGAGTGCTTGAACTCGACGCTCAAAAGCCGAATGCTTGGGAATCTACCTTAGTGTGTATCGAAAACCAAAAAGGTAAATTCGCTTTATTGGTCGATGAATTGGTCGGCCGTCAGCAAGTCGTCATTAAGACTTTGGGAGAATTTTTCGCTAAAACGGAAGGCGTCAGCGGAGGTGCCGTTATGGGTAACGGCGAGGTGGCATTGATTTTAAATGTTGAAGAGTTGTATTAATGAGCAATTTGGTGCTCAGCCAAAAAGAGTTTACGCTTTTTAAACACTATATTTATGACCATTTAGGGATTAATTTAGGCGCACAAAAAATCTACTTGGTGCAAGCGCGCCTTGCCAAACGCGTAAAACAGCTTGGTTTAGTCAGTTTTAAAGAGTATTACGATCGTTTGAGTAACGATACGAGCGGGGAAGAGTTTGCGTACCTCTCCTCGTTGATTTCGACCAACGTGACCTCTTTTTTTCGCGAAGCCAAACAGTGGGATTTCTTAAAAACTTACAGTGCCGCACTTGCCGAACATCCGGCAAAAAAGCTACGCATTTGGTCGGCGGCGTGTTCCAGCGGCGAAGAGCCCTATACCCTTGCGATGTTCTTAGATACGCATTTAGCCAAAAGCGGTGCGTGGGATATTAAAATTTTAGCGACGGATGTGTCGCCGCGCGTTTTAAAGGCGGCGCAAACGGGGACGTATACGCAAAAAGCATGTGCAGGGATCGATCCTGTTTTGCTTCAACGTTATTTTACGTACGAATCGCAAACGCAATCGTTTAGGATAGACGAACGTTTAAAGTCCATGATAACGTTTCGCGAGTACAACTTGGTGACGGGAAATTACGCTCTTTTTAAAGAAGGGATGTTCGATATTATCTTTTGCCGCAACGTTATGATCTATTTTGATAAGCCTACGCAAGAACAATTGGTTAAAAAATTTCATACGCTTCTTACGAAAGAGGGGTATTTGTTTATCGGAAGTTCCGAAGCCCTTACCGATATGAAACAAGGCTTTAAATCCAAAGGGGCTTCAATTTATCAGAAGGTGTGAGACGATGATGGACGATATAAGCGATGCGCGGTTATTGGCGGAAGTTAAAAAACGTTTCGAGCAAAAAAACGAGACGCTCAAAGAGTTGGAATTTTTAACCAAAAAACTCTACGACCTCAATGAAAAGCTACGTGAAACCGATAAAGTTAAAGGCGAATTTCTTTCATTGATTAAAAATGTTTTCAACAATCCGATCGGCTCGCTTCTCAATCTTTCGTCCATGATGTTGAAAAACGATGATTCGCCGCGTACGCAAAGCATGAAACTTTTGCTGGACGTAGAGCTTCAAAAACTCAATTTTCAGCTCGGGAATATTTTTACCGCCGCCGAGATTGAAGCGGGCGAGATCGGAAGCCATTTGAGCAGCGTAGACATTGATATGCTTTTTGAAGAAGTGTGTAAACTTTTGGGCTACTTGATCGAAGATAAATCCTTACATGTCGTTAAAAAAATCGAAATGCCGAGCAAAATCGTTAGCGACGCCAAAAAGTTGCACACGATTTTAATGAACTTGGTTTCCAATGCCTGCGAATATTCGTTTCGCGGAAATACCGTTTCGTTTCGAGCCTACATTCAAGACGATACCGTCGTCATGGAGATCAGCAATACCGGAGACGTCATTGCCAAAGAGCATAAAAAAGAGGTCTTTAATCGCTTTAAAAAAGTCGATAAACAAAGCCGAGCGCGCGAATCGGTCGACGGATTGGGGCTGGGCTTAAGCGTCGTTAATGCCTTGGTCGAATCGCTGGAAGGTTCGATCGATTACGACTCTTCCGAAGCGTTGACGGTTTTTAAAGTGGCATTGAAGCTTCAAGAAGCAAGTGCTTCGGAGTCGGTTGCGAGCGAGAGTGCCAATGAGTTTATGTTTGACGATTTCGAGATGAAAGAGTTTTAATGCTACCGCGTAAGTTTATCCATGTCGGTGAGATTTTCATAGGAGTCGAAGCTACGGAAATCGTCACGGTACTTGGATCGTGCGTTGCGGTATGCCTTTACGATAGGGTTACGATGATCGGCGGAATGAACCATTATTTACTGCCTTTGTGGAACGGAAACGGTTTGGAAAGCCCGAAATTCGGAAATATCGCAATACCGAGGCTTCTAGAAACGATGGAAAATATCGGGTGTTTGCGCCGCAATATCGAAGCGAAGATTTTCGGCGGAGCTAATATTCACGTTGCCAATAGCGAAGCGCAAATGATCGGGCACAAAAACGTTATGATCGCCAAAGAGACGTTACGATCGCTCGGCATTCCCATTAAAGCCGAAGATACGGGCGGAAATAACGGAAGGCGCATTATGATGATCAGCGATGCCAATCGTATTATGCTCAAATACGTTCAAAACGAGATCATGCATGATTAAAGTTCTTATCGTGGACGACAGTGCCACGGCACGCCATATTTTACAAGAGATTTTACAAAGCGATCCGCGTATCGAAGTCGTAGGTCTTGCCGCAGATGCTTATATCGCACGCGATATGGTCGTCGAAAAACGACCGGACGTGATTTGTTTAGACGTCGAGATGCCGCGAATGGACGGCATTACGTTTCTTCAAAAGCTGATGAACCATATGCCGACACCGGTCGTGATGGTCTCTTCGTTGACGCGCAAAAGCGCGCAAGTCACGCTCGATGCTTTGGCGGCTGGTGCCATCGATTATGTGGCTAAACCGCATTCAAATATTTACGACGGTAAAGAAGAGATTCGAGAAGAATTGATTCAAAAAGTCGTCGATGCATCGTACGCAAAATTGCGTCAAATCGTACCGCTTAAACGGGTGATCGCGAATCAACTCAGCATTGCGGAGACGACGAAAAAAGTCATTGCTATCGGCTCAAGTACGGGAGGTACGGAGGCTTTGAAAGTCGTCTTAAGAGGGCTGCCTAAAAATTCTCCGGCAGTCATTATCGTGCAACATATGCCCGATACGTTCATTGCTACGTTTGCGGCACGCCTGAGCGAATTGTGCGCTATCGACGTTAAAGTAGCGCAAAACGGAGCTTTTTTGGAAATCGGTACGGCTTACGTTGCACGCGGAGGATTGCACATGGTGTTGCGTCGTTCGGGAGCACGTTATTACGTCGAAATCGGAGAAGGTCGCAAAATCAACGGGCATTGTCCGAGCGTCGACGTGATGTTCAATTCCGTTGCGAAAGTGGCCGGAGCCAATGCGATCGGAGTGATTTTAACCGGTATGGGAAACGACGGGGCAAAAGGGATGCTTCATATGCATCAAAACGGTGCTAAAACAATTGCCCAGTCTGAAGAGAGTTGCGTCGTGTTCGGTATGCCAAGGGAGGCTATCAAACTAGGAGGCGTCGATGCCGTCGTACCGCTTGAAGAAATTTCGCAATCGGTCTTAAGCTTTTTGGAGACATAGCACCATGGAAGCTTCCGTCTTACACACGCATAACGTATCGTTGAATATTTTAGTGATCGGTGAGATGGTAGCGCATCAAGAACTTTTACATGTCGCTTCGTTGACGCACCATCGTTTCTATTGGGAAACCGATGCCGCGTCGATTTTTGAGTTGGCTTCGCACACGCGCTTCGATCTTATCTTCGGTACGATTTCGTATCAAGGAACGTCCTATTTCTCGACGCTTCAGAGCATCAAACAACACAATCTCGATCTTGCGATCATCATCTTTATAAGTCCCGAGGATGCATTTAATTTGAATGAAGTCTTGATGTTACAATGCGAACGTTATTTGTGTTTGGAAACGGAAAAAGACAAAGCGGCGGTACATCTTAAATCTGCCATCCAAGAGTTGTCGCAAAGCGACATTTTTTTAAGCGATATGCAGTATTTTGAAGCACTTTTGGACGCCTCGATCGTATCGCAATCGGATACGGAAGGCAATATTACCTACATTAACGATAATTTTACCAAAGTCACCGGATATACTCCCGCCGAGGTCATCGGAAAAAACCATCGTATTTTACGCCATCCCGCTAACGGTACGGAAATTTATGAGCACATGTGGAAGACGATTACGCAAGGAAAAGTGTGGCGAGAGCGGGTTTTAAATAAAAATAAAGACGGTAGTGATTTTTGGGGCGATACGATTATTATCCCTTTTAAAGACACGCATACCGGAAAAATCGTACAATACTTAGCGGTCAGGCAGGACATTACGCAGATGCTGCTTGAAAAGCGCGCCGTGCAGGCGCAGGAAAAACAAGCGCAAGAACAGATGAAACTTTCCGAAGCCAAAGACGCTTTTTTGATTTTATTTACGCATGAATTAAAGACGCCGCTCAATGCCATTATGAACTTTTCGCAATACCTGTACAAGCATATGCCGAATATTGAAGAGATTCCCAAAGAAAAGCGGATGCATCTTTTGGAGCAAATTTACAAAAGCGCGCATTCAATGTTGGAAAACGTGAGCAATATTTTAGATTTGGGCAAGCTTCGCCATCAAAAGTTGCACTACAATCTGACGTTTTTTAACGCTAAAGAGAGCATTTTAGACGTGATCGAAAAACACGGTGCCTTGGCGTTAGAATATCATCGCACGATGGTATTTCATAGCGACGATAGCGAGCCGTTTTTGAGCAGCGACGAGTATCGCTTTAAGCAAATACTCTCCAACGTTCTCTCCAACGCGATTAAATACGGTACGTCGACCGTCGAGATCACGCTCTCTTCGAGCAAGGAGACTCTCGTAATTACGATCGAAGACGACGGTAAAGGTATCCGAGATCAAGATAAAGAAGAAGTTTTTGAGCTGTACAATCAAAGTGCTTCTAAACCGAGTAGCATGGAAAAAAAGGGGACGGGTATCGGACTTCATTTTGTGAAATTGTTATGCGAAGGCTTAGGCTTTGAGTATCGCTTAGAGGATTCCGCGCACTTAGGCGGCGTCAAATTTAGTTTAACGAAACGATTAAAGGAGCCAAAATATGTATAAAATATTGATCGTCGACGATAACGATAACAACCGTTTAACGCTCAATCTCTTACTCGAAGAGGTTGAAGAAATAGAAATACAAGAAGCCGAAGACGGGCAAGTTGCCGTTGAAATGTGCGTCAAAAATCATTTTGATTTGATTTTTATGGATATTATGATGCCCAATTTAGACGGTTTTGAGGCAACGCGTTACATCAAACAAGTCGACAAAAAAACGATGATTATCGCCTTAAGTGCTTTAGACGACGAGACCTCCAAGCACAAAATGCTCGCTTTGGGAGCGGAAGATTATCTCACAAAGCCTTTGTATTCGGAACATTTTTTACAACGCGTCAAACAGTATTTACGCATTATCGAATTTCGTAAGCAAGAACTTCGCAAAAATCAGCGCGCGATCAATCCTTTCAACAGTCGCGTTTTTCACCGTACGATCACGTTTCGCATCGATAGCGAAGAAGCATTAAGCGAATTTTGGGACTATTGGCTCAATGCTCCTAAAAATATTATCGATTTAAGCGATTGCGTACGTCTCTTTTTCGGTTTTTGTTTATGGCTCACGCACCGTGATTTTGAAAGTACGATCATCGTCGAAGAAAACGAAGATAAACTCTTTATGATGCTCTTACATGTAAGGCCGTTAAAGAGTGCGGTGATTAAAAATATTTTCTTAAAACACTTTTCCAACGCCAAATATATTTTAAGTCAAGATATGCTTTCGATCCAACTCGATAAGGGGCGCATCGAAGAGAAACTGAGCGTTTCGAGCTTGAGCGAAGAGGCTCAAAAAATTCTCTCCAAAACGCACGACGATGTTTTAAGTGCGCAAGATTATGTCCAATCGACCGCTATTTCGCTTATGCCGAAAATTGATGCGCTTGAAGCACTCAACGAGGAAACGGACAGTGCCATTTTGGCGTTTGAAAAAGAGCCGAGCAAACAACGTTTGGCAATTATTTACGAGAATCTTCAAGAGTACGCCGACGTTCTTGCCGAATTAATGGCGTTTGAACACTTGGGATTTGCGGTTCAGACCTTGATTAATTTTTTGAGCACTTTAACCGAAGATCAATTTGAGAGTGAAAAAATCAAGCGACTCTCAACGATGCTTTTTAGCCTTTTAAGCGATTTGGCTTCATGGCGCGAAAATGTTTTTATTACGCAAGTCGCACGCGATATCCACTATTTAGACTCTTCGCTTTTAAGCTCGTGTTTGCAAATAGAGGCTATTTTTGAAGAGAAAGGCTCCGTAACGGATGATGATGAAATCGAGTTTTTTTAAAGTTTAGAAGGCGCAAAGACTTTGTAGGTATTGCGTCCGGCCGATTTGGCTTCGTAAAGAGCCACGTCGGCACTTTTAATAAGCTGATTGAAATCTTTACCGTGATCGGGGAAGAGGCTGATGCCGATACTCGTCGTAACGCCGATGTCCATATGATGCACGCGAATGGGTTGTTGTAAGTTTGTGACCAGTTTGGAAGCGATATGGCGTAGCACGTCCCCGCTTTCGATGTCGTCAACCAAAATAATAAATTCATCGCCCCCGAAACGTGCTACCGTATCGGTTTTTCGCGTGGCAAGCAACAAGGTTTTTGCAACGTTAATTAAAATCATATCGCCGATGTCGTGCCCTAAGGAGTCGTTGATCTCTTTAAAATTATCAAGGTCTAAAAAGAGAACGCCGAATTTTTTGCCGCTGGATAGATTGCTTTCGATAAGAAGTTGCAGACGTTGATGCAGAAGCATTCGATTGGCAAGAGAGGTTAAATGGTCGTAGTGGGCTTGCTTGTAGATCATGTCTTGTTGTTTAACCAGTTTGTTACGTGCCGTTTCCAACTTTCGAATCGTTGCATTAGCAATTTTGATCGCTTTGGCAAGCTCGGCACTTTCTTTATTGCATTTGCTTTTTTCTTCCATCAACGTCGTTTGATCGTAAATCAGCATCGTAACAATTTTTTGTTCTAAATCGTAAGGGACGATCGTAACGTCTTGCTGCATAAATTCAAAGACCGACTTAATCGTCATCGAGTTTTGCATCGCTAAGAGATAACCGTTAGCGTCGGCGGTAAAAAAAGAGGGACTATGAAGCGTAAGAGCGGCTTTGATGTGGCGTTTGAGCGATTTAAGCTTTTCTTCGGGAATATCAAAAACACTTAAGAGGTTTTGTCCTTGAGCCTCATCGGGCTGGATATTGTTATGCACCGCTACCCATTTGTTAATATAGTGAATCGTTAAATTCGCATCGACGGTAATGATCCCGACGTTGATCGAGTCGATGAGGGTTTCGTAATGAATAGACATAGCTTACAGTTGGTCGATAGTTTGTTTGAGCTGCTCGAGCATCTCATTATTAAGAAGAATGAACATGTGACCTAAGATATTCTCTTTTTCAATGTCCAAAGCCGTTTTAATGACGATCACGTTGTCGTAGCCTTCGATTTTATCGTATTTATCCATTTCTAAGACGTCGCGTTTTTCAATCGAAGGAACTTTGAAAATCGTTTCTCCGTGAATAATTTCGCAAAATTTACCGATACATGCGGACGTAATAATATTGGTCAGCTCTAAAATCGACGACTTAATATCGTTATCGTCGCATGTTGCTTGTTGGAGCAATAGATGTGTAAAAACATGCGCGGAATAAGGATTGAACACAAATAAAACTTCTCCGTTAAACGAGCCTAAAAAGCGTTGTTTCGTAAGGTAAAATTCATTTTCTCTTCCTAAGACTTCGATGATTTTACCGTTAAGGTTTAAAATATCGATGCTTGAAATTTCGGGGAGGTGTAACTTGGCATAATTGTCCAGCATATCTCCGATTAACGATGCCGCAAGCCCGAAAGAGACGTTAATCAACTCTTTTAAAATATCTTCTTGTTGAGAACTAAAATGTTGTACCATGTTAAAAAACCAATTTTAAAAGCGTTGAGCGAAACTCTTCCGCGTCGATCGGTTTGGAGAGAATCGCAGAAGCACCTAAAGCTAAGGTCTTTTCTTTGGTGCTTTTTTGTCGGTCGGCCGAAATCATAACGACCAAAGCCTCATTGTTAGCGGCACGAATCTGTCGAAGAGCCTCAAATCCGTCTAAGATCGGCATCGTAATATCGAGAAAAACGATATCGGGAGCGTATTGTTTAAAAAGTGCTACGGCTTCTTCGCCGTTTTCGGCTTCGATAATTTGCGTGTACTCGGCAATTTTTTTAGGGATCATTTCAATAAGCCATTTACGTGAAATTTTTGAATCGTCCACGACTAAAAAAATCATTTTTTCCGATAAACTCATCTCATAATCCTAACATTTTAAATTGCATTGTTTTAATAATACAAAAAGTATCTTTAAAAAACTATATAAGATATTTTTTAGCGTCTTCCCGTTCAGGATACGCAGCCGCTAAAAGGCTACGACCTTGTGTTTCTAACGTGTAAAAAGCGGCGGGATCCGCTTTGGTAAAGCTCAAAATAATACGACACGCCGTTTGTAAATCGTCTTCGCTCGCTTGTGCGGAGATGAGTGAAAAAGGAGCACCGATCGATGTTTCGACGATGATGGGCGCAAACTTAGGGTTGAGAAAGCTTTCGAGTACGGCGTTTTCTTCTTCGTTGCGCCCGACGATTAGTTTTGCGCCGCTTGGAAGCCTAAAATGTCTTCCGTATTTGAGCAAAGGAATATCTTCTTTGCAAAGCGTGTCGTGGGCAATAAAATCACGTAGTTTGAGGCTAAACTGCTGATCGGTCAACAAGCATCCGCCTGCAGGCGTGGGATAATCCTCCCAACCGAACTGTGCCGCCAATGCAAGTTGGGCATGGCGACCCCGACCGCTGAGCCCCAGAAGCAGGCTTCGATCGACCCAGCCTTCGCGTTCGGCTTTGCTCTCTTCTAAAAGTTGTGCGCTCATCGGTCGTAAAATTAGCCCGTCTTCAAGATCGTTTGCCAATTTGCGTACCAGTTTTAACGCGTCTCGCGTTTGGCTCATCGGCCGTTGTCCTATCACTTCGCCGGTTGCGATAAACGATGCGTTGAAAGGCACCAACAGCTCTTTGGCGACTTTAAACATAAACCCGTGACAATCGATGCATGGATTAAATTGTTTGCCGTAACCGTAACGCGGCGAGAAAAGCACTTCTTGAAGGTAGCGATTTTGTACGTCGACGACTTCGAGCGAAGCTCCCGCCATCGCGGCTCTTTTACGTAATAACACTTCATGATCTTCTTTGCCGCTAAATCCGATACGGATATGAACGGCGATAACGTCGATTGATTGGGCAGTGAGCAGTTTGATAGCCAACATGCTATCCAAACCGCCGCTAAAGAGGACTAATGCTTTCATACGGAACCAATTCACCTTTTTTTAATTTCATTAATTTTTCTTGAATTTTACGAATCATAAACTGTTTTTGCTCGTAACTTAGCGTTTTCGAGGTTTTGATGGCTTGAAACTTTTCGTTATAAAAATGGTATAAAAACGCCGCCATTGAGGCGATCAACTCGTTTTCGTCATACACTTTGACGTCGTCCCAAAGCAAAA
This sequence comes from Sulfurospirillum sp. MES, assembly GCF_000789415.1. Classification (NCBI taxonomy): domain Bacteria; kingdom Pseudomonadati; phylum Campylobacterota; class Epsilonproteobacteria; order Campylobacterales; family Sulfurospirillaceae; genus Sulfurospirillum; species Sulfurospirillum sp. MES. Next base: position 110,901 of record NZ_JSEC01000003.1, on the reverse strand, counting down.
TACGTCGGAGTTTGGGATGGTCCAAACGGTTTTCAAGTAAAAGCAAAAACTCTTCTTGATGCGTTTTGAACATCGCATGGTCGATCGTATCTAAAACGGTGTCGATAAGCCCCGGTTGGCTCAAAATCGTTTTAATAATCGTCAATTCCAACATGTCTTCAAAACTTCGCTCGTTAGGGGCTTGTTTGGTCGGTTTATGGGTTTGGATTTTGACGAGATTTTGGGAAATATTGAGCGTACCGGAGAGCAATCCCGTATAGCTTTCCTGAACGGCTTTGGGAAGCGTTTTGAGGTAAGCGGTCGCTTCGTTAAGGGCTTGTTGTTTTACGAGAGGATCTTTGAGATCGTACTTTTTAACGATGCGCTCCAGCGCAAATTCGATAAACGGTTGTGGGGATAAAAAGAGGCGATTGAGCGTATCGATAAGGCCGTTTTGAACCATATCCGCAGGGTCCATACCGTTGCTAAAGAGCACGACGCCTCCTCTCAGACCGTGCGTGCTTAAAAGTACGGAAGCTTTCAGCGCGGCGTTGATACCGGCACTATCGCCGTCATACGCGACGATGATTTCGGGGTCGCCTCGCATCAGTAAAGGAATGTGCTCGGAAGTTAAAGCCGTTCCGAGGGTTGCGACCGCTTGGGTAAATCCGGCTTGGTGGAGCATAATGACGTCCAAATAGCCCTCGGTTACGATGATTTTTTTCTCTTTAAAAACGGACTCTTTGGCAAGGTGATAGCCGTAGAGGAGTTGCGATTTATTAAAATGCTTGGTTTGCGGCGAATTGACGTATTTGGCGGGATGGTTGGAGAGGGTACGTCCGCCAAATCCCACGAGTCGATGCGTCGGACTGTAAATAGGAAAGCTGACGCGCTCGATGAAACGCGCGTAGGGTTGATTGTTTTCGCCAAGACCCGCAACGCCGTACTCCATCGCTTCGCTCATCGCATAGCCGCGCATTTTTAAAAAATCCAACGTCGCAAACGATGCGGGCGCATAGCCGAGTTCGAATTTTTCGATCGAAACGTCCGATATGCCGCGTTTAAAAAGGTATTCTTTGGCAAAAGGCGTTTTGTCAAGTTGTTTGACGTAAAAAAGGTTGAGGTTTTCCATCAATTTTCGATCTTCGCGTTTGACGCCGCCTTCGTCGGTCGTATATGCAAGCGAAAAATTGACCATACGTGCCAGTTTCTCAATGGCTTCGGGGTAGGAGAGTTTTTCGTACTCCATCACGAATTTGATACTGTCTCCTCCCGCGCCGCAGGCAAAACAGTGGTAAATCTGTTTGGATGGGCTGACCACGAGGCTCGGCGTAGTGTCGTTGTGAAACGGGCAGACGCATTTGTAGTTGGCGCCGTTTTTTTTCAGTTCCAAGTACGAACCGACCACATCGACAATATCAAGACGTTGTTTGAGGTTTTCTATGGATGTTTTATCTATCATAAGTAAATTATAGCAAGTTTGGTATAATAGAGTTCTTTTCTAAAAAGTAGGGATCTCTCATCGCGTATTTTTGTCGGTGTCGGCACCGTACATGTAAAGGGTTGAATTTGGATAATTTTTTTATAGCGTATCGCGATCCGTTATTCGGCGTGATTATTTTGTGTGCGATTGTGTTCGTGATTTCGTTCGCAAACTATTGGTGGGGTGTTTTTAAAAACAAAGAAGAGAAACAAAGCATCGAAAAATTCGTCAAAAAATTTGAGATCGTAACCGACGAAAACGAATACAAAAAGCTCCTTGAAGACGCTTCGATTCCGCTAGAGTCTTTGGCGTTGCTTGCGCATGCGTATTCCAAAGGCGGCGATTACGAAAAAGCGATCAATATTTATTTGGTTACGCTCAAACGCGTTAAAGGCAAAGACGAGAAGCAGTATTTGCTCTCGACGCTCGGGAAAACCTACTTTAAAGCAGGTTTTTTGCGTCGAAGCTCCGAAGTGTTTTTAGAGTCTTTACGCCTGCATCCTCGAAACGAAGAGTCTTTGAAATACCTAAGCGTCGCTTACGAACAATTGCAAGAGTACGTTAAAGCCGAAGACGTTTTGGACTCTTTGGAAGAACTCGGCGCAAACGTCGCGCTTCAACGGACCTATTTGAAAGCACTCGGGCTTTTAAAGGATAAAAATCTCAAAGAAAACGACAAAATCGAACGTGTTTTAGCATTGTGTGAAAAAGCGCCGTTTTTACGCCGTAAACTTTTTGAGCACATGCAAGAAAACGGTATCGCTATCGAAAAGCGTTTTTTTGAGACGCTTCCTTTTGAAGAGATGATCGATCTTTTGTGGTACGTCGATCCTATGGTGTACGATATTACGACCTCGAGCGAGCCTTTGGTACGCTACGTCGCGATGGCGCGAGGCTTAGTGCCTTATGCTCCCCAAGATGCGGACGTTCCTTTTGCCTTGGACGTCATGATGCGGTTGCGGACGCTTGAATTTACGAAAGCGACCGTCGGGTTTGAGTACGTGTGTCGCGAGTGCAAACAAATTTTCCCGATCCATTTTTACCGATGTCCTCAATGCCATAGCGTTCATACCGCATCGATTCAATCCAAATTGATTCAAACAGAGAATGAAGAAAATATCTCTTTTCTGTGACGGCTCTTCTTTGGGAAATCCGGGAGCGGGCGGTTATTGTGCAATTTTGCGGTACGGCGATAAAGAGAAGATCATCAGCGGAGGACAAGCCTGCGCCACGAACAACCAAATGGAACTTCTTGCCGTCATTGAAGGGCTTGCGGCACTCAAAGAGCCGTGCGACGTGACGTTAATCAGCGATTCGAGTTACGTGATTCGCGGTATTAACGAGTGGTTGGACGGTTGGCGGCGTAAAGCGTTTGTTAAAGTCAAAAATCCCGAGTTATGGCAACGGTATCTCAGCGTCGCTAAGCCTCATCGCGTGCAGGGTATTTGGGTCAAAGGTCACGCGGGGCATCTTGAAAACGAAACGTGCGATAAAATCGCTAAAGAAGAAGCTCTTAAAATTCAGTCTACGGAGTCGATACTATGCAAAAAAGATTAGAAGCGTTACAAAAGCGTTTGGGTTATCAGTTTAAGGATCAAAACCTGATAATCGAGGCACTGACGCATAAAAGTTCCAAACAACCCTACAATAATGAACGTTTGGAATTTTTAGGCGATGCGGTGTTGGATTTGATCGTCGGGGAGTATCTTTTCTTCGAATTTAAAGAGGTTGCCGAGGGTGAGCTCTCCAAACTTCGCGCTTCGTTGGTCAACGAAAAAAGTTTTGAAGTTTTGGCGCGCTTGCTTCGTTTGGGCGAATGCATCTTTATCTCCTTAGCCGAGGAAAATAACAACGGAAGGGAAAAACCCTCTTTGCTTTCCAATGCGTTTGAAGCGATTATGGGGGCGTTGTATCTGGAAGCGGGATTGGAATTTACACGACGTTTGGCTGTCGAGCTGTTAGAAGAAGCGTATCCGAAAATCGATATGGACGCTATTTTTCACGACCATAAGACGACTTTGCAAGAGTTGACGCAGGCGCATTTCGGGATGACGCCCGAATACCGGCTCGTTCGTTCGTTCGGTCCGGATCACAAAAAAGAGTTTGAAATCGCCGTTAGCGTGCGCGGGCGCGATTTGGCGCTTGCGAGCGGAAAAAGCAAAAAAGAAGCACAACAAAAAGCGGCGATGTTAGCACTTGAAATTTTGAAAAAAGAGACACGATGAGCAGCAATACGTTCGGTAAAAAGTTTTGTTTTACGACATTCGGCGAGTCTCACGGACGCGCGATAGGATGCGTGGTTGATGGCGTACCCTCGGGACTTGAGATCGACGAGGCGTTTCTTCAACGCGAGTTAGATCGACGCCGTCCCGGTCAAAATGCTTTTGCCACCGCACGGAAAGAGGGCGATAAGGTCGAAATTTTAAGCGGCGTCTTTGAAGGGAAAAGTACCGGAACGCCTATTGCGATGGTTATTTTTAACGAAAATCAAAAAAGCGGCGACTACGAAAACGTCAAAAACCTCTTCCGTCCCGGACATGCCGATTTTACCTACTTTTACAAGTACGGTTTGCGCGATTATCGCGGCGGCGGGCGTAGCAGTGCGCGGGAAACGGCGGCGCGTGTTGCGGCGGGTGCAATTGCGAAGTTGATGCTAAATGCCTTACATGTCAAAGTTCAAAGCGGTATTTGCGCGATCGGCGGGATCGAAGCGCATTCATACGATTTTGATCGCGTCAACGCAAGCGAGATTTACGCACTTGACGCGAACGTCGAAGCGGCACAAAAAGAGGCGATTTTAGAAGCCAAAAATGCACACGATTCGATCGGCGGCGTTGCGTTGGTACACGTCTTAGGTATGCCCAAAGGTTTGGGAGAGCCGTTGTATTATAAATTAGACGCTATTTTGTGCGAAGCGATGATGGGTATCAACGGCGTCAAAGGCGTTGAGATCGGAGAAGGCTTTCAGGCTTCAAGGCTCAAAGGCTCCGAAAATAACGACGCTATCGATAGCAACGGGTTTAAAACCAATAAAAGCGGCGGTATTTTAGGCGGCATTAGCAACGGCGATACGTTGACATGTAAGGTCTATTTTAAACCCACGCCTTCCATCTTTGTCGCGCAAGAGACGATCGATACCGAAGGAAAAGAGCTGACATGTAAGCTAAAAGGGCGACACGATCCGTGTATCGCGGTGCGCGGAAGCGTGGTTGCCGAAGCGATGGCGGCTTTGGTCGTCGCCGATATGGTGTTGTTAAATCTCGGTTCGCAAATGGAGCATGTGAAAAAAATTTACATGTAAGTATGAGGTAAGGGCGTACAAGCGATTGTACGCCCTTAGTATCTATGCGACGAGCAGTAAAACGCGATAGGTAATAAACGCTAAAACCCATGCGGTCGCAAACGTAAAGAGCACTAATAAAACGGTGTGTTTGAGACTCTCCGCTTCTTTGTAGAAAACAGCGGTTGCCGCAAGGCACGGTAAATAGACCATAACAAAAACGATAAACGCCATAGCGGAGGCGAAGCTGATATTTTCTTTGATAATATCGCGTAACGATGCGTCGTCTTCGCTCACTTCATCGCCTAGTGCGTATAAAACACCCAACGTTGAAACGATAACCTCTTTTGCGGCAAGACCGCTGAGGGTTGCAACACCCATCTTCCAGTCAAATCCGAGCGGTGCAAAAAACGGTTCTACCGCTTTTCCCGCCATACCGAGATAGGTTTGCTCCATGATTTTTTCATGTTTTTCGTTTTCCAACGCGGCGATTTGATCCTCAACGTTTGTGCCTTCTTCCGCGCTCTCTTTTTCTTTTGGATCTGCTACGGGGGCTTCTTTGTCGGCTTCGGCAGAAGTGACTTTATCGTCGCTCGGTGCGGTTTCTTTTACTTGAGCGGTGTCGTCTTTTTGAGCCGTTAAGGTTTCTTTATCCGTTGCTTGCGTTTCTTGCGTCGCTTGAAGGGCTTCTATTTTTGCGCCGTATTCTTCTTCAATGACGTCGTTTTTCGGATAAGAGCTGATAAACCAAATTAACATCGAAGCGAGTAAAATAAACGTTCCCGCTTTTTTAAGGTAAAGAACCGATTTGGAGTAAACCATAAACCAAAGCAGTTTAAGGCTCGGAAGACGGTATTTGGGCATTTCCATAACAAACGGTTCGTCTTCGCCTTTAAAGGCGGTAACGCGTAAAATTTTAGCGGCAATGAGCCCTAAAATCGCTCCGAAAATATAAATGGCAAATAAAACGTTTCCGGCGACGCTTTCGTCGAAAAACGCTCCGGCAAAGAGAACGTAAACGGGAAGTCGCGCGCCGCAACTCATAAATCCGATAATAAACATCGTCAGCAAACGATCTTTTTTATTTTTAAGCGTTCGTGCCGCCATGTAAGCCGGAACGGAACAACCAAAGCCCGTGACGAGCGGAACGAAACTTTTACCGTGTAGACCGAACTTGTGGAAAAAGCCGTCTAATAAAAAAGCGGCTCTTGACATGTAGCCGGTCGTTTCTAAAAGAGCGATGCCTAAAAAGAGAATGATAATGTTCGGTAAGAACATCAAAACGCTGCCCACACCCGCGATAATACCGTCGACGATCAACGATTTGAGTGCTTCGTTGTCGATGGTTTCGCCTAGCGTTTCACCGAGCCAACCGAAACCGCTTTCGATCCAATCCATCGGAAATTGACCTAACGTAAACGTGAGTTGGAACAGTGCCCACATTAAAAAAACAAAGATAGGGAGACCTAAAAATTTATGGATCAAAACGGCATCGATTTTTTGCGTTACGCTTTGCGCTTTGATTTTGGAAACGCTCAAGACTTCGGTGCATAAACCCTTGGCAAACGCCGCGTGCTGGCGGTGAATGACTTCGTCGATCTCGTCGCATTGGCAGTACATGTAAACATGTCCCAAGGCGTTGTTAAGAATGGGTTGAAGTTCGACGTAAAGCGGGTGTTCGTGTACGATGGCGTAGATTTCTCTTTTTTGCCATAACAGTCCGACGGCGATTTGTCGGTAGCTTAGACCTTCGATGGTAAAGTGTTTCTCTTCTAAAAAGCGCGCAATCGTTTGCAGTTGATCTTCGACTTCGCTACCGTAAATCAGTTTGGAAGGTATCAAGGCTTTTTCGTGAACGTCGATAATCGTATCGACCAATGTTTCGATATTGTATTTGGTTTTGGAAGAGACGCGAATACACGAAACGGAAAGAATTTTACTCATGTTCTGGGCATTGATATTGATGCCTTCTTTGACGGCCTCGTCATCCATATTGAGAGCTAAAACGATTTTTTTATTTAACTCCAACAGTTCCGTCGTGAGCATCAAGTTACGCTCAAGATTGGTCGAGTCTAACACGTTGACGATGAGATCGTAGTCGCCTTTTTTTAAAAACTCTTTGGTTACTTTTTCGTCGGCGGAAAAATCTTCAAGCGAATAAAGACCGGGTAAATCGATAAATTCGATCGCATAATCGTCCGTGCGAAGTTTGGCGGTCGCTTTTTCGACCGTAACGCCCGCAAAGTTACCGATTTTAAGGTTGGAACCGCTGATGGCGTTGGCTAAATGGCTTTTTCCGACGTTAGGCTGACCGACGAGGGCAATGGTGATTTTTTTCATGAAGCAAGCTCCACTTCGACTGTTTTGGCTTCGTCTAAGCGTAAAGCGACCGAACTAAAACCCAGTGCGATTTTAATCGTATTTTTTTGTAAACTCGTCTCGACGACTTGAACTTCCTGTCCGGCACTAAGACCGAGCGACTGTAAGCGTTTTTTTAAACTATGTTGTGCGTGGATAGTTTTAATGAATGCTTTTTGATTTTTATCGATCTGCGATAGATCAACCATCACGTTCTCCTTCATTTCTAAAGTATTGATCAATGCCCTTGAAGCGAGGCATTGATAATAGTTATTGAAATAATAGAGTAATAAAGCTTTCGTATACTTTAATTTTAATAGTTGCTATCAAATTGTTTTAAAAAAGCGTCGGTTGGGAAAGCTGTTTGAGTTTGAAGCTTTTGCGATGAATGTCGCAATAACCGTATTGACGAATACGATTGACATGTAAAGCCGTACCGTAGCCTTTGTGCTTTTCAAAAGCGTATTCGGGATAAAGCGGTGCTAGTTCGTACATGTAACGATCACGCGAGACTTTGGCAAGGATACTGGCGGCACTGACTTCGGGAACGAGCGCGTCGGCTTTGACCATCGTTGAGATGCCCTCCACGCCGAACGTACAATTGCCGTCCATAAGAATGTCGTGCGTGCTAAAGTGTGCTTTGATGGTTTCGATCGCATGGCGTAAACAAAAACTGAGTCCTCGGGTATCGATCATAGCGTGATCGCAAAAGACGATTTTGGATTCGCTTTTTTCCAAAAGGGTTTCAAAAAGAGCTTCACGGTGCTTTTCGCTTAACAGTTTGGAGTCGTTGAGTCCTGCAACGGGTTCTTTGAGTACCGCGCCCGCCACGACAAGAGGTCCCGCCAAACATCCGCGACCCGCTTCGTCAATTCCGCATAACATGCCCTCTCCTTATCCAAGCTAAGGAAGTTTAATATAGATTTGCTAAAATTCACGAGATACCTTGCAAAGGTATACCGACAAGGAGAGCGTATGCTACATGTCAAAGAAGATTTGGACAAAGCGTTTAATAAAGAACTTTTCGTGATTAAAAACGATCTGTATTACCAACAAATCGACCTTCACAAAAACGGAAAAAAAGAGCTTTTGCGCGTCGATATTTCGTATAAACCGCACAGCACGCTTAGCGGTGATACCTACTCTTTGCGAAAAACGAAAGACGGGCGCTTGGTCGGGTTTATCGCCGATGCGATGGGCAAGGGCATCACGGCGGCTTTGACGGCGATGGCTACGACGCGTTTTTTGAACTACTTTTTTGACGAGATGGAAGAAGACTCTGCGTTTCATCTGGAAATCTGGACGAAAAAATTATTAAAGTTTATGCAAACCAATCTTTTTGACGAAGAGATTCTTTCGGTGTTGCTTATGGAGTACGACGTCCACACTTCGACGCTCAAGTATGCTTCATGCGGCATGCCTCCTTTTTTTATGATGGAAGAGAATCAAGCGTGTCAATCGATTCGAAGCAATAACCCGCCCTTAAGCATTTTTACCGAATCGATTCGTATCGGAACGCTTTCAACGCATGCTATCGTTAAAATGCTCTGTTACAGCGACGGATTGAGCGAAAGTCTTTTAAATGACGAAAAAGCGTACGCTTCGTGCGTCAAGCAAGATTTTATCGAAGCCTTTTGCGTAAAAGAGTTTCACGACAAGGTCAATACGCGCATCGGTAAAGGTGACGACGATTTAACCTATATCTTTATTCAACGACTCGAAGTCCCCAAAGCGTTTAAGACCTTACGCATCGAGAGCACGTACGAAGCGATCGACCAAGCGTTAATGGTTGTGGCGGATGATCTCAAAAGGGCCGCTATCGATCCTAAAACGTCCAGTCAAATTTTACTCACATGTTCGGAGCTTTTACTCAATGCACTGGAACACGGAAGTTTCGGTGTCGATAAAATGCGAAAAAATTATTTGATAGAGCACAATTTATTTGACGACGAGATGCAACGTCTTGAAGCTTTGCACCGCCGCAAAAAAATTAAAATCGTTTACGGACTCTTCCTCAACGGCAATCGCGAACTTTTTGAAGCAACGATTAGCGATCAAGGTGAGGGATTTGACACGATGGTGCTCAAAAACATCGTCATCAATCCTCATAAACTCAACGGACGCGGTTTTGTGATTATTCGAAAGCTTTTAGACCATTTTTATTTTAACAAAAAAGGAAACGCGATTACGATTCAAAAATTTATCACGCCCTCACGAGAGTTGTAGCGCCCATTCCCAAAACGGGATGATCGAAAAGCTCAGCCCTTCGATGTCTTGAGCACTTTCGCTGCTGAGCGTTACCACTTCGACGCGTTTAACATGTAAAGCCCAAAAGGAGGGTAAAAGTTTTTGAAGCCTTGCTTCAATGGCTTGCGTGGTGGAAAATCCCGCACACAAAATCGCCAAAGATTCTTCGGGCAGATAAAATTCGATACCTTCTTCGTAATAAATGATTTTATCGCGTTTGATCAGTTCTAAAAAGACCATATTTTCAAAGCGTTTCAAAAAATCTTTTTTAAAACTTAGTGCGTCTTTGAAGGTAAAATCGATCAAATAAACCTTTTTGTTAGCATTAGGTTGACGATACTTTTCCACTAAAAAAAGCAGCTTTTGATCTATGAGGTGCGTCGCGAGCGCATAGAGTTTATCTTTGGAAATCTTCGTCATACTTTTGAGATAGTTGTAGATTTGAAACAGCGAAACTTTTGAACCTTGCAATTCGCAAAAGCGTTTGTAGATTACATACTCTAAAGGATCTCTCAAAACGATATGCAACATCTCTTGCGTCAGTTTGGCATGTTCGCTTTCACTTTGTTGAATCAAATACGGAAACGTGCCCTGATCGGTAAAAAGGTTGAAAAGATGCTCGACATTAGAGTGTTTCTTGTCAAATGCCAAAAATTCTTCAAAATCCAGCGGATAAAGCGTGAGTGTTTCAAAACCTTGAAGAGGCTTACATGTAGAAGTGGAAGTCGAAATAATCGTCTCTTCGACGCGCGGCAATTCAAATGAAAAATCAAAATTTTCCACAATCAGCAGCCGGATGGAATGACGGCGGATAAAATCGTTTAAATGTTCGATAATTTCGCTTTTGTCGATGCGTTCGTCTGCCCAATCGAGATACAAATACTCTTTGAGTTCGTAATGGCTTAAATGATCAAGTATTAAAGAGGTTTTCCCGCTTTTACGAGGACCGTCTAAGACGACTTTTTTAGACTGAATTGAAATTTTACGATCAATAAACAAAGGATTTTTATGAGGTATTTCGTATAAAAATTGTAAAGATTCCATGGTTGACTCCTTGACGAATATCTTATAGTTTTCCTTTTTAAAAGGAAATAAAATAGACTTACTTCTATCAAAAAGCCCTATATTTCTTGACTTTTGCTATCTAATATAGTAAAATCATAGTCCTTTAATTAGGTCATCATCACGATGACAAGTTCTTTACAGGGGTCCTGAATGGAAAAAATTAGACTTAAACTCAAGGCGTACGACCATAGAGTTTTAGACAGATCTGTTGCAGCTATCGTCGAAGCTGTTAAACGAACTGGAGCCGAGATCGTCGGACCAATTCCTATGCCTACAAAAATCAAGCGCTATACGGTGCTTCGATCACCGCACGTAAACAAAACTTCAAGAGAGCAATTTGAGATGAGAATTCATGCACGTATGATTGACATCGTGTCTGCGACCACAGATACCGTTGATTCACTCATGAAACTTGATCTTGCGCCTGAAGTCAATGTTGAAGTAAGAGCAATGGGTAAATAAGGGGTAATGATGGAATATATTATTGAAAAAATCGGCATGAGCCGAACAATTGCAGTACCAAGCGTTCCTGTCACGTTACTCAGAGTATTGGATGCCAAAGTATGTTCGGTCGATGAGAACAAACGTGCTTTAGTTTCATATGTTAGTGGCAAAAAAATGAACAAAGCCATTGCGGGTCAGCAAAAAAAATACAATCTTTCTGCTGAATATAACCGCTTTGTAACGCTTGACGTTGCAAACCAAGAAGCCGGTGATTTAGATACGGCACCTTTGGGCGAAGCAAAAACGCTTAAAGTGTCTTTGAAAACAAAAGGTAGAGGTTTTGCGGGTGTCATCAAACGTCACAATTTTCAAGGTGGTCCAGGTGCACACGGTAGCCGTTTTCACAGAGCTCCCGGTTCAATCGGTAACCGCGAATGGCCCGGTCGCGTTCAACGCGGTAAAAAAATGCCCGGACACTACGGTAACACCCAAGTAACGGTCAAAAACGAAATTGTTTCTTTTGACGCTCAAAACGGTATTTTAGCCGTTAAAGGTTCCGTTCCCGGTGCCAATGGATCATTAGGTAAAGCAAGGATTGTTAAATGAGTAGCGCAATCGTATTAAACGAAAAATTTGAAAATGCCGGCACGATGGCTCTTCCGGAGACATACGGCGACATTCACTCACATAACTTATATTTGTATGTCAAATCATACCAAGCAGCGCTTCGCTCAAATACGGCAAACACGAAAACCAAAGGCGAAGTAAGCGGCGGCGGTAAAAAACCTTGGGCACAAAAAGGTCGAGGCGGCGCGCGTGCGGGTAGTAGAAGAAGCCCCGTATGGGTAGGCGGCGGTGCGGCATTCGGTCCCAAAGCCAATAAAAATTACGATCAAAAAGTAAACAAAAAACAAAAAAAACTAGCACTTGAATACGCTTTAAACGAAAAAGCGGCGAACAATGCGTTATTTGTTGTCGATTCGATTCGCGTAGAATCCGGTAAAACCAAAGAAGCGGCGCAAATCATTAAAACGCTTGGAACCAGAGATGCGTTGATCGTAAAAGAGTTGGTTGACGAAAAAACATTGTTAGCGTTTCGAAACATTCAAAACTGCTACCTTGTAGAAGCAAACGAACTCAATGCATATTTAGCAACGGCATTTTATGCGGTTGTTATCGAAAAATCAGTGCTTGAAACAATCACGAAAGAGGGCTAAGAATGGCTGATATTACTGATATTAAAGCAATCCTTTATACTGAAAAGAGCTTGAGCCTTCAAGAGAATGGCACGGTCGTCATCCAAACATCCGTAAGAATGACGAAAAACGGACTTAAAGAGGTTTTGAAAAATTACTTCGGTTTTACGCCGCTTAAAATCAATTCTCTTCGCGTTATGGGTAAAGTGAAAAAGTTTAAAGGCATTGAAGGCAAACGTAATGATTTTAAAAAGTTTTATGTTCAGTTGCCAGAGGGCGCTAAACTAGAGAATGTGGAGGCGTAATCATGGCAATAAAATCATTTAAACCATACACTCCGAGTCGTAGATTTTTAACAAGTCTTGATTCCGGCGATATTACCGCAAAAGCAAGCGTACCTTCACTTCTTGTGAAAATTGCTGCTACTGCGGGTAGAAATAACAATGGTAGAATCACCTCTCGCCATAAAGAAGCGGGAGCAAAAAAACTCTACAGAATTATCGATTTTAAACGTACAAAATTTAACATCGAAGGTACTGTTGCCGCAATCGAGTACGATCCGAACAGAAACTGTAGAATTGCGCTTATCAATTACGCTGACGGTGAGAAACGTTATATCCTTCAACCATCGGGCTTAAAAGTAGGCGATAAAGTTCAAGCAGCAGAGGCGGGCTTGGATATTAAACCGGGTAACGCAATGAAGCTCAAAAGTATCCCGGTCGGTACGATTTTACATAACATTGAACTTAAACCCGGCAAAGGCGGACAAATGGCACGAAGTGCCGGCGGTTACGCTCAACTTATGGGTAAAGAGACGCAATACGTTATGGTTAGACTTCCAAGCGGTGAAATGAGACAAATTTTGGCTGAGTGTATGGCTACAATCGGCGTCGTCGGAAATGAAGATTGGGCAAACGTCGTTATCGGTAAAGCGGGTCGTAACCGACATCGCGGTATTCGTCCTCAAACACGTGGTTCTGCAATGAACCCAGTGGATCACCCGCACGGTGGTGGTGAGGGTAAAACTAACTCGGGACGTCATCCTGTAACGCCATGGGGACAACCGACTAAAGGTAGAAAAACTCGTAAGAAAAAAGCGAGCGACAAACTGATTATTTCTAGAAGAAAAGGAAAATAGATGGCTAGATCGCTAAAAAAAGGTCCTTTTGTTGACGCTCATTTGTTGAAAAAAACACTCGAAGCAAAAGAGACAAAATCCAGTAAGCCGATTAAGACATGGTCTCGTAGAAGTACTATTATTCCTGATATGATCGGTTTAACGTTTAATGTTCATAACGGTAGAAACTTTGTTCCCGTATACGTCACGGAAAACCATATCGGTTATAAAATGGGCGAATTTGCTCCAACACGTACGTTTAAGGGTCACAAAGGCTCTGTTCAGAAAAAAATCGGTAAGTAGGTAAGAAGATGAGTAAAGCAGTATTAAAATTTATCCGTTTATCACCTACGAAAGCAAGACTCATTGCCCGTGAAGTTCAAGGAATGAATGCCGAATTTGCTATGGCAAGCTTAGAGTTCATGCCAAATAAAGGTGCGAAAGTTATCTCTAAAGTGATCGCTTCTGCCGTTGCTAACGGTGGATTTGAACCGAATGAAGTCGTTGTCGCTTCTTGCCGTGTTGATGCAGGTCCGGTACTTAAACGTTTTATGCCAAGAGCTAGAGGCAGCGCAGGCGGTATTCGTAAACCAACTTCTCATATTATGGTTGAAGTAGCAAAAGCAGCAAAGAAGGAAGACTAAGATGGGTCAAAAAGTAAATCCGATTGGTTTAAGACTTGGTATCAACAGAAACTGGGATTCACGCTGGTTTCCGGGTAAACAAACCTTAGCAACAAGTATTGGTGAAGATTATAAAATCCGAACATTTTTGAAAAAAGAGCTTTATTATGCGGGCGTGAGTCAAATTTTGATCGAGAGAACCGCTAAAAAGCTTAGAGTAACGGTCGTTGCCGCACGTCCCGGTATTATTATCGGTAAAAAAGGCTCTGACATCGAAAAATTAAGAGTTAAACTCAGCAAATTAATCGATAAAGACGTCAACGTCAACATTAAAGAAGAGAGACGTCCTCAATCTTCCGCACAACTTTGTGCCGAAAACGTTGCAATGCAGCTTGAGCGTCGTGTAGCGTTCCGCCGTGCGATGAAAAAAGTGATCCAAGGTGCCCAAAAATCAGGTGCAAAAGGTATTAAAATTTCAGTTGCAGGACGTCTTGGCGGTGCTGAGATGGCGAGAACGGAATGGTACCTTGAAGGACGCGTTCCTCTTCATACGCTTCGTGCAAAAATTGATTACGGTTTTGCTGAAGCGCACACGACATACGGTGTTATCGGTGTAAAAGTATGGATTTTTAAAGGTGAGGTTCTTGTAAAAGGGCTTGCTCCGGAAAAAGACGATGCACCTGAAAAAGAAAATACGCGTAAGCCAAGAGCACGTAGAGAGAGAGGTAAAAACTAATGTTAATGCCCAAACGTACGAAATATAAAAAGCAGATGAAAGGCCGCAATCGCGGTGAAGCCGGTAGCGGCGCATCTATCTCTTTCGGTGAAATCGGTTTAAAAGCCGTCGAAGCCGGACGTATCGATTCACGCCAAATTGAGGCGGCGAGGATTGCTTACACACGACATGTAAAGCGTCAAGCTAAAACATGGATTCGCGTATTCCCTGACAAACCTTTAACGGCAAAGCCGCTTGAGACCAGGATGGGTAAAGGTAAGGGTTCGGTAGATAAATGGGTTATGAATATCAAACCCGGCAGAATTATTTTCGAAATGGCAGGCGTTCCCGAAGAGTTGGCGCGCGAAGCGTTAACCCTTGCAATGCATAAATTGCCTTTCAAAACCAAGATCGTAACTCGAGAGAGCGAAAATGAAGTATATTGATTTAAACGGCAAAAGCACGTCAGAGCTTTTAGAGTTGTTGAAAGAGAAAAAGGTTCTTTTGTTTACGTTAAGACAAAAGCTAAAAACAATGCAACTGACTAATCCGAATGAGATTAAAGAAGTTAGAAGAGATATCGCACGTATTCATACGGCAATTTCTGCTCAAAACAAGTAGGAGTAACTAATGGCTTTAAAACGAGAGATTCAAGGCGTAGTTGTTCAGAAAACGGGTGATAAAACCATCACTGTTTTGGTAGAGAGACGCGTTATGCACCCACGATATCGTAAGTTCGTTAAGCGTTTCAAAAAATACTTAGTCCATGACGAGAGCAACCAAGTAAAAATCGGCGACACGGTAAGCGCAATCGAGTGCAGACCACTTTCAAAAAGAAAGTCTTTTAGACTGAGCGCAATCGTTAAAGTGGGAGTTGAATAATGATACAAAGTTTTACAAGATTAGCCGTAGCTGATAATAGCGGTGCTAAAGAGATTATGTGTATTAAAGTTCTCGGCGGTAGCAAACGTCGTTATGCGACAGTCGGCGACGTCATTATCGCTTCCGTTAAAAAAGCACTCCCTAGCGGTAAAGTGAAAAAAGGACAAGTGGTTAAAGCGGTTATCGTTAGAACCAAAAAAGAGATCCAAAGAGAAAACGGTTCATTGATTCGTTTCGATGAAAATGCTGCCGTCATTCTCGATAATAAAAGAGAGCCAATCGGTACACGTATTTTTGGACCCGTCGGTCGTGAAGTTCGTTATGCAAACTTTATGAAAATCGTATCTTTGGCACCGGAGGTATTATAATGGCGACAAAGATGAAAATTAAAAAAGGCGATACCGTAAAAGTTATCGCGGGCGACGATAAAGGCAAAGAGGCAAAAGTACTTCAAGTAATGCCTAAAACGTCTCAAGTCGTTGTTGAAGGTTGCAAAGTAGTAAAAAAAGCCATCAAGCCGAGCGAGAGCAACCCAAAAGGCGGTTTCGCGAATGTCGAAAAGCCGATTCATGTCTCTAACGTGGCTAAAGTAGAGGGTAAATAATGAATAGATTGCAAGAAAAATTTAATGCCGAAGTGCAACCGGCATTGGTTAAAGAGTTTAATATTACAAACCCTATGTTAGCTCCTAAAATTGAAAAAATCGTCATCAGCGTCGGTGCGGGTGAAGAAGGCAAAGATAGCAAACTTATGCAAAATATTGCCGATACGATCTCCTTGATTGCAGGACAAAAAGCGGTTATTACCAACGCTAAAAAATCCGTTGCGGGTTTTAAAGTGCGTGCAGGTTATCCCGTCGGTGTTAAAGTAACATTGCGTAAAGATAAAATGTATGCATTTCTCGATAAACTCATTTGTGTTGCCCTCCCCAAAGTAAAAGACTTTAGAGGACTTCCTAGAACGGGTTTTGACGGACGATCAAACTACAATTTCGGTTTAAACGAACAATTGATGTTTCCGGAAGTCGTGTATGATAATATTATGAAAACTCACGGTATGAATATTACAATCGTAACCACCGCTAATAATGACAAAGAAGCATTCAGACTTCTTGAGCTTATTGGCTTACCGTTCGTAAAAGGTAGTAAATAAGATGGCTAAAAAATCAATGATTGCAAAGGCTGCACGAAAGCCTAAGTTTCAAGTAAGAGCATACACGCGTTGCCAAATTTGCGGACGTCCACACTCGGTTTACAGAGATTTCGGTATTTGCAGAATTTGTTTACGTAAAATGGCGAATGAAGGTCTAATTCCCGGCCTCAAAAAAGCAAGCTGGTAAGGAAAAAGAGCATGATTAATGATCTCGTAGCAGATTCTTTAACAAGAATCAGAAATGCGTCAATGAGAAGACTTGACGTAACAAAATTAATGCATTCTAAGCTTGTGGAAGCAATTTTAGTGATTTTCCAAAACAAGGGTTATATCGAAAGTTTTAACGTTGTTGAAGAAGGTCCTAAAAAATTCATTAATGTCGTATTAAAGTATGACGCAAGAGGCAATCAAGTTATCAATGAAGTGAAAAAAATCTCTAAACCGGGTCGCCGCGTTTATAAGGGCTCCGATGAGATCAAACGCTTTAAAAACGGTTACGGTACGATTGTCGTTAGTACGTCAAAAGGTGTTCTCAGCAATGACGACGCGCACAAAGCAGGGCTTGGTGGCGAAGTTATTTGCAGTATTTGGTAATTAGCGCTTCTTTTATGGTATTCGATATCCATTCTAAGATGTAAGCTTATCGTAGACAAGTAAAAGGAAGAAAATGTCACGTATCGGTAAAAAACCTGTTAAGATACCAGCCGGTCTCGAAGTATCGGTGAGCGGTGATTTGGTAGAGTTTAAAAAAGGAAGTGTCCAAAAAGTATTGGATACAAAAGGTAATGTTGAGGCTAAGGTCGAAGACGGTGAACTCGTATTCGCTCCAAAAGGTAGCGATAGACAAAGCAGTGCTTTTTGGGGAACTTATCGCGCACTCGGTCAAAATATCGTTACCGGCTTAACCGAAGGCTTTAAAAAACAACTAGAGATTAACGGCGTTGGTTACAGAGCTGCCGTTAGCGGTAACGTCCTTGAGCTTCAACTCGGTTTTTCGCATCCGATTAACTATGAGTTTCCAAAAGACGTTCAAATCGTCGTTGAAAAAAACGTTATTACGGTTCAAGGTAACGACAAGCAAGTCGTGGGTCAGATTGCTGCCGAGATTAGAAGTTTTAGAGCTCCAGAGCCTTACAAAGGTAAAGGTGTTAAATATTCTGATGAAACTATTATCCGTAAAGCCGGAAAAACTTCTAAGAAGTAAAGGGTAGGGAATGAAAGCAAATATTTTAAAACGTAAACTTGCATTACGCGTTAAACGCAAAAGAAGAATTAGAGCCGATATTTCCGGTACGGAATTAAGACCTAGAATTTCCGTATTTAAATCGAATCGATATATCTACGCACAAGCCATTGACGATCTTAGCGGCGTAACGCTTGCAAGCGTTGACGGTAAAAAATTAGGATTTAATTCAAGTAAAGCCGGTGCGGCAGAAGTAGCAAAAGCGTTTGCCGAAACACTTAAGGCTAAGAACTTGACGCAAGTGGTTTATGACAGAAACGGTTATTTGTATCACGGCGTCATTGCTGCTTTTGCAGATAGTCTTCGTGAAAACGGCATAGTGCTGTAAAGATCAAAAAGAGGAAAACGATTCAATGGAAAAATATAACAGAGAAGAGTTTGAAGAAGTCATCGTTAACATCGGCCGCGTAACAAAAGTTGTTAAAGGCGGTAGACGTTTTAGATTTACAGCACTGGTCGTTGTTGGAAATAAGAAAGGTCTTGTTGGCTTTGGTTTCGGAAAAGCAAAAGAGGTTCCCGATGCAATTCGTAAAGCGGTTGACGATGCGTTTAAAAACATCGTTAAAGTGAACATTAAAGGTTCTACGATCGCTCATGACGTTGAAGTAAAATTTAATGCAAGTCGTATTATTCTTAAACCGGCAAGCGACGGTACCGGCGTAATCGCCGGCGGTGCAACGCGTCCGGTTGTTGAACTTGCAGGTATTAAAGATATCTTGACTAAGTCACTCGGTTCAAATAATGCTTCTAACGTGGTAAGAGCAACGATTAAAGCTCTTAGCATGATTAAAAGCTAAACGGCACAAAAGGACGAAACATGGCATTAGATAATCTTACACCCGCAGAAAATTCTACCAAAGAGATCAAACGCGTAGGTCGCGGTCAAGGTAGCGGTATGGGTAAAACGGCTAGCCGCGGTGCTAACGGTCAAAAATCTCGTACGGGTTATAAGCAAAAAAGAGGTTTCGAGGGCGGACAACAACCGCTTCAAAGAAGATTGCCGAAAGTCGGTTTTACTTCTAAAATCGAAAAACCTTACGTTATCAATATCGACAAAATTAAAGCCGTTGCCGATTTAAACGAAATTACGGTTGATGCGATTCGTACCGTTCATAAGATGGCAAGTACCGTCGTCAAAGTTAAATTAATCGGTGCGGGTGCAAAAGAGCTTGCCGCTAAGATTAAAGACGAAAACGTCGTTTTTACCGGAATGAGTAAATGAGCCAAGAACTTACTAAGAAGATTTTAGTAACGCTTGGTTTTATTTTTGCATACAGGATACTGGCATACGTGCCGGTTCCTGGCGTAAATCTTGATGTTATTAAAGAGTTCTTCGATTCTAACAGCTCTAACGCTCTTGGAATGTTTAATATGTTTAGCGGCAATGCTGCTCAACGCCTTAGCATTATTTCTCTTGGAATTATGCCTTATATTACTGCTTCGATTATTATGGAACTTCTCGCAGCCACCTTCCCCGCACTTGGAAAAATGAAAAAAGAACGCGACGGTATGGTTAAATACATGCAAATTATTCGTTATGCAACGATCGGTATTACGATTATTCAAGCAATCGGCGTATCGGTTGGTTTGGGTGGCTTAACGGGACGCGCAGGCGAAAGTGCTATTATGATCGATATGACGGTTTTTACGGCGATTGCAGCGGCTAGTATGTTAACCGGCACAATGCTTTTAATGTGGATCGGCGAACAAATCACGCAACGCGGTATCGGTAACGGTATTAGCTTGATTATTTTTGCGGGTATCGTATCGGGTATTCCTCATGCTATCGGCGGCACGATTAACCTTGTGAATACGGGTGAGCTCAACTTCCTCGTCGTTATAGGCATTTTAGCGGTTATTCTTGCAACGGTAGGCTCCATTATTTACGTTGAAATGGGCGAACGTCGTATACCGATTTCATATTCACGTAAAGTGGTACTTCAAAATCAGCATAAACGTATTATGAATTATGTACCGATTAAAATGAATTTGAGCGGTGTTATTCCTCCAATTTTTGCCAGTGCGATTTTGATGTTTCCTTCAACGATCATGCAAGCAAGTACTAATCCAATCGTTCAAGCCATTCACGATTTTTTAAATCCGAATAGCTATGTTTTTAATATCCTTACGTTCTTATTCGTGATTTTCTTTGCTTATTTTTATGCATCGATTGTTTTTAATGCAAAAGATATCTCCGAAAATTTGAAAAAACAAGGCGGATTTATTCCCGGTGTTAGACCCGGTGAAAGCACGGCTCTTTTCTTAAACGAAGTAGCCGGACGATTGACGCTTTGGGGTTCTATTTATTTAGGACTGATTTCGACTCTTCCGTGGGTTCTTGTAAAATTCATGGGCGTTCCTTTCTATTTTGGTGGAACGGCTGTCTTAATTGTCGTGCAAGTGGCACTGGATACGATGCGAAAAATTGAGGCACAAATGTACATGAATAAATATGAAACATTGAGTGCCGTCGGACTTTAATGCAATGGCTATTACGATAAAAAAACCGCAAGAGATCGCAAAACTTTCGCTGGCAAATCAAATCGTTGCAAAAACGTTAGAGTATCTTTCTACACAGATTCACCCAGGACTTAGTTTGAAAGAATTAAACGCTATGGGTGAATCTTTTATTCACTCTCACGGAGCACGACCTGCGTTTAAAGGTCTTTACGGTTTCCCCGCCGGGGTGTGTACTTCCGTCAACGAAGTGATTATTCACGGTATTCCCACGGATTATAAATTGCAAGAAGGCGATATTATCGGTTTGGATATCGGAACGGAAATTGACGGATGGTACGGTGACTCTGCCGTAACGTTAGGTGTCGGTACCATTTCAAAAACAGACGAAGCTTTGATTGCATGTGCCAAAGACGCGCTTTATTTCGCGATCGATATTATTGAACCGGAAATGCGCTTTAAAGAACTGAGTTATGCAATAGAGCAATTTATTCTCCAAAAAGGGTTTGTACCTTTGCGAGGGTTTTGCGGTCATGGAATAGGTCGAAAGCCGCATGAAGAACCTGAACTTCCGAATTATTTGGAAGGAATCAACCCTAAAAGCGGACCGAAGATCAAAAACGGGATGGTGTTTTGCATAGAACCGATGATTTGCCATAAAGACGGTACACCGAAAATCTTAGCGGATAAATGGTCGGTTGTTTCAAAAGACGGGTTGAGAGGTAGTCATTACGAGCATACCGTAGCAATAATAGACGGTAGAGCCGAAATTTTATCAAAAGCGTAAATTCACTAGGGAGGTAAAATGGCAAAAGACGACGTGATAGAGATTGACGGTAAGGTAATAGAAGCTTTACCCAATGCTACGTTTAAAGTTGAAGTACAAAATAGCCATGTGATTTTATGTCACATTGCCGGTAAAATGAGAATGCATTATATTAAGATAATGCCGGGAGATACCGTTAAAGTAGAGTTGACCCCGTATAGTTTGGATAAAGGGCGCATAACCTACAGATATAAGTAAATTATTAGTTTAAATTCTGTATAATTTACCCCTTTTGTAAAGCTGTGTGAAGAATAATCGAAAAAAGACCACTGTTTTTTCGATTGTTGGTTTGATATTACTCGTCAAACCTGTGACAGTTTAACTCAAAATTCCAGTGGAAAAAAAGTTCAGGAGTCACAATGAAAGTACGACCTTCTGTAAAGAAGATGTGTGATAAATGCAAAGTGATTAAACGAAAAGGTATCGTTCGAATCATTTGCGATAATCCAAAACATAAACAAAGACAAGGATAAGCATGGCAAGGATTGCAGGTGTAGACCTTCCAATGAAAAAGAGAGTAGAGTACGGGTTAACGTATATCTACGGTATCGGTTTAACAAGTTCTAGAGCGATTTTAACCGCAACCGGAATTTCATTCGATAAGAGAGTTCATGAGTTAAGCGAAGACGACGTTGCCGCTATTCGTAAAGAGATCCAAGCCGGATTCCAAGTAGAAGGTGATCTTCGTAAAAAAGTAGCGATGGATATTAAAGCTTTGATGGATATGGGAAGCTACAGAGGTCTTAGACATAGAAAAGGCTTACCGGTTCGCGGTCAAAAAACGAAGACGAATGCACGTACCCGTAAAGGTAAAAAACGCACCGTCGGCGCTAAAGCTAAATAACGAAGTCTCAAAGGGAAACAGATGGCAAAAAGAAAAGTAGTACGTAAAAAAGTTGTTAAAAAGAATATTGCGAAAGGGATTATTTTTATCTCAGCAACCTTTAATAACACTGTCGTAACTGTCACCGATGAGATGGGAAATGTCATTGCTTGGAGTAGTGCCGGTAGTTTAGGCTTTAAAGGAAGTAAAAAATCGACTCCTTATGCCGCACAACAAGCCGTAGAAGATGCACTCACTAAAGCAAAAGAACATGGTCTCAAAGAAATCGGTATTAAAGTTCAAGGCCCGGGCAGCGGTCGTGAAACAGCCGTCAAAAGTGCCGGTACAACAGAGGGCATCAAGGTATCTTTCTTGAAAGATATTACGCCTCTCCCGCACAACGGTTGTAGACCTCCAAAAAGAAGAAGAGTCTAATTTCTTTTCGGAGATATTGGCTAGAGATAAAACAAAATAATTTTTTCGTTTACGCAATAATTAGGAGAAAAAATGGCAAGATATAGAGGACCGGTCGAAAAGCTTGAGAGAAGACTTGGTGTTAGCTTGGCCCTTAAAGGTGAGCGCAGACTTGCTGGTAAGAGCGCACTAGACAAGCGACCGTATGCCCCGGGTCAAC
Organism: Sulfurospirillum sp. MES; assembly: GCF_000789415.1. NCBI lineage: Bacteria > Pseudomonadati > Campylobacterota > Epsilonproteobacteria > Campylobacterales > Sulfurospirillaceae > Sulfurospirillum > Sulfurospirillum sp. MES. The sequence goes on along the minus strand of NZ_JSEC01000003.1, from coordinate 88,377 downwards.
ACGGACAAAGAAGAGCAAAAATTAGTGAATACGGGCTTCAATTACGAGAGAAGCAAAAAGCTAAATTTATGTATGGAGTTTCTGAAAAACAATTCAGACGTATATTTGACGAAGCAGCTCGCAAAGAAGGAAACACGGGTATTAACCTTGTTCTTTTAATCGAGAGAAGACTTGACAACGTTGTTTACCGTATGGGATTTGCGACGACGCGAAGATTTGCACGTCAGTTAGTTACGCACGGACATATTTTAGTCAACGGAGCTCGCGTAGATATTCCGTCTTACGTAGTTCGCGCCGGCGATAAAGTAGAAGTATGTGAAAAATCAAAAAATAACCCACAAGTTAAACGCTCTCTTGAATTGACGCAACAAACTGGTATCGTACCGTGGGTTGACGTTGAGAGAGAAAAAGCAATGGGTATTTTTACACGTATCCCAGAGAGAGACGAAGTAGTAATTCCGGTTGAAGAAAGATTAATCGTTGAGCTTTACTCTAAATAATAAAGTAGGTAGTAAATGAAAAAAATCAATACATCAGCTTACATGCCAACTGAAATTGAGGTAGAGAATATTGCAGCCAATAAAGTTCAGGTAAGTGCATATCCGTTTGAATCAGGATTTGCGATTACATTGGCACATCCGTTACGTCGATTGCTTTTAAGCAGTACCGTCGGATCTGCTCCAACGGCTGTAAAGATTGAAGGCGTAACCCATGAATTTGATAGCATGCGCGGTATGCTTGAAGATGTTGCACTTTTTATCATTAATCTTAAAAATATTCGTTTTAGAATTAAAGGCGATGAAAAACGCGTGGAAGTCAATTACTCGTTTAGCGGTCCAAAAGAGATTAAGGGAAGCGACTTAGCCAACGCACAAATCGAAATCGTTACGCCTGATACGTATTTGGCGACGATTAATGAAGATGCGGAGCTAAATTTTTCTTTGATTATCGAAAAAGGAATCGGTTACGTACCGAGCGAGAATATTCGAGGGTTAGTCGGAGACGATTATATAGCACTCGATGCATTCTTTACACCGGTTAAAAGAGCCGTTTACGATATTGAAAACGTTTTAGTCGAAGACAATCCCAACTATGAAAAAATCGTTTTTACGATTGAAACGGACGGTTTGGTCTCTCCGATTGAAGCATTTAAAAACGCTTTGGAAGCGATGTATGCGCAAATGTCCGTATTTAACGGTATTTTAGATATTGCAGTAGCTCCAAAAAGCGATAACTCGAACGACGGCGTCGAGTTTGGGAAATTGCTCCAAAGTATTGAAGAGTTAAACCTAAGCGCACGCAGCTTTAACTGCCTAGACCGTGCCGAAGTGAAGTACATCGGCGAACTTGCTTTAATGAGCGAGTTAGAGCTTAAAAACCTTAAAAATCTCGGCAAAAAATCGTTAGAAGAGATTCGAGACGTCATGGAAGAGAGCGGATATCCGGTCGGGTTTAACTTCCCGGACGATGCAGCAAGCTTGCTCAAGAAAAAAATTGAAGATTTAAAATCTGAAGCCAACGAGGGTTAATTTATGAGACATAAGCATGGATATAGAAAGCTTGGTCGTAGTTCTTCACACAGAGCGGCATTGCTCAAGAACTTGGCTATAGCGGTTATTAAATATGAGAAAATCGAGACGACGCTTCCTAAAGCTAAAGAGCTAAGAGGCTATGTTGAGAAATTGATCACAAAAGCTGGAGTTGGTGGCGATCATGCACACAAATTCGTTTTTGCGGCACTTCAAGATAAAGAGTGTACGAAAAAACTCGTGAATGAAATTGCTCCTAAATATTTAGAGCGAAACGGCGGATATACCCGTATCGTTAAAACAAGAATCCGAAAAGGCGATGCGGCCGCAATGGCATTTTTAGAACTCGTCTAAATCTGTATTCGGGAAAGAAAGATCCTCTTTCTTTCCTTCTCTACGTTAAAAAAATTTGTCCTTTCCTACTTTTATTCCTTCTTCATTAAGTCATTTTTAACGCAAACTATTGTTAAATTAGAAACATTTGCTATAGGAGAATTTATGATACCATTTAGTGACGAAGAGTTGCTTCCCGTTGTCGAAAAATCATTGGAAAAAATTAAGCCGATGCTTGCACTTGACGGAGGCGGTTTAACGCTTTTAGGCATTAAAGGCGGTCGTGTTTTTGTGCAATTACAAGGTGCATGTCAAGGGTGTGCTTCTAGTGGACAGACACTCAAATACGGCATTGAGAGACAACTTCGCATTGATATTCATCCCGAACTCGAAGTGGTAAATATTTTACCCGGATCGGAAGATCAATTCGATCAATAGGAGCAGAATGAATCCGCATTTTCAACAAGGCATTGAGTATTTCTACGAACGTCGTTTTACTGAGGCTATGCGTCATTTTGCGCTAGCACTTAGTGAAAATCCTCAAGATAAAGAGGCTCGTATAGGAGCTATTTTATGCGATATGGCATCGAGTAACGAAGAACAGGCAATGGCACTTTTTGAGTACTATTTATTGACGAAACAAAACGGCGCGCAAGACTGTGAAGATGTCATGGAAGAGATTATTAATTCCGTCGAAGAAAATAGCGATAAAATCGCACATCTTTTTAATCACAAAGATTTAGAGGCGCGTATTAATGCGGAAAACGGTATTAAATACGAAGATTTTATGGCGTTGATAGAATCACGCGGGAGTTTTAAAGAAGCTTTTGAAGACATTATGTTCTCTACGAAAGTAATTATTTCGAAAAAAGAGGATTTTGTCGACTTTCTTGCAAAATTGATCGACAACGGATTTATCGAAATGTCGCTTAACTACCTTGAGAGTGCCGTAACGCTCTTCCCGAACGACGAGCAACTTCTCTCTTTAATCAAAAAAGTTCAAAAATAAAGAGCCTATCGTGAAAATCGAGTTAAAAAATTCAGCACCGTTTTTACATGTAACGGATAATTCTAACGAGTGCGATGCTTCTAGCATCTTTGTCGTCACCGATTTGAACGCTTCGTATCGCCAAAGCGCGTTGGATCACGGTTGTGCGAAAGTTATTTCGCCTCAGGCTTGCTTGGAGCTTTTAGGAATCAATGACCGTATTAAAATTATCGGTATTACCGGTACGAACGGCAAAACGACGACGGCAGCCGCGATTTATTCGATTTTGCTTGATTTGGGAAAGAAAGCGGGTTTGCAAGGTACGCGCGGTTGTTTTATCAACGAAACCCGTATCGAAGACAAAAGTTTAACGACGCCGCCTATTTTACAAACGATTAAAAATTTGAAAACGGCACTAGACGCAGGATGCGAGTATTTTGTGATGGAAGTTAGTTCGCATGCGATTGTTCAAAATCGTATCGACGGACTCCCGTTTGCTTTGAAAATTCTAACGAACGTGACTCAAGACCATCTGGATTTTCATAAAACGATCGACGAATATATTGCCGTGAAAAGCCGTTTTTTTGAAGACGAGGGTTTAAAACTCATCAACAAAGACGAGAGCAATATTCGCTACAACCGTACGCAAGCGTTTAGTTACGGTATCGAGCATCCCGCCACGTATAAAATTCTTGCATATGCTCTTAAAGACGGCATTAGCGCGGCGGTTGCCAAAAACAATTCGGTGTACGAATTCGAATCGCCTCTGCACGGTTTTTTTAATCTCTATAACCTTCTTGCCGCCGTAAGCGCGATCGATTGTCTGGGTGTAGCCTCTATGGAAGCCATTTGCGAAGCCGTGGAAAACTTCGGCGGTGTGGAAGGACGTATGGAAGTCGTGAGTCGAGAGCCTTTGGTCATCGTCGATTTTGCGCATACGCCCGATGGTATGGAAAAAGTGATGGAAAGCATGAAAGACCAAAATATGATCGTCGTCTTCGGCGCAGGCGGCGATCGAGACCGCACGAAGCGACCGAAGATGGGAGCAGTCGCAGAGCGCTACGCTCAGAAAATTATCGTTACGAGCGACAACCCTCGCTCGGAGGAACCTCAAAGCATTATCGACGAAATCTTAGCGGGTATGCACGGTTCCCGACCGATTTACGTTGAAGCCGACCGCGCTTGCGCCATTGAAAAAGCGTTACGCCTTCAAGCACCGAACGAGGTGCTTTTAATCCTCGGAAAAGGGGATGAAACCTACCAAGAGATCGCCGGAAAAAAATATCCGTTCGACGATCGTGAAATCGTCAAAACATTAATCGCCGAATTGCCTAAGCAAAAATAGGGTAAAATTAAATAATTTTATTCATGAGGATTACAAAGCGATGACCCTAGAGATGCTGTACGCCAAAATTCATCGAGCGACGGTCACGGACGCCAACTTAAATTACGTCGGTTCCATTACGATCGATAAAGAACTGATCGAAGCCAGCCGCTTAAGAGTCGGACAAAAAGTCGAAGTCGTCAATATTAATAACGGAGAGCGTTTTACGACGTACGTGATCGAAGGAAAAGCCGGCGCAAAAGATATCTGTTTGAACGGAGCGGCGGCACGCAAAGCCCATGTCGGCGATAAAATCATTATTATTGCCTATGCTCATTTGAGCGAAGAAGAGCTCAAAACGTTTAAACCGACGGTTGCCTTAGTCGATGAAACCAATGCTTTGGTTGAAGTGCGAGATTATATCTGATGTTTGATAATTTTGATTTATCGAAAATGACCGCAATGCTTGAAGAGGCGCAAAAACAAGCGCAAAAAATGCAAGAAGAGGCTCAAAATAAAGAGTTTACGGCTAAAAGCGGCGGCGGATTGGTTCGCGTGAGTATGAACGGTTCGGGCGAAGTAATCGATATCGGTATCGACGATTCGCTTTTAAGCGATAAAGAATCACTGCAAATTTTGGTGATGAGCGCGATCAACGACGTGTTAAAAATGGTCGAAGAGAATAAAAAATTAGCCACGACTCAAATGCTCTCAAGCATTGGAGGATTCGGTACGAAAAGCTAAGGAGTAGCACGTGAAATATATAGGCTTTGTTTTAGGATGCTTGGCATATTCTCTCATCGCGGCCGACGCTCCCGTCGCTCCCGTCGCAGCCTCAAAAGCGGAATTTGTTTACCCCGACTTTACGCAATGTTACGAAAAAAACAGACAATCCATCGTCTATTTCGGTAAAACGCGCGCCGTTGCCGTCAATGAAAAACAAGCCGTTGCGTACCTTAAAGAAAAACCGAACGAAGCTTTCGTGCGTCACGATTACCTTTCCAATCTCTACCTTTTTGAATCGCCTAAACCGCTGATTCCCGTTAAGCTTAAACCGACCGTCGATTTGAAACTCGGCGAATGGTTGGAATCCCTAACCGATAATTCGTTGCTGGTCGTTAATGCCTCAAAAGTCGGTAAAACGCCCGACGAGCTTTTTGAATTTGCCGGTAAAGGTGAAATCAACAGCATCGTAGGCGGTCTTTGTTGCGACATGTACGGATTGGGTATCGGCGAAGGTGCTTTTATCGCTTCGGAAGTATTGGAAAAATTCATTGCCGGTAAATCGGCCTCATTTAAAGAACTCGGTGCGCGATTTAGCGAAGATAACGAAGGTATTACGGTCGACTTTATCGATCCTACTTTTAAAGATTCAAAGCTCAACGTCGGCGATAAAATACAATCGCTCAACGGTATCCGCGTGAAGACGTTGGCGGATTTAAACGATGTGATTAAAAGCTTAAAAGAAGCTCCCAAATGGAACGCGCAAATTCAAAGAGGGACGTTATCGCTCGAAGTCAGCCTCTTAGCTTCCAAACCGATCGCGAAAAAGAGCGTACCGAAAAAAGTACCGTTACCGCAAGCCAAACAAGAGAGTTTTTTCCAAGCGAAAGGTTTTGCGTTTGATAAAAATTTGAATATTATCAATGTCTCCAAAGGATCGTTTGCCGACCAAAGCGGGCTTAAGGCGGGCGATCGCTTGATGCAGATCGATACGACGCCGATCGAAACCGTTTTGCAGGCCGATGCGTACATGGCTAAAGCGTTTTCGGGAGAACATCATCTCTTGTTCGATCGAAGCGACTTTCAATTTTTCGTAACGATCAAACGCTAGAAAGGTTATTTTGAACTCCGTAGATTTATTACGCCGATTTGAACGGTTTTTGCAAGAAGCTATGCCTTCGATAGAGAGTTTTCATCCGCACTTCAACCACGCGTTTCGCGAAATGCTCGACGTGGGAGGCAAGCGATTTCGTCCTTTATTACTCTTAAGCGTAGTCCAAACATGTAAGCCGCTTTTGGTGGAAAATGCCTTACATGTAGCTCTCGGTTTAGAGATGATGCACACGTATTCGTTGATTCACGATGATCTTCCGTGTATGGATAATGCCGCGCTTCGAAGAGGCCATCCGACCTTACATGTCACGTATGACGAAACGACGGCGGTACTCATCGGCGACGCGTTAAACACGCATGCGTTTTATGTACTTTCAAACGCGCCTTTGAGTGATGCGATCAAAGTAAAACTGGTGTCGATTCTCTCAAGCGATGCCGGCATTTACGGTATGGTTTTAGGGCAGGCCATCGATTGTTTTTTCGAGGACAAACCTCTTTCGATCGATGAATTAACGTTTTTACACCTTCATAAAACAGCTAAATTGATTGCCGCATCGCTTCAAATGGGGGCAGTCATTTGTGAATTAGATGAAGCGACGCAAAACGCCCTATACCGCTTCGGGTTAAAATTGGGGCTTTTGTTCCAAGTGCAAGACGATATTATCGATGCGACGCTCTCCAGCGAAGAAGCGGGAAAACCGACGCAAAACGACGGGCATAAAAATTCGTTTGTCAACCTTTTGGGGCTAGAGGGCGCACGTGCACAAAAAAGAGCACTCTTAGAAGAGTTAAATCGCGAGGCGAATACTTTAGACGAAGCCTTGTCTCAAAAACTCAAAAGCATCGTGAACGATTATTTCAAAGGATAAAATAAACTATGGAAAATGAATCTTTATTAAAAAAACAAGCCGATACGATTCGATTTTTGGCGGCCGATATGGTACAACAAGCCAACAGCGGACACCCCGGTGCGCCGATGGGACTCGCGGATATCGTGACGATTTTGGCGCGCCATATCACGCACAATCCTCAAAATCCCAAATGGCTCAACCGCGATCGCCTTGTTTTTAGCGGTGGACATGCTTCGGCGTTAGTGTATTCGTTTTTGCATTTAAGCGGTTACGACATTAGCTTGGACGATCTTAAACAATTTCGACAATTGGGCAGTAAAACGCCCGGACATCCCGAATACGGCGACGTTCCCGGCGTAGAAGTCACGACGGGGCCTTTGGGACAAGGCATCTCCAATGCGGTCGGTTTTGCGATGGCGAGCAAATATGCGGCGACGCTTCTTAATACGCCTGCAACGCCTTTAATTACGCATAAAGTGTATTGTTTATGCGGTGACGGAGATTTGCAAGAGGGGATTAGTTATGAAGCATGTTCTTTAGCGGGACATTTGGGGTTGGATAACCTTGTCGTCATTTACGACAGCAATGCAATTACGATCGAAGGCGACACGTCGATTGCATGGAGCGAAGACGTGAAACACCGTTTTGAAGCACAAGGTTGGGAAGTTTCACGTATCGACGGACATGATTACGATGAAATTAATGCCGTTTTGGAGCAAGCCAAAGAGCAAAGCAAACCCTATTTAATTATTGCCGATACGACGATTGCCAAAGGTGCATGTGCTTTAGAGGGTAGTCATCACGCTCACGGTGCGCCATTGGGTGTTGAAGAGATTAAAAACGCTAAAATCAAAGCGGGTTTCGATCCCGAAAAAACGTTTTTTGTCGCCGAAGAGGTTAAAGCACGTTTTGAATGTGCTCGCGAGAAAGGCGACCTTGCCGAAGCGACATGGAACAAACGTCTTCAAACCGAAGCGAGTGCAGAACAAAAAGCGTTGCTTGAGGCGTTGCAACATCCCGATTTTTCACGTATTCAATGGCCCGTTTTCGATAAAGATATTGCCACGCGCGACAGCAACGGGCAGATTTTAAATGCGATTGCACAAGCGATTCCCGGCTTTTTAGGCGGAAGTGCCGATCTTGGACCTTCCAATAAAAGCGAATTAAAAGAGATGGGCGATTTTCCTTTAGGACGCAATATTCACTTTGGAATTCGTGAACATGCCATGGGCGCGATTTGCAATGCTTTTGCGTTGTACGGTCTGTTTATCCCTTATGGGGCGACCTTTTTTATTTTTAGCGACTATATGAAACCCGCCGTCCGTTTAGCGGCGTTGATGAAACTCAAAAATTTTTACATTTGGACGCATGACAGTATCGGCGTAGGCGAAGACGGCCCTACGCATCAGCCCATTGAGCAATTAACGCAATTTAGAGCATTACCGAATTTCTATGTTTTCCGTCCGTGTGACGGAAGGGAAAACGTTAAAGCATGGCAAAAAGCACTCCGTATGCACGCTCCGTGCGCATTTGTCTGTTCACGCCAAAAATTAAGAGCCCTGAAAGATACGCGCGATTTCGGCGACGTGGAAAACGGCGGATATTTGCTTAAAAAGCGCGAAAACGCCAAAGTAACCGTCATGGCAAGCGGTAGTGAAGTCTATTTGGCATTGGAAGTCGCGTGTTATCTTTCGATGTTCGGTATCCCAAGCAACGTTGTGAGCGTTCCGTGTTTCGATCTTTTGGTTGAGCAAGACGAGACCTATCTGCAAACCATTATTGAGCCGCAAACGAAAGTAATCGCGATCGAAGCGGGAGCGGGCTTGGAGTGGTACCGTTTTGCCGACAAAGTGATCGCAATGGAGCGTTTCGGAGCGAGCGGACCTGCGGAGTTATTGTTTGAAAAATTCGGTTTTAGAGCGCACGAAGCAACCAAAGCGGCATGCGAATTTTTGAACCTCAATTACGATGCGTTAAAAGCCGAGTTAGAGCGAGATAATGAAAAAAAACATTGTGTTTGATTTGGACGGTACGCTACTTGATACCCTAGAAGATATTGCGATTAGCGCGAATGAAGCTTTGAAAACTTTGGGTTTTGAAGCGCGTCCTATCGAGTGTTACCGTTATTACGTCGGTGAAGGTGTTTTTAAACTGTTTGAAAATATCTTTGCCCAAGACGTACAGTCGCACGAAACGATCCTTCGTGCGGTCGAACTTTTTGAAGCGCACTATGCAACGCAATTTGATCGCCATACCCAACCTTACGAGGGTATCGGTAAACTTTTGAGTTTTTTACAGGCTCGAGGGTTTAAAATGGCGATTCTTTCCAACAAGCCCGATGCGTTTACGAAAAAATGCGCCTTAAAATATTTTAGAACGTGGAAATTTGAAGCGGTTTTCGGCGTCCGCGAGGGCGTGCCTCGCAAACCTGATCCTACGGCTGTTTTAGAGATTTGCGAGCGTTTTTCTGCGCTGCCTGAGGAGTGTTTTTATTTAGGCGATACGATGATCGACATGCAAACCGCCAATCGTGCGGGAATGAAGGCCATCGGAGCGTTATGGGGATTTCGTGACGAAGCAGAATTACGCGAAAATCATGCGGCGCATCTTGCCAAAACGCCCGGTGATGTTATCAAACTGCTCGCCGCGGTTTAACAAAAAAGTCACCTCACGTTTCAGGCGAAGCCCTTGAAGCGTCTAAGACAATTTCTCTCTAATCTTCCATTTGATCGTAAAAAAGCGACCTTGGCGTGTTTGTCACGGCACAAGGTCGATTTGCGATTAGGATTTAAATTTCCCCAGTTCGTTGTTGAGGTTTTCGGTCATGACATGTAAGTGTTCGGACGCTTGAGAAACGTTGTCGATGCTGAGCGTATTCTCTTTGGATAGGGCGTTGATTTTCTCGATTTCTACGACCATCGCTTTAATTTGCGCAGCGGTATCGACAAAACTTTCAAGCGTGACGCGCGTCTCTTGAAGCGTCTCTTGAATCGTCGTATCGATAGCGTTCATACCGTCTTGCAAAGCGGCGGAGATATGCGCTAATTCGCCTACTTCATGCGCATTGTGCGCAATGTCGGTATTGGCGTCCATGATGGATTGAACGACGACGTTGATGGTCGCGTCGATTTCCACAAGGCTTTTTTGCGTACGCTCTGCCAGTTTCCTCACTTCGTCGGCAACCACGGCAAAACCTCTTCCGTGTTCGCCCGCACGCGCGGCTTCGATAGCGGCATTGAGGGCTAAAAGATTGGTTTGATCGGCAATATCGCGGATAATATTTAAAACGGCTTTCACTTCGTTGGCGTTATGGCTAACGGTATTGAGGCGTTCGGCTAAACTCTGCTCTTTAGAAGCGGTCGTTTGCATCGTTGTTTCGAGCTGTTCGGCTTGTTGTTTAACGCGAAAAATATCGCCTTGCGTTTGCGATAACGCCTCTTGCGATCGGTTGGCTTTTTGCACCGAACTTTCAATCACGTTCGTCAATTTTAGTCCGTTATCTTTGGCTTTCGCGACGATGTTGGCTTCGTTGTCCACGTTGCGGACGACCTCGGATGCGGTGCGCGAGAGTTCTTCGGATATGGACGCGTTTTCATGGCTAATCTCTTTGGTTTTTTTAACGATGAGATGCAGTTTTTCGATAAATTGGTTGATGTTGCGGGAAACGTCGCCGAATTCGTCGCTAGATCCGATAGGGAGCCTTTGGCTTAAATCTCCCTCGGCACTGGAAAGGTCCTTGACCATCGCGTTCAGGTTTCCTAGCGGTCGCAAGAGCGTCTTGATAAGCACGATCATGACGACGATGGAAAATGCCAACATGGCAAAGCCTATTAAAAGAAGTTTTTGCGATTGCGCCGTCAAAAAGGCGTAAGCGACTTCTTTATCGTAAGTGAGGCTCGGTTTCCAGTTTGTTTGCGTGGATTGTTTGTAGGCAAAGATTTTGGTTTTGCCTTGGTATTCGTATTGCAAAATGCCTTCTTGTTTTTGATCGACCTTTTCGGCTAAAGCAGGTACGAGCGACTTCAGTTCTTTACCGATTAGCTCTTTATTGGGATGGGCTAACATGACGTTGCTTGAGTCCAATAAAGCGGCGTAACCGCCGTTAAATTGCATCGACTCGATTGCATGAACGATTGAATCAAGTGCCACGGAAGCCGCCACGACGCCGACAAGGCGATTATCTTTTACGATCGGTGCGTAAATTGCGACGACGTATTTTTTGAGCGTAGCACTAATATAAGCGTTGGTCGCTCCGGCTTTGGCTTTTTCTTTTGCGTCTTTATACCACGGACGAACGCGTGCGTCAAAATCGGGCGGAGCTTTTTTACCGCCGCCGTAGATCATTTTGCCGTCTTTTTCCAAGCCGACAAATGCGTCTAAACCGTCGATACTCTTGGCGAGATGAACCAAGTGTTCGTCAAGCGTTTCGGGGTCCATGCTTTCGATGGAGCTTAATTTCAACGCCGTTGCCATGAGCACCTCTTTTTTCGAGGAAACCCATAAATCGACGTAATCGGTTAACGCATCGGCGGTAGCCTTTAAGCTGGATTCGACTTGCAAAATACTGTGCTTTTGCGTCTCTAAATAATTCAAAACGCCGAAAGAAGACAACGCCGATCCCATCAAAAGGGCGAGGGTTAAGGTGACTTTGGTTTGAAAATGCATGAGAAAGCTCCTTACATGTCAAGGTGGGAAGCAAATGCATCGGGACGTAAGATAATCGAATTTTATACAATCAATCATAGCGTAAAATAGAAAAATTTCTATAACATAATGCCGATACTTTAGAAATCGACCGTTCTGTCGCGAAATTAAGCCCGCTTGCATGAAACCTGACGCTACCGCTAAAGAAACAACAAGCAAGATTGCGTTACAATTGCCTATAAAACTACATTTTTTGAGGATTTTTTATGTTATTGTTAACGCCCGGTCCTACTCCCGTTCCCGAAGCGGTTCGCGTTGCGATGAGCACGCCGACGATTCATCACCGAACACCCGAATTTGAGGCTATTTTTGGAAAAGCAAGAGCGTATTTAAAAGAGCTTTTTGCCATGGAAGACGTTTTGATGTTGGCATCAAGCGGCACGGGTGCGATGGAAGCATGCGTGCTTCATTTGTGTCAAAGCAAAGCCATTGTCGTCAATTCGGGAAAATTCGGCGAGCGTTTTGGCAAAATTTGTGCTGCATACAATAAACCGTTTGTCGAAATTAAAAATGAGTGGGATACGCCGGTTAGCGTCGAAGCAATCGTCGATCTTGTCAAAAACGATGCGACTATCGATGCGGTATGCCTTCAAGTGTGCGAGAGTGCCGGCGGACTACGCCATCCGCTTGAAGCGATTGCCAAAGCGGTCAAAGCGATTCGTTCCGACGTGATGATTATTGCCGACGGTATCACGGCGGTCGGCGTCGAAAAGATCGATACGACGGGAATCGACGCATTGATTTCCGGTAGCCAAAAAGCCCTGATGCTTCCTCCCGGACTCGCGTTTATCGGCCTGAGCGCACGCGCTTTGGAAATGATTGAAAGCGGTGAGGGGGTTGGATACTATTTTAATCTCAAAACCGAATTGAAAAACCAACGCAAAAATACAACCGCATGGACGGCGGCGACGACGCTGGTCATCGGTCTTGTCGCGATGTGCGAATTGATCGAAAAAGAGGGCGGTTTGGAAGCACTGTACGCCGATACGCACAAAAGAGCGCGTGCGTCAAACGCGGCACTTCAAGCTTTAGGTTTGCGTATTTATCCGAAAGTTCCGGCACCTTCGATGAGTGCCGTTTTGGACGACGATGCGTTAAAAATCCGTAAGCTTTTGAAAAGCAAATACGGCGTCAATATGGCGGGAGGACAAGATCATATTAAAGAGACTTTGTTCCGTATTAACCACATGGGTCTCGTGAACGTTTACGAAACGGCATGGACGCTGAATGCCGTCGAAATGGCATTGTCCGAACTGGGACGTCGTCCTTACGACGGTAGCGCCAATCGCGTTTTTACGCAAGAATTTTATCAAGGCTAAGGTATGATTTACGAGCACGAAATACCCACGGGGAGCAAGCTCTACTTTGGAGAGAGTGCCAAATTAAAACGCGAACTCGAAAAAGTCGCCAGTGAACTTTTTTACGATGCCGGTTTTGAAGAGATCGTAACACCGTTTTTCTCGTACCATCAGCATAAAAGTATCGACGAAAAAGAGTTGTTGCGTTTCTCGGACGAGGCAAACCACATCGTCTCGTTGCGCGCGGACAGTACGATGGACGTCGTACGTCTCATCACCAAACGCGTCGAGCGCAGTACAAACCATGCAAAATGGTTTTACGTTCAACCCGTTTTTCGTTATCCTAGCCATGAAGTGCATCAAATCGGCGCGGAAATGATCGGTGAAGCGGATTTAAACTTAAGCATTCAGACTTGCTTGGCGCTTTTTGACAAGTTTCGTATCGATTCGTTGTTGCATATCAGCAATATCAATATCCCTAAAATTCTCTCATCCATGTTACATGTCGATTTAAGCGTCTTTGAAAAAGGCGAGCTACAAAAGCTTTTAGCGCTCAATATTCCGTGGTTGACGAAGCTAACGTGCCTTGAAACCTTAGAGGAACTAGAAGCGATCTTAGACGAAGTTCCTTTTGAGCTTCAAGGCGAATTGCAAAAGCTTAAAGCACTCTCATGCGCCTTGCCGACGAAAAACGTCGTGTTCGCGCCTTTGTATTATGTGAAAATGCGCTATTATAATGCGTTATTTTTTAGATTTATCCATCATAATTTTACGCTAGGATCGGGCGGAAGCTACGATTGCGAAGGAATCGCTTCCAGCGGATTTGGATTGTATACGGATAATTTAATCGAAATATTAATTAAAAGAGACGGTAAGTAAATGAAAGCAGATATGATCGTAGGCATTCAATGGGGTGACGAGGGTAAAGGAAAAATCGTCGATTTGATGGCGCAACACTATGACGTTGTTTGCCGCTATCAAGGCGGACATAACGCGGGACACACGATTTGGGTGGACGGCGTTCGTTATGCGTTGCATCTGATTCCCTCAGGTATTTTAAATCCAAAAGCCTTGAATGTGATCGGCAACGGCGTGGTCGTTTGTCCCGAAGCACTGATCAAAGAGATGGCGCAGTTTGATAAACTAGAAGGTCGTTTGTTCGTCAGCGACAAAGCGCATATGATTTTAAACCACCATATTTTAATCGATCAGGCCAAAGAGAAATTGCGTGGCGATAAAGCGATCGGTACGACAGGACGCGGTATAGGACCAAGTTACGGCAGTAAGATCGAGCGTAGCGGACATCGTTTGGGCGAGTTACGCGATACGCAAAAATTGGCCGATGCGTTGATCGAATTTTACACCGAAAATCATGCGCTTTTTGAAGCACTCGGTATCCAAACGCCTTGCAAAGCGGCGCTCAAAGAAGAATTGGACGTGTACGCCAAAGCTCTGCTTCCGTTCTTGACGGATACGACGCAAATGGTCTGGAAATGTTTAGACGAAAAGAAAAAAGTTTTGTTGGAAGGTGCGCAAGGTACGATGCTTGACATCGACCACGGAACCTATCCGTTCGTAACCAGCTCCAATACGATCAGCGCGGGTGCTTGCATCGGTTTAGGGCTCAATCCTAAAGATATCGGAAAAGTGACGGGAATTGTCAAGGCGTACTGCACGCGCGTGGGTAACGGTCCTTTCCCGACCGAAGATTTCGGTGTGGACGGTGATGCGCTTCGCGAAAAAGGGCATGAATACGGAACGTCGACCGGACGCGCGCGCCGTTGCGGTTGGTTTGACGCGGTTGCCTGCCGTTACGCAAGTCGTATCAACGGATGTGACGAGCTTGCCATTATGAAACTTGACGTTTTAGACGGTTTTGAGACAATCAAAGTATGTGTGGCATACGAAGCGGGCGGTAAGCGTCTTGAAACTTTGCCGGAGGATTTAGAAAATATTCAACCGATTTACGAAGAGCTTCCGGGCTGGAAAAGTGTCGTAGGATGTCGAAAATTTGAGGATTTACCCGAAGCGGCAAAAGCATATCTCAAACGCCTTGAAGCGCTAACCGGTACGAAAATCGGTCTTATTTCCACGAGTCCCGATCGAAACGATACGATTATTTTATAAACTTACATGTAAGGGCGGCCATGAAAAGTCAGTTCTCGAAAATTGCCAAAATTCGCAAACAAAAACGCGATGCGATTGAGCGAGAACTGATTAAAAGTCAAAACAAAGAACGGCTGATCACGCATAAGATTGCGTCGATTTACGAAGATATTGCCGCCATGACGCTTCCCAAAGAGGGAACGGTGTCACTTTTGGTGATGATCGGCGAACAAAAAACGGTAATGGGGCGTGAAAAAAAACGCTACGAGCAAGAGTTGATCGTTACGCAACGCCAAACCAAACAGCTTCAAGTCGATTATCAAAAAGCACATATCGAATATGAAAAAATCAAATACCTCGAAGAACAAGAACTTCAAACGATGATCGAGAAGATAAAAAAACAAGAACAACTCTATTTGGACGAGGTGTCGACCCTTCTGTTCGCCGGAGAACTTCATAAAAGAGGAGAATCATGAAACGGTTGTGGATCGTAGCTTTGAGCACCTTATTGTATGCAGAGACGATTGATTGTACGAAAGTCTTTGAAGAGCGTAAAAGCGAACTTCTCAAAGAGGTCGAGAAAATCGACGAAGCACGCCAATCGTTTGAAGCGCTCCAAGCGGCGACCAACGCACTTTTTGAAAAGCAAAAAGCATCGTTAAAAGCGAAAGAGGCGGAATTAGCGAAAACCAAAGAAGCGATCGAAGAAAAAGAGCGACGTATCGCCTCGATGCTCGACGAAAATAAAAAACTCTTAGAGCTTGTTGAAGCGAAAAAGAGCGAAAAAGTCGATGAAACATACATCAAGATGAAAGACGGTGCCGCCGCCGCCATTATCGAAAAATTACCTCCGCACGAAGGTGCTTCCATTCTTTTTGGATTGCCGGCAAAGAAAATATCCCAGATTTTTGCCAAAATGAACCCTCAAACGGCGTCCGAAATTACGCAACGGCTCAAAAAAGGGCCTCCTTTTGTCGAGGACAATCAAACAAAAGAGTGACAAAAAGAGTCTAAGCTTACTCTAAACAGATATTTACCTTACTTTGGTTACAATGTGAAAAATTCAGAAGTAAGGTACATGGATGAAAATCAGATTGCCGCATGCCCCCTATATTGCCAACAAGATAGCAATCGATCTTTTTAATTGTGGATTTGTAACCATGCTTAAAGGGCTAGAACCCGTCATGAAGGTTGCAGAGGATTTGATTTTAGAAGATATTAAAAAAGAGATCGCTCTTGAAGAGCGTGTTACGGAAATTTTAGAGCAAAATGAAGACGAAATGGAATTTCAAAGAGTCGATCGACGCAATATGTTTTGGTTGATCAAGAAAAAGCTCTCTTCCGAGTACGGCGTGATTTTGTCGTACGAAGACAGGTATAATGCCATCGCTCACAAACTACTTGAGACTTCATGGAAAATGGGACTGATCGAATACAACGTCTCCGAAAACCGCGTTAAAAATATTGCTTACAATGCGATCGAGACGTATATTTCGCATTTTCAAGCCATTGAAGACGATGTCGCGGAAAGAATTTCGAATTATAAGCGAAAATTGGTTCCCGGTTCGGAAGAGTACGATTTGATTTTTGAAAAGCTTTACGAGGAAGAGTTACGTAAAAGAGGAATGGTATCATGACGCTAAAACCGGTATGGATTTATCTTGAAAACGGCGTATTTTTAGAGGCAAAAAGTTTTGGATTTGAAGGAACGAAAACGGGCGAAATCGTTTTCAATACGTCGATGAGCGGCTATCAAGAAATCTTAAGCGATCCTAGTTACGCCGGTCAGTTTATCGTTTTTACGATGCCCGAAATCGGTATCGTCGGAACCAACGATAACGATATGGAAAGTCGTACGATCCACGCAAGCGGAATGTTTGTTCGAAGTTTGAATCTTACGCCTTCCAATTTCCGATCGCAAGCCAGTTTACCCGATTTTTTGAAACAGCACCAAAGCATGGGAATTTGCGATATCGACACGCGCTATTTGACAAAGATGATTCGAGACAGCGGTCCTCAGATGATGATCGCGTCTACCGAAGTGAGCGATGTCGAATCACTCAAAGAGATGCTTCATAAAAGCCCTCGCATCGAAGAGGTAAATTATATCGAAAAAGTGAGTACGTCTGAGAGTTATCGACACACGCACGGAGCGTGGAATGCAGAGACGCAAAGCTATAACGCTTCCCCGAAACGTTTAGGGAAAAAGATTTTAGCGGTCGATCTTGGCATCAAACGCAATATCCTCAACGAACTGTGCGAAGTGGGCTTGGACGTTGAAGTCGTTCCGCATGATTTTAACGGTGATGAGGTTATCGCTCGTTATAAAAAAGGTGAGATTCACGGGCTCTTTTTGTCCAACGGTCCGGGAGATCCTTTGATCTTAAAGAGCGAAGCGCAAGAGGTTAAAAAGCTTATTGAGGCAAAAGTGCCTATTTTTGCGATTTGTTTAGGCCATCAACTGCTTTCGATCGCCCACGGATACCCGACGTATAAGCTAAAATTCGGACAACACGGCGGCAATCATCCGGTCAAAAATATGACGAACCATGTCGTGGAAATTACGACGCAAAACCATAATTACAACGTTCCCGATTCGATTTGTAAAATTGCAAAAATCACACATGTCAATCTCTTCGATAACACGATTGAGGGGTTGGAATACAACGATTCACCGATTTTTTCGGTACAGCATCATCCCGAAGCAAGCTCCGGCCCACAAGAGAGTCGCTATATTTTCCAAGAGTTTGCCAACAGACTTTAACGTAACGGAGTAGATCATCAACGCTATCGATATTACGACGATTATCAGCGTAGCTTTTTTAGGAAGCCTTGGGCATTGTATCGGTATGTGTGGCGGGTTTGTTATGGCATACAGCAGTGCCAAAATAGACCCTACCGCTTCGTCGTCGTCGCAATTTTTAGCACATTTAACCTACAACGTCGGTCGCATCAGCGCATATACTTTGTTAGGAATGCTTTTCGGTGCACTTGGTTCTATTTTTACATTTTCGGCGCATCTTAACGGTTATTTTTATTTTGTGATCGGTATCGTGATGGTATTAATGGGGTTATCGATGATGGGAAAAATTAAATTTTTGACCTCGCTTGAATCGACGATAGCATTTAATCCGACAATCAAAAAGCTTTTTTCGCAGCTCATTCATTCCAAAACCTTGGGTAGTTTTTACGGTTTGGGTGTATTAAACGGTTTGTTGCCGTGCGGTTTGGTCTATTTCTTTTTAGCGGCCGCCGCGACGTCGGGTTCTTTTTGGCTAGGCGGCGTTAAGATGGCACTTTTCGGTATTGCTACGATGCCCTCGATGTTGGGTCTCGGTTTTGTGGTAGGTTTTCTTAAAGGAAGCAACTTTCGGGAAGTCATGATCAAGGTTGCTTCTCTTATCATTATCGTTTACGGCATTTATATGGCGTATTTAGGGTATAGCGCGGTTATTGCATGAAACTCGAACAGTATCAAACCGCCATTGAGAGTAGCAATATTATCTCTAAAACCGATATTAACGGCATTATTACGTTTGTTAACGATGAATTTTGTAAAATTTCAGGCTATACCAAAGAAGAACTCATCGGGCAAAATCACAATATCGTACGCCACCCCGAAGTTCCGCCGTCCACGTTCAAGCAGCTTTGGCAAACGATTTTACAAAAACAAACCTACAAATCGACGGTTAAAAATTTGGCAAAAGACGGTAGCACCTTTTACGTCAATACGACCGTATGTCCTATCTTAGATGAAAACGGAGAAATTGAAGAGTTTATCGCTATTCGTTACGATGTGACCGAAAGCGTTCGCTTAAGCGAAGCGTTGATCACCAAAGACGAAGAGCTAGAAGAGCTCAACGCAACGCTGGAAGAACGTGTTAAAGAGCAGACGAAGGCGTTAACGCAGCTGAATCAAACCCTTGAAGAGCGCGTTAAAGAAGAAGTTGAAAAAAATCGGGAAAAAGATCGTTTCTTATTTCAACAAGCACGTTTGGCTTCGATGGGTGAGATGATTGCCAATATCGCCCATCAATGGCGTCAGCCTCTTTCGGAACTGAACATTACGCTCTATAAAATGAATAAACTGTACCAAGCCTGTACAAATGTTAAAGAAGGCGGATTTGAAGAAAGTTACGAACATGCGAAAAAAATTATCGTCAAAATGTCGGAGACGATCGAAGATTTTCGTAATTTTTTCAGCCCGAATCGTGAAACGGAACTTTTTTCACTCAGCAGCGTTGCCAAAGAAGCAATCGATATTATGCGAGGTACTTTGGAGCGCAACGAAGTACAAATTCGGCTTAACATCGTTCGTGACGCCGACATTCAAGGATATTTTAACGAATTTTCGCAAGTGTTGATTAACCTTCTCAACAACACGATAGACGCTTTTTCTCATAATAAAATAAAAAGTAGATTAATTTATATTGAAATTGACACATTAAGCGCGGGAGATGCTATAATAAAAGTCTGCGATAATGCAGGGGGTATCGACGCGACTATTCTCGATAAGATTTTCGAGCCTTATTTTACGACAAAGCATGCGAGTGCCGGAACGGGACTCGGTCTTTATATGAGTAAAATGATTATTAAAAATAGTATGATGGGCACCATTGAGGCATATAACCACGAAGACGGTGTTTGTTTTTCGATCAAGATACCCGTAAAAACGGTTCTAAAGGAAGAGGAATGAGCGGATTATCGAAATTGACGGTTTTGTTTGTCGAAGACGAAGAAGATCTTAGAAACGCGCTGGAAAGCGCAATCGGGGACGAATTTGCCAAATTTATCACGGCACGCGACGGTGACGACGGGTTAAAAAAATTTAAAAAGTTTAAACCGGACATCGTTATAACGGATATTATGATGCCGGTCGTCGACGGTTTGATGATGTCTAAAGAGATTAAACACATTTCCAAACAAACTCCGATCATTATTTTAAGTGCGTTTAGCGAGAAAGAGCGCTTATTGGAAGCGATCGATGTCGGAATCGATAAGTATTTAATTAAGCCGATCGATCCCGATCAGTTGATGAAAACGTTACAATTGGTATCGAAAGAGATGTTGGATCAAACAGATGTCGTTGATTTAGGCGGCGTTTATCAGTTCGATAAAAGCAAACGTGTTTTGATTAAAGAGGGTAAAACAATCTTTTTGACGAAAAAAGAGTTACTTTTTATCTCTATCTTAGTGAAAAATCTAGGCGTTTTTGTGCTTCATGAAGAGATCAAAAAGTATGTCTGGACAAATAAAAAAGTAACAGATTCAGCGATTCGTACGTTTATTAAGCGGGTTCGCGAAAAAACCGATAAAGAGTTTATCAAAAATATTCCTGGGCTCGGGTATAAGATCAATACGTAAGAACGATCGTTGCATCGTTCTTACATTTTTGTTATTTTTAAAATCTTCTTAAACTTTTTTATTTAACACAAATTTAATCTTCTTAAGCTTCGTTGTAGATTTGGTGCACTATAATTTCCCATTATGTGATATTTTTGTGACATAAAAACACATGTTAGGAGGAATTGATGCAGGCTAAAGATGCATTGAACTATGACTATTCGGTAGCCAAATGTTTTACCTACGCAGCGATCCTATTTGGAATCGTTGGTATGTTAATAGGCGTGGTTATCGCCTATCAAATGGCTTTTCCTGAGTTGAATTACTTGGCGGGTGAATACGGTACATACAGTCGTTTACGACCGTTGCATACTTCCGGAGTAATTTTTGGATTCTTATTGAGCGGAATCTTTGCAACATGGTACTATGTCGGGCAGAGGGTACTCAAAGTTTCAATGGCAGAATCACCGTTTTTAATGATCGTCGGAAAGCTGCACTTCTGGCTTTACATGATCTTAATGACGATTGCCGTCGTTAACTTATTTATGGGTATCGGTACGTCAAAAGAGTATGCCGAACTTGAATGGCCTCTTGATATTCTCGTCGTTGTCGTATGGGTATTATGGGGTTTTAGTATTTTCGGTTTAGTCGGTATTCGCCGCGAAAAAACGCTTTATATCTCCATGTGGTATTATATTGCAACTTTCTTGGGTGTTGCGATGTTGTACCTCTTCAACAATATGGAAGTTCCGACGTATTTTGTTGCCGGTATGGGTAAATGGTATCACTCCGTTTCCATGTACGCGGGTTCAAACGACGCAATGGTTCAATGGTGGTACGGTCACAATGCGGTTGCATTTGTTTTCACGGTGCCTATCATCGCGATGATCTATTACTTCTTGCCCAAAGAGTCCGGTCAACCGGTTTTCTCTTATAAATTATCACTTCTTTCTTTCTGGGGTTTGATGTTTGTTTACCTTTGGGCCGGCGGACACCACCTTATCTATTCAACGGTCCCCGATTGGGTTCAAACGATGGGTTCTATCTTCTCTATCGTCTTAATTCTTCCGTCTTGGGGTAGTGCGATTAACATGCTTCTTACGATGAAAGGACAATGGGGTCAACTCAAAGAAAATCCATTGGTTAAATTCATGGTATTTGCTTCAACGTTCTACATGTTAAGTACGCTTGAAGGACCGATCCAATCTATCAAATCCGTTAACGCCTTGGCACACTTTACCGACTGGATTCCCGGACACGTTCACGACGGTACGCTCGGTTGGGTTGGCTTTATGACGATGGCGGCATTGTATCATATGGCTCCACGTATGTATAAACGCGAGCTTTACAGTAAAAAATTGATGGAATCACAATTTTGGATTCAAACGACGGGTATCGTTATGTACTTCTCAAGCATGTGGATTGCCGGTATTACGCAAGGTATGATGTGGAGAGCGACGGATCAATTCGGTAACCTCGCCTATTCATTTATCGATACCGTAACCGTTTTAATTCCTTACTACGCGCTTCGTGCGACGGGCGGTTTGTTGTATCTAATCGGTTTCTTTATGTTCACGTATAATATGTACAAAACCATGACTGCAAGTAAAGCAATTGAGTCTGAGCCTCAAAATGCTTCACCTATGGCAGCGTAAGGGGAGGGTAAAATTATGTTTCATTGGTTAGAAAAAAACCCATTCTTTTTTGCGGTAGGCGTCTTTTTGGTCATTGCCTATGCCGGTATCGTTACCATCCTTCCTGACTTTATGGAAAGCGCACGTCCCGTTACGGGAACAAAACCGTATACGGTATTGGAACTTGCAGGTCGACATGTGTATATTAAAGACAGCTGTAATGCCTGCCATTCACAATTGATCCGTCCTTTCAAATCTGAGACAGACCGTTACGGTATGTACTCTTTAAGCGGCGAGTATGCGTATGATAGACCGTTCCTTTGGGGTTCTAAACGAACGGGACCTGACTTGATGAGGGTCGGTAATTATAGAACGACGGACTGGCACGAATATCACATGTTAGATCCGATCAGCGTTGTTCCGGGCTCTATCATGCCGGCGTACAAACATATGTTTAGCAACAATGCAGACATTGAAACGGCGTATGCGGAAGCCTTAACCGTGAAAAAAGTATTCAATGTTCCTTACGATCAAGCGGATATGCCACAACTCGGAACGTACGACGAATCGAAAAAAGCGGTCATGGAACAAGCGGCTGCTATCGTTGCCGATATGAAAAGTACGGAAGTGAAAGAGGCATTTAAACGCGGTGAGATCAAAGAGATTGTTGCATTAATCGCCTATCTCAATAGCTTAAAATAAGGTGTCAACGGTGGAAATGGAAACAATCAGAGAATTACAGGCTTATGGTTATATTTTTGCTACGATTTTTTTATCGGTCATTATGTACAGTTATTTGTACCATCTTTATAAAGCCGAAAAAAAAGGCACAAGGAACTATGAGCAGTATGCCAATATTGCTTTAAACGACAATATTGACGATGCTCCGATTGAATCTCGAACACCGTCCAACAAAGAGAAAGAATAAAGAGGAGCAATATATGAATTGGCTGAATGATAATGTAAATGCATTAGCATTGCTTGGTGCAGCAGCAATTTTAATTCTCAGCATCGGTGTTTCTTTAAAATATATCAAACAGATGAAAACCGATAAGAGTACCGGAGAATTAACGAAAGAGAATTGGGACGGCATCGGCGAATATAAAAACGCACTTCCTATCGGGTGGGCACTTTCATTCGTCGGAACGATCGTATGGGCTTTGTGGTATTTCTTAGCGGGATATCCTTTGGCAAGCTATAACAAAATCGGCGAGTACAACGAAGAAGTGAAAAGCTATAACGCTCAATTCGAGAAAAAATTTGCCAATCCCGATCAAGCAACGCTTATGAGTATGGGAGAGGGTGTTTTCTTGGTACAATGTGCACCGTGTCACGGCGTGACGGGTGACGGTATGAACGGCAAAGCGGCAAACTTTGCGAAATGGGGTAACGAAGAAGCAATCGTCGCATCGATTTTAAACGGTGCGAAAGGCTCAAGCTATCCTCTTGGCGAAATGCCCTCCGGTTTACTTGACGCTGAGAGCGCAAAAGCGGTTGCCGCTTACGTTATGCAAGAAGTTTCTTCGGTTAAAAAGAGCAAAAACCCTGCCTTGGTTGAAAGCGGTCGTGCTCTTTGGGCAACATGTGCGGCATGCCACGGCGAAGACGGTAAAGGTATGGACGGCAGTGCTCCGGATCTTAGTACGTACGGCACGGCGAAATTTGTTGCTAACGTCCTTAATATGGGCAAAAAAGGCACAATCGGAAATATGCCTCAATTTAACGACGGACGTTTAACCAATATTCAAAAAACAGCGGTTGGCACGTATGTCAGCTCTTTAGCGAAATAAGGATCAGTCGATGGAAAATACAAATCGTAACGTATTTGGACTCAACGGCATTACGGGAATGTTGATTGCGACGGTGTTGTTGCTCTCGATTTTAGGCGTATTGACGTTTTTTGGCTTGAAGGCACAACAAGCAGTTGCTGATAAACCTTATAAGCTAACGGATCCGCAAGCGCTTCAAATGCGAGACGCCGCGAATGCGAATCAAAAAGTTATCGCAAAGTAAGGGAGAAGTAAAATGGCTGAAAATATGGATAAAATCATAACGTTCGGATTGGTCGTGCTTGCTCTTGTAACGGCTTGGGCAGTGTTAACGCCTCATCATCTTTTTGTTGGCTAATGAAAAGCTTAGTAATGATTCAAAAAGTAAAGGGGCTCATGCTCCTTTGCTTTTTGACCTTAGTCTGTCCGCAGATCGTTTTTGCCAAAGATTTTGTCGTACACGATTCGATTTTAGAAGAGAGAACCGCTCAGAAAATTGAAGAGATGGGCAGTGAGCTTTTTGCCAAAAGCGGGGTTCAAGTCTTTTTGATCGCAAAACAAAACAGCGATGAAGAGATCGTGGCGTTTGAAAAAAACTTTGCCAAAGACCTTAACGGTTCTTATGTTTTATTGACGCTTTTTTTAGAGCAAAAGAAAGTCGATATTTACGCTTCAAGCGATATGGAAAAAGCCTTTGACAAAGAGGCGGTTTTATCGCCGCTTCCGTGGAAAGGGACGATTATTCCGCTTTTGACGACGAAGAAAAACGACGTCAGCGCGGGAGCCGCGTTACTCAACGGCTATGCAGACGTTGTGGAGCAAATTGCGGCATTTAAAAAGGTTGATTTACAAAGCGCGATCGGAAGTTCTAACAAAACGACGATCAATCTTGTGCGCCTCGGAGTTTACGGATTTGTAGGCTTTTTGGTTGTTTTAATGCTTTATAGAAGGATGAAAAACCGTGGCTAAAACGAAAAGTGAAAGAAATTATTATCCGCATGCCGTTATCGGTATGATTTTAGGAATGGTCGTTGCATGCGGTTGGGTGATTAAAATCGCCGTGAGCAATCCGGTCGAAATGGATACGTTTTATATGGAAAAGTATCAAAAAGTCGATCATAACATCAATAAAATTTTAGATCTTCAGGCAAAATTTGATGCAAAGTTTGCTCTTGCGTATTCGACGGAAAAATTCGAGATAGGAAAAAACAGTTTTACCTTGCGTTTAACCGATAAAAGCGGTCAACCTATCGATAATGCCGATGTGACGCTCATGCTCTCACGACCGGACAGCAACAAAGAAAACCAAGAGATGAAACCCTCTCACGTTCAAAACGGCAATTACACTTTTGGACCTTTTGAGATTACCAAGCCCGGACGCTGGCAGATCTTAAGTAAAATAGAAGTAGGCGAATTTAAAGGTTATCATAAAAACGAAGCCTACGCAGCGCAATAGTTCCCCCTTTTCTCCTAATAACAGGCGGTAAGATAAGTTGTGTGGTCTTACCGCCATTTCATTCTGACATAAAAAACCCTCTTAAATCTTTGCTTTGTTATAATGTGTATTATCAGATGAAGTGAGGGAAAATGTTAGAAGTTTTTGCAACGAGTCGTGCCGTACGCTCTTTTTACGATACTTTTTTAGACGCCAATACCCTTCTTCCCAAAGCCATTACCATTGCAGAACTTGAGCAAAAAGCCGTTCTTGTTCCGAACCATTCTTTGGTTGATGACGATATGCGGGTACTTCTGATGCAAGAAGCCTCTCGCTTTACCAAATTTGAACTCTTGTACATAGAGCGTGAATTTTTTACCTTTTTGAAAAACTCCACCTATCTGTTTCGTTTTTTTGAAGAGCTTAGCCATGAAAAAGTGGCACTGGATGCGTTGTTGAGTGCTGATACGTACGAGCATTATGCCGAGCACTTAGAAGTGTTGCAAACGCTTCTTAAACACTACAAAGCACTTCTATCCAAACACGCTTTGTACGATCGCATCACGCTTCCCGAATGCTATGAACTCAATGTTTCGTATATTCGCTCCCTAGGATCTATTCGCATTCATTTAGAAGGCTTTTTGAGTCGTTTTGAAGTGGAACTACTCAGCCAAATCGCAGCGCTGATTCCTTTACATGTAAACGTTACCATCAGTGCTTACAATCAAAAAATGGCGTTACTGTTTGCGGATCTTGGCATTGCATTGGAGCAAAACAACAGCTATGAGATCAATCTCTCCACGAAAGAGATTTTACATGTAAAGCCCCAAAACAGTTCCAAACAAGATATTCAAGTTTACGGTTTCTCCTCACGCCTTGCGCAAATGGGGTATGTACAAAGTGCCATTGCCCAATTTGTGGAAGAGGGTTTGCGTCCCGAAGAGATCGTGGTGATTTTACCCGATGAGCGTTTTGCGGAAGTGTTGCGTCCCTTTGATACGTGGCACAATCTTAACTTTGCGATGGGAATTAGCCTCAAGCAGAGCCAGTTTTACCAAAAGCTAAGTGCGCTTGAAAAAGCGATGCGTAATGATGAGATCGAAGATCACCTCCGCGTTACGCGCTTAAAAATAGAACCCGAAATCATAGTGACATGTAAAGAGATTTGGCATCAAAAAGTCTCTCCTGAAACGGCGATGAGTTTCTTTGAAAAGCTCCTTGCTTTCGATGCTAAAGAGCAGCAAAATCCTCTGTTTCAAGAGGCCTTTTTTGCCTTTACACACTTTTTAAAACATGCTCCAGCACTTCGCTTTGAGCAAGTCACCAAACTCTTTTTAAACCGCCTTGCCGTACTGAGCCAAGATGATGTTAGGGGCGGTAAAGTGACGGTTTTAGGGGTGCTTGAAACCAGAGGTGTCTCTTACAAAGGGGTGATTGTTCTTGATTTTAACGATGAGTTTGTGCCCAAACGAAGCCAAAAAGACCTTTTTCTCTCCTCGGCCGTTCGTGCTCATGCAGGGCTTCCGACCAAGAGAGATCGCGAAAATTTGCAACGCTATTATTACCATCAGCTTTTCTCTCGTGCGCAGAAAATCGCCATTGCCTATGTGAAAAATGAGACCAGTATGCCTTCTCGCTTTTTAGATGAGCTTGGTTTTACTACCACCGTTATGGCGGATGAAAAAGCACTGCAACCGCTTCTGTTTGATGTCAATGCCTCTAAAACGCTTTACAATCAGCCTTTCATCGATGCACCTTATGATCTTAAAGCGTTTCCTCTTTCGGCAACAAAGCTTAAAACACTGCTTACATGTAAACGTCAGTTTTACTTTCGCTACATTGCAAGGCTCAAAGAGGCGAAGATGCCAAGCACTCAAATTGATGAGCAAACAATAGGTATTGCGCTCCATAAAGTGCTCGAAGATGCGATATGCGATGACGCGTTAAAGGATGAAAAGAGCCTTTATGCCAAACTTGAAACGCTTTTAAAAGAGAACAATCACCATGAAGTCTGGGGCTACTTTGTCGATGTGTGGCTTCAAAAACTTCGTCCGTTTATGAAAAATGAAATCAGTCGTTTTGATGAGGGCTTTCGCGTTTTCAAAAAAGAGTTTTCGCACAATGTGCCCTACGGTGATTTTATATTGGAAGGGCAGATTGACCGCATTGACCAAAAAGGGGATGAGCTGTTTGTCATCGACTATAAAAGTGGCAAAGTGCCAATGACGAGTGAGCGCTCTCTTGAAAGTACCACCGATTTTCAGTTGGTCTTTTATGCGTACATTGCAAGCACTTTAGGCAAGGTTGGCGGCGTTTATTATTACGATCTCAAAGAAGGCGTTTTAGTACCTGAAAACTTCCTTGAAGAGAAGAAAACCCTTTTACATGTAAAGCTCTCAGAACTTTCCAAACCGATCAATGGCTACGAGTTGTGCGAGGAGATAAAGCATTGCAGGCTTTGTCCTTACGTGCAGTTGTGTGGACGGGAGGAGCAGATATGAATCTAAGTCCTTATTTAGCACTCGAAGCCAGTGCAGGAAGTGGAAAAACCTTTGCGCTGAGTGTTCGTTACCTCTCACTTCTCTTTATGGGCGCAAACCCGCAAAAGATCGTCGCACTCACGTTTACGAACAAATCTGCGGCAGAGATGAAAACGCGCATTTTTGAGACGCTCAAACACCTTGAAAGTAAAGATGAATTAGAAGCGATTTGCGCTCAGACGGGCAAGTCAAAAGAGACTCTGCTAAGAGAAAAAGAGCGTGTGATGCAAACTTTGCTTCAAGCGGACATCAAGATTTCAACACTGGACTCTTTTTTCTCCTTGATTTTGCGCCATTTTGCATTACATGTAGGCTTACAACCCGACTTTAAAGTGGGGCAAAATGGACTGGATGAGGAGTTGGTGGAGCGTTTCATTAAAGGATGCAAAAGCAAAAATCTTTACCATGCCCTGATCGCTTTTAGCATTAACGAAGATAAAAAACTAAACGATCTTTTTAGTCTGCTCGATATGCTCTATCAGAAAAAATCAGAGCTTGACATCAGCACGTTGGATGAGGGACATTATCCATCCTTAAAACCGTGCTTGGATATTTTAGAGCGCATCAGGGACTATTTTGAACAAAGTGGACTCTCCGCGCGTGGGCTGGTGACACTCAAAGCGCAGACATTGAGCGATCTGCTTTCTAAGAAGTATTTGGAGCGTGAAGATTTTGGTTATTGGGATTATAAAAAGTATGCTAACGAGACAACCGATGCGCTTTTACGTGAGCTCAAAAAGGCTCTAAACGAACATGTCAATGCCAAAGAGGCATACTTTTTAGGACAACTAGGAAAACTCTTTGCGATCTACGATGAGAGCCTCAGAGCTTTGATGGGTGAATATGGCGAACTTCGTTTTGATGACGTGACCAATCTGCTTTATACCCTTTTACGCCAAGAGATCAGCAAAGATTTTCTCTATTTTCGCCTTGATGGGGTGATAGAACATCTGTTGATCGATGAGTTTCAAGACACGAGCATCGTGCAGTATCAGATTCTTCTGCCACTCATTGAAGAGATACGCGCAGGAAAAGGCGTGAAAGACTTTAAAACGCTCTTTTTTGTGGGGGATGTGAAGCAGTCGATCTACCGATTTCGCGGTGGGGCTAAAGAGCTGTTTGGGTACGCTAAAAAGAGTTTGCATTTAGACGTGAATGCGCTCGATACCAACTATCGAAGCACCGAGCAGGTCGTGAATTTTGTCAATGAAATCTTTACATGTAAAATCAAAGGGTATGAGCCGCAAAAGGTTGCTAAGGCGACAGGTGAGGGGTATATCAATGTGCGCATTGAAGAAATGATTGAGCCTTCGGTTCTAGAGGCGATTGCTTTGCTTCTTAAAGAAGGGGCTAAGCCTAAAGACATCGCACTTTTGGTGCATACCAACAAAGACGCGAAAGCCTTTAAAGAGCTGGTGCAAGCGCAGTTTCCTTCTTTACATGTAAGGCTTGAGGCGACCTTGAAACTCATCGATGTGCGCTCCATCAAAGCCATCATTGCCCTGCTCAAATACCTTTACTTTGGCGATGAACTCTACAAAGCGAGCTTTCTCGCACTCATCGGCGAGGCCTGGGATGCGCCACTTTTTAAGACGGCGTTTGATGTCAATGTCGCACCGCTTCTTTTGGTAGAGAAGATCATTGAAACCTACAAACTGTTTGATGGCAGTGCCGATCTGCTCAGTTTCCTAGAAGTTGCGAGCCGTTACGAGGAGATCGAGAGCTTTTTGTTTGCGTTGGATGAGCTGAGTGATGAAGCCAAAAGCGAAGATGTGGACGGGCTGCGCGTTTTAACCGTTCACAAATCCAAAGGCTTGGAGTTTGAGCACGTCATCGTGTGTGATCGCCTCAGTCGCGACAATAACCGAAGTGACACGCTGTTGTGGCATTATGACGAAGTGGAGATCAAAGGGTTGTATCTGAGCATGGCAGGGCGCGAAACGGTGGATGATTCGTATGCCAAAGCCAAAGAGCATGAGAGTGCTTTAATGGTCGAAGACAGACTCAACGCGCTTTATGTCGCTTTTACCAGAGCCAAGCGTTCGCTTTTTGTCTGTGCGAAAGCGCAAAATAGTGCGTTTGAGATGCTGGAGCTGAGCACGACTGAGCGAGGTGCCATCAGCGTTTCGACAAAAGAAACGACAGTTGCGGCAAGTACGATGCGCGTGTATGAACCGAAACGTTACGGTGCGCAAGAGGTGGCAAGTGCGCCAGAGGAGGAAGAGAGCGCTGAGATCGCCTCCATTACATTTGGAATCGCACAGCACTATCTGCTTGAGATGATGGAGCGTTTTGATGAGGCGTCGCTCAAGCGGGCATACACCGCGCTTCAAAACCGTTTTGCACCGCTTTTGGATGAGACGGCGATGAGGGCGATTTATCAGCGGGGTGAAAAGCTTATTTCTTGTAAAGCCTTTTTGGATTTGATTGAGGGTGCAAAAATCTTTAAAGAGCAACCGCTCATGTACCAAAAAGAGCGCAAGCAGATCGACCTTTTGCTTGAATTTCCCGATCGTATCGTTGTTGTGGACTACAAAAGTTCGAAAAAGCAGAGTAGTAAGCATCAAACGCAAATCAAGCTCTACCAAGACGCTCTTACGCAGATCTACAACTTACCCGTGGAGGCATATATTTGCTACTTGCAAAACGAGGGTGTGGAGCTTCTTAAAAGCTTATAGTACACTTAATTTCAGCGTTATTTAAGTATTATTTGATTACACTTGCACTTCGTTAAATAAATACGTCAAAGGTTATGACACATGAAAGCAACACTTGCGATTAAGCCAAGCGAAGTCAAACGCGACTGGATCGTAGTGGACGCTGCTGGTAAGCGATTTGGTAAAGTCCTTACAGAAGTAGCAACACTGCTCAGAGGCAAACATAAACCTTATTTTACTCCAAATGTTGATTGTGGCGATTTCGTTATCATCATCAATGCGGAAAAAGTAGAGTTTAGTGGAACAAAATTAGACACAAAATTGTATCACAGACACACAGGATATTTCGGTGGCGTTAAAACTGAAAAATTGGGTGATCTTTTGAACAGCAACCCAGCAAAATTGTACAGACTTGCGGTAAGAGGCATGTTACCTAAAACAAATCTTGCTAAAGAGATGATCAAAAAGCTAAAAGTTTATGCCGGTAGTGAGCATCCTCACACAGCGCAAGTTAAAGCAGAGGTAAAGTAATATGGCAAAAGTATACGCAACCGGTAAAAGAAAAACAGCAATCGCTAAAGTATGGGTTACTCCGGGTAAAGGTAGCATTGTTGTCAATGGTATTGATTTTGAAGCGTGGCTTGGTGGTCATGAGACCATTAAAAAACGTGTTCGTCAACCTCTTGCTCTTACAAAACAAGAGACAAGTTTTGACATCGTAGCTGACACACTTGGTGGCGGTTATTCAGCACAAGCTGACGCACTTCGCCACGGTATCTCTAAAGCACTTGCTTCTATGGATGCAGACTTTAGAGCAATCTTGAAACCACACGGCTTACTCACACGTGACTCACGTGTTGTTGAGCGTAAAAAATACGGTAAGAAAAAAGCGCGCCGTAGCCCACAATTCTCAAAACGTTAATGATTTCTTTCGAGGAATCATTAAACGTTTCCTTGAAAACGTTAATCGTTTTTTTCAAGCGATTCTTCGTTTGGTTTGTGTTCATTCGCGAGGGAGTTTTCCCTCGCATCTTTTATTATTTTAAGTGTTGTGTTATTTTGCGCATGACGTCTTTTATTTTCTCTTCATAATGTTCTTCATCAATTTTAAAATCTAATTTCACTACATAAGCAAAAAAATCATCAGCATTACTATCACCCTTCAATTTATACGTAACAAATTCTAAAGTATCAATTTTAGGTTTTTCAAATTCTTGTGAAGAGTCTTTTGCTTGAGAAATATAAATATTAATCGGCTGTTTAAATTCTTTCCACAGATCATAGTCCATACCCATAAATAGTTGATAAGATTTTATTTTTTTTGTCCAATTGTAACCAAATGTATAACCACCTTTATCAGCTCTATACTGTTCCCATTGCATAGTTCGTCCAATGTTTACAACAGCCAATTCAAGTTTTGATAGGAGGGTCGGTAATGTTTCATCGCCAATGAGTTTCATTGAATTTCCTTTAAAGTTTAATAATGCTATTTCTTTTTTTGTCAAATGAATTGGATTTAACTCAAACCAATAGAGGCAAAATTCATAAAATGCTTTGACAAAAACGTTTTCTTCATCTTTTAGCGTTAAAACGAAGTCTTCCCAATAAAAAAGCTGCTGATCTATCTCTTCTTTTGAATAGTTTCCCCATTCTTGATAAATTACTTCTTTATGGGCATAATCTCTAGGAATAAGAAACATTAAGCACGTATTAAAATCCGTATTTTTTACAGTTCTTTTTAAATAATTGAGATAGTTACGAGGCTGATTTTCTGTCAGTGAGGTATAGACTTTATTTTTGACTTCAAAAATAATGTTTTTAGTATCCAATTTTAAAAAGATATCAGCTCTTCCAAAGCTTTTCGCTTTGAATTCCAATGGATACTCGGTAGAGAAATGATGGTGTTCAACGATTTCATTTTTCAATATCTCATTTTTTTGTTCAATAAAGTCCAAAAACTTTTTCATAAAGCTTTTTTCATTGAGTAAATTGCAAAAATATTCTTGAAAAATGACTTCTTGGTTTAAAACATTGTAGAGTATAAAATTTTTTCTTGACATAATTTGCCTTTAAACTCTTTATTAATATCCTGCTAACTCTTCAATCAGTGCTTTCACTTCCTCTTCATCAAAAAAAAGATTCATCTTTAACTCTTTTGCAAACGTTTTAAGCAAAGCGATTTTTTTCTCTTGACGTAACGCCGCATCGTCGATCTGCTCTAGCTCAGCCACCAGTTTTTGCGTGTAGTATGCTTTGAGTTCGGCTTGTTTTTGCTCTTTCGATTTGGGTGCTTTTTTCGGGCGTAAAATGACAATTAAGGAAAAAGCCGCTAGGGCGACGATGAGGGTATTGATAAAAAAATCCATAAAAATCCTTACATGTAAAGATGGGTTAATGAGGAACGCCTTATAATGATTCTACATTACTTCGACTTAGAAAAGGAAAATCATGCAGGCATTTTGTATGATCACGACCACGTTTCCCGATGAACAAAGCGCCAAAAAAGTCATAGCGCTTTTATTGGAGCAACGACTCGTTGCATGTGCCCAAATACTCCCTGTTCAAAGTTTTTACCGATGGGAAGGAGACGTGTGCGAGGAGACAGAGAGCCTTGTGATCATGAAAACAAAAAGCCATCTGTTTGATGCTATTCAAAGCTTGATTCTAGCGCATCACCCCTATGCGATTCCGCAACTTATTCTTATCCCGATAGAAAAAGGCTTACATACCTATTTACAATGGGTCGATCAAGAGACCATCGAATCTTAAACCGTTTTTGTGTAAAATCTCTCAAACTAACACAAAGAGGAAGCCATGCACTTTACAACTCCCCTTAAAAGTAACAGTACCAAAATCATGCTCGTAGGAAGCGGCGAGCTGGGCAAAGAGGTCGTTATCGAAGCCTCTCGTTTGGGCATTGAGACCGTTGCGGTGGATTCGTACCCCAAAGCGCCTGCGCACTTGGTCGCCAATCGCAGTTATGTGATCAACATGAAAAACAAAGAGGAGCTTTTGGAGGTGATCCGCCTTGAAAAGCCGACATTTATCTTGCCTGAAGTGGAAGCTTTGAGCATTGAAGCATTGATAGAGGCTGAGAAAGAGGGTTTTTGCATCATCCCCAATGCGGACGCGGTGAAAAAGACGATGAACCGCAAAAACATACGCGAGTTTGCCGCGGAGACCTTGGGGCTCAAAACCAGTGGCTACGTCTTTGTGAAAACGCTTGAGGCATTAGAAGAAGCGACAAAAGTGCTCGGCATCCCGTGCGTGGTCAAGCCTGTGATGAGCTCTTCAGGGCATGGTCAAAGTGTCATCCGAAGTGAGGCAGACATCCAAAAAGCATGGGAGATTGCCAAAGAAGCCAGAGGTGATGCGAGCGAGCTGATCGTCGAAGCGTTTGTACCCTTTGACTATGAGATCACGCTTTTAACCGTGCGCAACGGCAAAGAGACGGTCTTTTGCGAACCGATCGGGCATATCCAAGAAAACGGCGACTATGTGCTGAGCTGGCAACCTGTGCCGATGAAACCTGAAGTGTTAGCCAAAGCGCAGATGATGGCAAAAGCAGTGACAGACGGCTTGGGCGGTCGTGGACTTTTTGGCGTGGAGTTTTTTGTCAAAGACGATGAGGTGTACTTTAGTGAACTGAGCCCTCGTCCACACGATACGGGAATGGTCACGATGATCACGCAAAGCCAGAGCGAATTTGCCTTACATGTAAGAGCGGTTTTGGGCTTGCCACTTGATTTTACCTTTTATGGAGCGGGCGCGAGTGGGGCGTTTAAAAGTATGAATGAAGAGCATGTGCCAACCCTCACCATTCCTGAGAGTGCGTTTTCGAAAAATTCGTATGTTCGTATTTTTGGAAAACCTGTGAGCCATGTGGGGCGCAGAATGGCTGTGGCATTGGTGCTCGATGAGGTGGAAGCGGCGAAAAAACGTGCAAGAGAAATTGTCGCATCGATGGTCGGCTAACGCTTTAGTATTGATAAAAAATTTATCAAAGTGGGCTATAATAAAAGTAGCCCAAACGTAAAGAGTTTTTATGAATAAACATGTCGTTGAACAAACAGTCATTTTTTTTAGCGTCTCCAAATGGTTGCTTCTTTCTTCTGCCGTCGGTATTATGATCGGCGGCTTGATTTCCGTCTTTTTAAACATCCTCTCAACTGCCGAACAGACACGGAGTTTACTCCCGTTTCCGTTTTATTTCACGTTGCCCTTTGCGTTGATGCTAACGACGTGGATCGTGCGAACGTTCGATCAAAACGCGACGGGACACGGTACGGAAAAAGTCATCGAAGCGGTGCATAAACGCGACGGTTACATCAATGCAAAGGTGATCCCCGTTAAACTGGTCGCAACGGTACTCACGATCTTTTCGGGCGGTTCGGTCGGAAAAGAGGGACCGGGAGCGCAAATCGGTGCGGGAGCGGCTTCGTTTGTCGCAACCCTACTCAAATTTTCTAAATCCGACCGCCGAAAGCTTGTCATTTGCGGTATTAGTGCGGGCTTTGCTTCGGTATTCGGTACGCCCATCGCGGGGGCAATTTTCGGAATCGAGGTCTTAATTATCGGTGCGATTATGTACGATGTTCTTTTGCCCTCGTTTATCTCCGGTTTTGCGGCATTTATCACGGCTCAGGTGTTAGGCATCAAATACCATTACTACGACATCAATTTCTACCGTTCGTTTAACTTGGACTTTTCATTAATCTTACATGTCGTTTTGGCAGGCGTCTTTTTCGGCTTAATCGCCGATTTGTTCATTACGACGGTCAATAAAATCGAAGAGTACATCAAAGCCGTTCCGTACAATCGTTACCTGAAAGCCTTTGTTGCGGGACTGGTGATGGCACTCGTTTCGTACTTTTTCTCGGAAAGCTACTTAGGACTCGGTCTTGCGACCATTAAAGACGCCCTCAGCCCCAATCCGATGATTTCGGATAACGTTCATTGGTACGACGCTGTTTTTAAAACGTTTTTTACGGCGATTACTTTAGGCTCAGGCGGAAGCGGCGGTATTATTACGCCTTTGTTTTACGTGGGCGCGACGAGCGGTGCGGCGTTTGGCGATCTCATCGGCGGCAATCACGTCGCACTCTTTGCCGCGCTTGGGTTTGTCAGTGTTTTGGCGGGTGCGACCAACTCTCCCATCGCTTCCATCATCATGGCAGTGGAGTTGTTTGGCGTGCATATGGCAAATTACGCGGCACTGAGCGTGGTAATCGCCTTCTTGATTACGGGGCATCGTAGCGTTTTTCAGTCGCAAAAGTTGGCTCTGCGAAAAGCCGATAATATTACGATCGGCAAAGGCAACGACTTAGAAGATACCTCTATCAGCATCGATATGCGCGACATCGATAAAGTCAAGCGCCTGCGCAATCGCCTCCGCTATAAACGCTTGCGCTGGCAAGTTAAAAATGCCAAAGACGATTTTAAATGAGCCGACGAAAGATCGTGATCAGTGCGTGTTTACTCGGCGAAAACGTGAAATACGACGGCGGCAATAATGCTTTACATGTAAAGATCCTAGAGCAGTGGAAGGACGAGGGCGTTTTAGTGCCTTTGTGCCCCGAGGTGCTCGGAGGACTTAGCGTCCCGCGTCTCGCTTGCGAAGTTCTCCAAGGAACGAACCGTGTCGTCAACCGCATCGGTGAAGACGTAAGCGAGGCATTTTCAAAAGGGGCGAAAGAGAGCTTGCGCATCGCAAAACTTGAGGGCGTGTGCATGGCGATTTTAAAAGCCAGAAGCCCTTCGTGCGGTAAAGACATCATCTACGACGGTACGTTTACAAGCACGCGCGTGAACGATTCGGGCATTACATGTAAGCTTTTGCAAGAGAGCGGCATTGTCGTTTTTAGTGAAGAAGAGTTGAGTTTGGCTGAAGCGTTTTGGCATTCAAAGGGGAATGCTCCCCTTTGAGTTAGGCGTTGCGTAAAATCGCTTCAATCACGCTTTGGCTGTAGATGTGACTGACTCCTTGGCGCTCTGCCGCTTCTGCCACGTTCTGAGCAATCTTTTCAATAGCCTCTTTAGAAATCCCTGCTTCGCTTAAACTCACGGGCGCGCCGATTTTAGCAAACCAGTTTTTAAGCGCGTTGATACCTTCTTCCGCGCTATCTTTCCCAAAAAGTATTTTTGCAAAGCGTTTAAATTGCGCAGGATTTTGCGTGTGATACCAACGCATCCACGCAGGAATAACGATGGCTAAGCCCGCTCCGTGAGCAATGTTAAAGAGGGCTGAGAGCGAGTGTTCGATCATGTGGTTGGGGAAAACGTAGGGGTTGGTACCCGCTGTTGTGATGCCGTTGAGTGCTTGAGTTGCCGCCCATGTAAACTCTGCTCGGGCGTTGTAGTCGCTTGGATTTTGAAGTAAAATCTCCGTGGTTTCCATAACGGTTTGAATGATGCCCTCAACCATGCGCGACTGGAAATGTGGTTGAACAGTGGCGGTCAAATACCCCTCAATCACGTGCGCGATGATGTCAACGGCGGAGTAAGCAAGATAGTTGTTGGGCACACTTTGGGTGAGCACTGGGTTTAGAATGGAGAGTCTTGGATAGACATGAATCGACGCGATGTTGTACTTTTGCTGTGTTTGATCGTTGGTGACAACCGCAAAGCCGTTCATCTCGCTTCCCGTTGCGGCAAGCGTCATGATGGCATAGACAGGGAGCGCCTTCTCAATGCTCGCTTTGCCAATGAAAAAGTCCCAAACGTCACCTGCGTAAAGTGCTCCAGCCGCGATGCTTTTAGCACTGTCTAAGACCGAGCCTCCACCGATGGCAAGCACGGCTTGAACACTCTCTTTTTTTGCGAGCGCAATGCCCTCATTCACTTTTGAAAGAACAGGGTTGCTGATGATGCCGCCTAGTTCCACCCACGCGATGCCGTTTTCCTTAAGCGATGCGGTAACAGTCTCGTACAGTCCATCTTTTTTAATGCGCTCACTGCCGTAGCAGAGTAAGACTTTATGGATTGTGTCGTTTGCGATAGCTGTGCCGATCAGGGTTTCTTTGCCTTTTCCGAATTCTATTTTCGTTGGGTTGTGGTAGGTAAAATCAACCATGGTTTCTCCTTGTTTTTGAGTAGGATGCTAGGGCAAAGGGGAAAACGGCATTTTCCCCTTTTGACATGTCAACGTTTTTAGCAGTCGGCTAAAAAGGTTAGTTCGGGCGCGGTCATAGAAGGCGTAAATTCGGTCACCGTGTAAGTTGCTACGCGATGAACGTAAAAAGGATCGTGCGTTACCAACGCTTCAATCTCTTGCTTGGAAGACGCACGTGCTAAAATAATCCCGCCCGTACGAGGGTTTTGTCGTCCGGAAGCTAAGAAAGTGCCTTTAGCATAGTTTTCTTTGAGAAATGCAATATGTGCTTCAAGATGCGCATCGACCTCTTCGAGAGGTTTTTGGTAGGACACAAAAATAATAAACATAAAAACTCCTAGTGTGAATTGCGAATAAACGTTTGCATTTTTTGAGAGAGTGAGCCAAAGACCAGCTCATACGATTCGTCGATCCATTCAAGAATAAGCGCGTCGTCGACTTCGCCTTCGCAAATCACGGTGTTCCAATGCTTTTTATTCATATGATACCCCGCAATGACGCTAACGTACATTTCGCGCAATTCTCGAGCATAGTAGGGATCGCATTTGAGGTTGATACGCGGCGGAAGGCTCTCTTCGTCGATGAGGGCAAAGATCTTATTGCCGACTTTATAAACGGCGGTTGTGGCGTCAAAAGGGTACTCTTTAATCGCGCCGATGTGGTTGAGGCAGTAGTCGTTTAAAATTTCAAAGGTCATGGTGTTTGTACCGACAGTTGTTTTCGTGATCGTTCACCATACCGCACGCTTGCATAAACGCGTAGATCGTGGTCGATCCGACAAATTTAAACCCCCGTTTTTTCAGATCTTTGGTGATGGTATCCGAAATGGCGGAAGTACACGCGGCATGTTTATAATCCGCTACGTCGTTAACGATCGTTTTGCCGCCCACATAGTTCCAAAAGTAAGCGTCGATGGAGCCGTGTTCAAGGATGATGCGCTGAAACAGACGTGCATTGGCGATGATTGCTTCGATCTTAGGGCGACTTTTGATGACCTCTCCCGTTTGCAGGATCGAAGCGATCTCTTCTTCTCCAAAGCTCGCAACGCTTTCAAGATCAAAATTGGCAAACGCTTTACGATAACCGTCGCGTTTTTTCAGCACCGTGAGCCAACTTAAGCCCGCCGATTGCGTCTCAAGGCAAAAGAGTTCAAACAAAGCGCGCTCGTCGTGCAGGGCTTTTCCCCACTCTTCGTCGTGGTATGCTACATACACGGGATCACTTAATTTTACCCAACCGCAACGTGAAAAACGTGAACTCATATCGGTACTCCCTCAGCAAAAAATCCATGTAAAATTGTAGCGCACTAGAGTTAACGCTCGGACAATCGATCGTAAATAGGTTTGTCGATACGCTTTAAAAAAAGAGAAAATATCTCCTATTAACTTTTTGTTTACGAAAGATTAAGAGAGTGTTTAAACAACTTCTCTATACTTTCGTTACCAAGACAATTACCTCCTTTTTGTGAATCACTCAACCTTTTTAAAAATCAGCTTCCAGATTGCCCGGTCTGGAAGCTTTTTTTATGTTCAAGCAATACTTTCAAATCTTTTCTTCTCTTCGGTAAAACGATTCCGTGTGGTATAATTTTTCCATGAAAACACTTTTAATGTTCCTTTTTTTCGTGACATGTCATCTCTACGCCGGCACGTTACACCTGTCTTTATCCGCCAATCCGAGCCGACTCAATCCGATTCTTTCCACCGATTCGGCGAGTTCTTTGATTACGCAATGGATTTTTAACGGCTTGGTCAAATACGACAAAGACGCCAACATCGTTCCCGAACTAGCGGAAAGCTATACGTTTAAAGACGATACGACACTCGTCTTTCACCTTCGCCGCGACGTGAAATGGAGCGACGGTGTGCCTTTTAACGCACGAGACGTGCTTTTTACGTACGAGACGATTACGTCTCCTAAGATTTTTACTCCCTATGCTTCAGGCTTTATGCACATCTCACATGTCAAGATGCTCGACGAATTTAGCGTGGAAGTTAAATACAAATACCCCTATTTTAAAGCCTTGGAAGTATGGATGATGGAGATTTTGCCCGAACATCTGCTTAAGGGCGAAACCGATTTGATGACGAGTAAGTTTAACCAAGCTCCGATCGGTACGGGTTCGTATGTCTTACATCAGTTTCAAATTTCCAAAGACACCGTTTTAAAAGCCAATCCGACGTATTTTAAAAGTAGCCCGAAGATCGATACGATGGTCTTTCACTATCTTCCCGATCCCTCTTCGGAGTTTTTGATGCTCAAGTCCCGTCAACTTGATGTCGGAACGCTCACGCCTTTACAGTTGGAGCGGCAAGTCGATGCGGATTTTAGGGATTATTATACGATCTATGAAGAGATTTCGCATGTCTATACGTATATGGGGTTCAATCTTCGATCGGAAAAATTTAAAGACCCTAGAGTCAGAGAAGCCCTCTCTTTGGCAATCGATCGTCAAGAGCTGGTCGATATTTTGTATTTCGGTCACGGTAAAGTGTGCACGGGACCTTTTTTACCCGGAACGGGAGCGTTTAATACGGAAGTTCAAGCCCCAAAACACGATATTGCCAAAGCCAAAGCCCTTTTAAAAGAGGCGGGTTACGACGAAAATCATCCGTTTGAATTTGAACTCACCACCGGTTCCAATCGTACGGCGGCGGCGCAGGTATTGCAATACCAGTTGCAAAAAGCAGGCGTCGTGATGAAACTGCGCGCCCTTGAATGGCAAGCTTTTTTAAACACGGTGATTTTCCCTCGCAAATTTGAAGCGGTATTGATGGCATGGTCGTTGGGACTCAAATCGGACGCGTATACGATTTGGCACAGCGAATCAAGCCGTAAAGGCGGATTTAATTTCGTCGGTTACGACAATGCCGAGGTCGATCGTTTGATTAAAGAAGCCGAAAAAATCGTCGATCAAGAGAAATTCGATGCTTTATATCGCGAAATTTTTGCCAAGATCGTAGCCGACAATCCATACCTCTTTTTAGTGATTCCAAGCGAGATCACGGCGGTCAATAAGAAGATCACGCCCGTATCGACGTCGATTATCGGGGTGATGCATAACGAAAACGATTGGATTAAGCCGTAAATTTAATGTTCCTCGGCTAAGAGTTATGCTATAATTTAAAACTCACATATGAAATGTTAGAAATATTAGTTTAAAAAGGATAGAGTCATGAAGAAAACAGTGTTTTCATTGGCGGCATTGGCATCTTTGGCATTTGCGGCACCGACTGCATACAACTACGAAGTGACACCGACGATCGGCGGCGTTCAACCTGAGGGAAATCTCGATCTTAAAGAGCAATTGACGTACGGTTTACGATTTGGAATTAATCTTGACAATACCATCTTCGACCAATTCGAATTGGGTTACGATCGATCCGATAACGTTGATTACAAAATCGGTCACGACAGCACCGATTTTAACCGCTACTACGG
Organism: Sulfurospirillum sp. MES; assembly: GCF_000789415.1. Lineage (NCBI taxonomy): Bacteria > Pseudomonadati > Campylobacterota > Epsilonproteobacteria > Campylobacterales > Sulfurospirillaceae > Sulfurospirillum > Sulfurospirillum sp. MES. The sequence goes on along the minus strand of NZ_JSEC01000003.1, from coordinate 47,478 downwards.
TAACTTGGTTAAAGAGTACAAAATGTCTCCCGAAATGGCATTGTACGCTTTAGTGGGTATCGGTTACGAAGACGTTAAAAACGAGCAATTTGAAAACAGAGACAGTATGTTCGCACAATACGGCGGCGGCGTTAAATACTGGGTCACCGACAATTTTGCATTGAAAGCCGAAGTTCGTCACGGTATTAAATTTCACGGCGGCGACAACAACTTGTTCTATACCCTCGGCTTCGTCGTTCCTTTCGACGCTAAAACGGCTCCCGTCGTAGCGGCTAAACCCGAAGTAAAACCGGCTCCCGTCGTAGCACCGGCAGCTCCAAAAGATAGCGACGGTGACGGTGTTTACGATGACAAAGACAAATGTCCGAATACCCCAAAAGGTACCGTAGTCGATGCCGACGGATGTACGAAAATTATCCGTTTACATGTTAAATTTGATTTCGACAAATCAACGGTAAAATCAGAGTTTATGCCTGAAATCCAAAAAGTTGCAGACTTTATGAAACAAAATCCGGGTTACAACGTTGTTCTTGAAGGTCACACCGACTCAAAAGGTAGCGACGCTTACAATATGAAACTCTCCGATCAACGTGCAAAAGCAGTTGCAAAAGCACTTGAAAGTCTTGGCGTCAGCGGTGCTAAAGTTACGACGGAAGCCTTCGGCGAAAGCAAACCTGTCGCAACCAACGATACCGATGCGGGTCGTGCGGAAAACAGAAGAGTCGACGCAATTTTCAAAAAATAAGTTAAGAGGGTCGTGTACGTGCATATGGATTTGAGTTGGACGGTTGTCGTTAATTTTGTGACGCTTTACGGTGTCAAGGTGCTGGCTTCTTTACTCATTTTTTGGGTCGGGAAGAAGATCGCTTCTTTGTTGACGGCTATCGTCGTCAAAGGAATGCGCAAGTCCAAAATCGACGAAACCGTTACCAGTTTCTTTTCTAACGTCGTCTACTTCGGCCTTTTAGTGGTGATTATCCTAGCCGCGCTTAGCAATTTAGGGATAAACACCACTTCCTTCTTAGCGGTTCTCGGAACGGCGGGTCTTGCAATCGGTCTTGCGCTTCAAGGCACGCTTTCCAATGTCGGAGCCGGCATTTTACTCGTCTTTTTCCGTCCGTTTAAAATCGGGCATTCGGTTCAAATTGCGGGCGAAAACGGTACGGTCGAAGAGCTGAACCTCTTTAGCGTCGTTTTAAAAACGGCGGACAACAAACAGATTATTATTCCCAATTCTGCGGTCATCGGTAAAAATATTACGAACTTTTCGGCAAAACCGACTTCGCGTATCGACTTGGTATTTAACATCGGCTATGAAGACGATCTTCGTCTTGCCAAAGAGACGCTTCAATCCTTGATTGAGGCGGAAGATAAAGTCTTAAAAGAGCCTGTTCCTCTTGTTGCCGTAAGCGAGCTGGCACAAACGTGCGTGAAATTGACGGTTCGTTTTTGGGTTCAAAACGAAGACGCTGCTTCGGTTAGTTTTTCCTTGATCGAAAAAGTCAAACTGACGTTTGACGAGAAAAAGATCAGTATTCCCCATCCTCCTTTAAACCCTCAAACGTATTAAAGACCGATTATTTACCGAAGACTTGCTGAATAATCGAGCTTCCGCTTGCTAAAGGATTGCTACGCAAAGCTTTCTCTTTTTCGGCAATCATGTAAAAAAGTCCGTCCAAGGTTTTACGACCGATATACGCTTCGATATTTTCGTCATTTTCCGGAACGACGTCCGTGATACCGAACCCTTTTGCAATCGACGAGGCTTGTCCTATTAGCGCATTGTCTCCCAATTTCGACGAGGCATTCGTCGTACCCGAGAACTCTTTTAGGCTTTGATAAGAGCTCATAACTTTGTTTTGCGCTACGCTCTCTTTAATGATCGGCATCAGCGCGTTTAAGAGCTTGTCTTGCGATTTGGCTTTAAAATAGTCCGTTGCCGCGGTGTTGGAGCCTTTGATGATCGCATTGGCGTCGTCGACGCTCATGGATGAAATCGTATCGCTTAAGATAGAAGCCGTTTTAGGAATCGCCTTGCTAGCGGCGGTGTTCATCGTCGTTACGAAATCATCGACATAGCGTTTTCCTCCCACTTTTTCAGCCGCCGTCGCAATCGGTTTCAACGATGCGGGAAGCGGAATCTTAACGGCAGAGTTCTTTAAAAATCCGTCCTCTTTTCCCAAGAGCGATACGGCTTGATCGGCTCCCAGACTCAACGCTTCTTTGACGCCGGCAATCGAACTGCTCGATGATGCGGAAGAGGTGCTTTTTTGCGCCGAAGAGCTTGTACTCAGTGCCGAATTCAAGGTGTCTTGAAACGAAGCGGCGCACAGCAGTAGCGGGGCAATGAGTATCACGCTTTTGGTTAACATGTATCTCCTTTTTAATGCTCTTGCGATTATAATAGTGCTTTACATGTAAAAGGATGATTAAGGTGAAAACAAAAACGATTTTATTTGATCTGGACGGAACGCTTATCGATTCGACCGAAGCTATTTTGGAAAGTTTCGGCGTTGCGTTTGAGACGTTTGGAACGAGTGTTCCCGAAGACGAGAGCATTAAAAAACTCATCGGGCACCCTTTGGATTTGATGTTTACGATGCTCGGCGTCGACGTATCGCAAGCCGATGCGTACGTGGGGGCGTATAAAGAGCATTATCGCCTGATTTCGCGTCAAAAAACGACGTTGTTACCCTTGGCGTACGAAGCGATTACCTATGCGAGTCAAATCGCAACGCTCGGGATCGTAACGACCAAAACGGCACGGTATTCGCAAGACCTTTTGGAGCATATGGGCGTGATGCATCACTTTAAGGTTTTGATCGGACGCGAAAACGTGACTCACCCCAAACCGCACCCCGAACCGATCCAAAAAGCCTTAGCCGCGCTCGGTAGCGATCCTTCGCGTACGTGGATGGTCGGCGATACGCCGATGGATATTTTATGTGCGAAAGAAGCGGGTGTTCAAAGCGTCGGCGTTTTGTGCGGATACGCAAGCCGTTACGACCTCCGTCCTCATACCGATTGTATCGTTCGCGATGCTTTGGATGCCGTTAAGCTTATTGCGCAAGTAAGCTAAGATTGTTATATCTTTATCATATTTTTAGACTATGATTTTGAGTAGAGCTTGGTTAAACTTTTATTAAATCATCGAAGCCGAAGTTTCATTTATGAGTTATTAAGAGAACGCCAAGTAGAATGAGATAATCATCGATTACAGCGTATGGTTGATGCTTCCAAAGCCTGATTCTTGGGAAGTTTTCTTAAATAAACGAAACTAAAAGTAAGGGGAATTTAATGGCTAAAGTCATGAAAACAATGGACGGTAACGAAGCTGCTGCGTATGCATCGTATGCGTTTACCGAAGTTGCCGGTATCTATCCGATAACGCCTTCTTCACCGATGGCGGATTTTACCGACGTATGGGCAGCACAGGGCAAAAAAAATCTTTTCGGAATGCCCGTTAAAGTGGTTGAAATGCAAAGTGAAGGCGGTGCTGCGGGTACCGTTCACGGTTCGCTTCAAGCCGGCGCGCTTACGACGACTTATACAGCCTCTCAAGGTTTGTTGCTTAAAATTCCTAACATGTACAAAATGGCAGGCGAATTGTTACCGAGCGTTATTCACGTGAGTGCTCGTACGCTTGCGACGCATGCGCTTTCGATCTTCGGCGATCACCAAGATATTTACGCCGCACGCCAAACCGGTTATGCGATGCTCTCAAGCGGTTCGGTTCAACAAGTCATGGATTTGGCCGGCGTTGCTCACTTATGCGCCATTAAAGGGCGTGTTCCGTTTTTACACTTCTTCGACGGTTTTAGAACTTCTCACGAAATTCAAAAAATCGAAGTGATGGATTACGCCGTTTTTGATCGTTTACTCGACAAAGAAGCGGTTCAACGCTTCCGCGATAACGCCTTAAATCCTGAGTCTCCTAAAACGCGCGGTACGGCACAAAACGACGATATTTACTTCCAAGGCAGAGAAGCACAAAATAAATTTTACGACGCATTGCCCGATATCGTAGCGAACTATATGGACGAAATTTCCAAAGAGACGGGACGCGAGTACAAACCTTTTACCTACTACGGCGCGAAAGATGCCGATCGCATCGTCGTTGCAATGGGTTCCGTGACCGAATGTTTGAAAGAGACGATCGATTATTTAATCGGCAAAGGCGAAAAAGTAGGACTTATTACCCCGCACCTTTACCGACCGTTTAGCATCAAATACTTGATGGCGGTTATGCCCGATTCCGTTAAAAAAATTGCCGTATTGGATCGTACTAAAGAGGCAGGTTCTATCGGTGAGCCGTTGTATCTTGATATGCGTGCGGCTTTTTACGGACATGCCAATGCTCCGATTATCGTCGGCGGACGTTACGGTCTTTCTTCAAAAGACGTCGATCCGGCACAGATGTTGGCCGTTTTTGAAAACCTCAAAGCCGATGCGCCTAAAAACGACTTTACGGTCGGTATCGTCGATGACGTAACGTTTAAGTCTTTAGACGTGAAAGAAAAAATCAGCCTCGGCGACCCTGAAACTAAAGAGTGCCTTTTCTACGGACTCGGTGCGGACGGTACGGTCGGCGCGAATAAAAGTTCGATTAAAATCATCGGTGACGAAACCGACATGTATGCCCAAGCCTATTTCGCTTACGACTCCAAAAAATCAGGCGGTTTTACGCGTTCTCACCTTCGCTTCGGTAAAAAACCGATTCGCTCGACGTATCTTGTTTCCAATCCACATTTCGTCGCCTGTTCGGTCGCCGCGTACTTGGAACTTTACGACGTGGTCGACGGTATTCGCGAGGGAGGAACATTCCTTCTTAACTCTATTTGGGATGCACAAGAGACGATCGCTCGAATCCCGAATAAAGTCAAACGTATTCTTGCCAAACGCAAAGCCAACTTTTATATCATCAATGCAACCAAACTAGCACGCGACATCGGACTCGGTAATCGAAGCAATACGATTATGCAATCGGCTTTCTTTAAACTTGCCAACATCATCGATTTTGAGCAGGCTCAAACGTTTATGAAAAAACAAGCCTACAAAACCTACAGTAAAAAAGGCGAACAAATCGTCGAGCTTAACTACAAAGCGATTGATGTGGGCGCCAACGGCTTGATTAAAGTCGACGTCGATCCGTCATGGGCGAATCTCGTCGATGAGGTTAAGGTTCAAGAAGAGGTTAAATATAAAGGCACTCCGTTTGTTGAAGCAATCGCAAAACCGGTCAATGCCGCACGCGGAGATACGCTTCCCGTTTCGGTCTTTAAAGGTTATGAAGACGGTACGTTTGAACACGGTACGACCGAGTATGAAAAACGCGGTATCGGCGTTACGGTACCGAAATGGATCGAAGAAAACTGTATTCAATGTAATCAATGTGCGTTTGTCTGTCCGCACGCGGTTATCCGACCGTTTTTGATTAACGAGCAAGAGCTTTCCTTGGCACCTGAAGGCGTCAAAGTACATGCTTTAGATGCCAAAGGTAAAGAGTTCAAAGATCAAAACTTTAAATTTAAAATTCAAGTTTCCTCACTTGATTGTACGGGATGTGAATTGTGTGCCGAAGCATGTCCTACCAAAGAAAAATCGCTTGTGATGGTTCCGCTTCAAGAGAGCCTTGATGCGGGTGAGCAAGACAATGCCGATTACCTCTTCAAAAAAGTAAGCTATAAAGACGATATTTTAAGCAAAAGTAGCGTGAAAGGTTCTCAATTTGCGCAACCGCTCTTTGAATTTCACGCGGCATGCCCAGGTTGCGGCGAAACACCGTATATTACGCTTGCAACGCGATTGTTCGGTGAGAGTATGATGATCGCTAACGCGACGGGATGTTCGTCTATTTACGGCGGTTCTGCTCCATCGACTCCGTATCGTAAAAACGACAAAGGTCACGGTCCGGCATGGGGTAACTCTTTGTTTGAAGATAACGCCGAGTTCGGTTTGGGTATGCATGTCGCGGCGGAAACGATTCGCCATCGTATTCAAATGATTATGGAATCTTCTTTGGACAAAGCACCCAACGCGATTGCGGCACTCTACAAAGATTGGTTAGAATTTAGAAACGACCGTGAAAAAAGCGCACAAATTCGTGACCTTCTCGTTCCTTTGTTGGAAGCTAATCCGACGGCGGCGGGTGCGGAAGTCATTTTAAGCCTTAAGCAGTATATCGCCAAAAAATCACAATGGATTTTCGGCGGCGACGGTTGGGCGTACGACATCGGTTACGGCGGACTTGACCACGTGATTGCTAGCGGCGAAGACGTCAATATTTTAGTCTTAGATACCGAGGTTTACTCCAATACCGGCGGACAAAGCTCTAAAGCTTCACGTACGGGTTCTATCGCGCAATTTACCGCTGCGGGAAAACCGGTTCAGAAAAAAGATTTGGGTTATATCGCGATGACGTACGGTAACGTTTTTGTCGCACAAATTAACTCGAACGCCTCCGCGGCACAAGCGATTAAAGCGTTTGAAGCGGCTGAAGCGTATCCGGGCGTATCGTTGATTATTGCCTACTCTCCGTGTATTGCACACGGTATCAAAGGCGGTCTAAGCCAAGCGGGCAATCAAGGCGAGCTTGCAACCAAATGCGGTTATTGGCCGATTTATACCTACGATCCGCGTCTTGAAGAAGAAGGTCAAAATCCGATCAAGATTACCGGAAAAGAGCCGGATTGGGATATGTACGATCACTTCTTAATGAACGAAGTACGCTATGCGGCTCTTAAAAAGTCAAATCCCGTTGAAGCGGAAGCGTTATTTGCACACAATAAAAAAGATGCGCAACGCAGATGGAGACAGCTCAAACGTTTAGCAACGGCGGATTATTCTAACGAAAAAGAAGCTTAATTAAGTGAAACGAAGTAGAAGAGGAGGAGATTTTCCTCCTCCTTCATTGTGTAGTGTTTAATGATTTAACTCCGCCGCGACTTGGGCATTTGATTTGGCAACGTCGCCGCTTCCGTGAATGATATGCGGGATGCATCCCGTGCAAACGTGAATCTCTTCCCCGCCTTTCATTGCTTTAATAAATACGGCATTCGGGCTCTCTTCGCTCGTGCGCAAACAGACGTTACAGACTTGTACGTTATTGATTTCCATAAAAACTCCTTTGAAATTTGGCGTATTATAATGAAAAAAATGCCCGAAAAGATTGAGCAAGATCAAGTTTTGGCTTAGCTCATTAAACGTGCTTGCGATCTAACGCTAAGATTTAATCTCTTTACAATTCAAACTCTTTATAATACGATCCTTCAACGTATAAGATTAAGGAATGCGCGTGATAACGAAAATAGATATGAACTCAGCCGAATTTATGGCGGAATTTGAACGAACGCAAGCTTTTAGCGATAAGGTATGTCAACAATTTTCTTTAACGTATACGCCGCTTCATGACGTAAAAGAGTCGATACAACAAGGCTTAACGCGTAATAAACTGATTTACGGTAAGCGCTATTGTCCCTGTTTTATGGTTATCGGAAATACGAAAGAGGAGAGAGCAAAAGCCGGCAATCGTCTTTGCCCGTGCACGCCCGCACTCAATGAGGAGATTCCTCAAAACGGCGCATGCCACTGTACGCTTTTTTGTACGCCCGAACATGCGTGCGCCCTTGCCGAAGAAGAGCGGCTCAAAGAGGTTTCGCATACGCATTCACAAGGTTTAAGCAAAGAAGAGTGCGAAGCGTTAATACATCAAAAAGAGATTGACGCGGATGAACTTGAGGCTTTATTGGAAGCGCGAAGCCGAGGCATCGTGCGTTTTAATTTGGTCGATACGCGCGAGTGGATGGAGTGGGCACAATACCGTATTAAAGGGACGGACTATCTTGTTCCTACGACGAGTTTTTACGACGCTTTAACACAGCTCAAAGGTCACGAAAAAACTCCGACGATCGTGTATTGTTACAGCGGAAGCCGCAGTGCGTATTGCCAACGCGTACTCAAATACTTAGGCTATCAAACCGTCGTCAATCTCGGCAACGGAATTATGTCGTACAACGGAGAAATCGAAAGCGGCGAATAAAAACGATTTTTATAAGAAAAAAACAAGGCTGCTCATCGCGTCGATACCGATATCGACGGGCTCTTTCCCGACGAGGCGGGCACTGTTTTTGACGTGGAAAACGATTTGACTTAGAAGTACCTCAAAATTGGCGTTGGAAGCATCGAAAAGACTCTCTTTACGGCTTTGAATGCTCGGAAGCGATTCGAGCATTTGCCATGAGGGTATTTGTCCGGCATTGAGGCGGTTTTGCAGTTCGATTTGCCAGTTGTTTTGCCACGTGAGAAAAAGGTAGCGTCCTTTTTCGTCCTTGCCCGTTTTGATCTTCCATTTAATGACTTCAAGGTAGTAGTAAAGTTTTTTGAATCGCTCTTCGTCGTAGGAGAGCGTCGTGATTTGATGTCCGTCGCCGATACGGTAACTCTCCCAAAGCAGTTTATACATCCCTAAAATCAAAAAGTCGTTGCGTTCGGGAATCGTCGCACTTTTATCGAAAGCAATGCGTAAATAATCGTCGTAGGTGTGCAGCGTCACGCCGTTATAACTCAGCCGAATCGCGTTTGTGCGGTTTCGCATCTCCTTTAAAATCGTTTCTTGCGAGGATTTGCTGTAGTTGGAAGGATTGCGAAGATCGAGCTTTTCTTTGTACGCGATGAGGTTTTCGACGCTTTTTTTAAAGTCGTAATGCAAAGCGGTTGCCCCCTTGGTTTGCAAAACTTCCGAGACGCTTTCTTGGTTGGGGCTTGAACATCCTGCAAAAACGATCAACGCAATCACAATCCCTCTAATCATCGACAAGGTCTTTTCCTTTTTTGATCTGCTTTTTGAGAATTTTGATGCTGTCGCGAATCGATTCGCGTTTGAGAAGGTCGGTTTCGTTTTTCAGCTCTTGCTTAAGTAAAATGCGGCGAAATTTGAGTTTTCTCAGCAGTTCTTTAATGGATTTTTTTTGAGTAGATTCCGCATTTTGAGGCATAAAGCCGAATAACTCTTTGACCGTTTGTACAAATTTGAAGCCGTTCATGAGGAACTCCTTTGGCTTGAGGCGTGGGTAAGGTCGTTTACTTCGTTTTCGTTTAAGATCAATGCTTCTTTGCTTTCGCTCGATTCCGTGTTCGCATGTACGAAAAGAGCGTGGGCGACTTTGAAAAGCTCGGACGCGACGGTGTAGGCGTAGTTGGTATCGTTCATTAAAGACGTTGCCATCGTGTAGGTAATTTTGTTGGTACGAATCAGGTTATCGAGCGATTTATTGGCGGCAATGTCGTAGTTTTGTGCATCGAGTTTGAGTTTGCTTAAGAGTAAAACGGTGACGTCGTCTTCGGCGGTATTAAAGATCATTTGAACCGTTCTGAGGTATTTGATGAGGTTTTTGCGAATGTGGTTGTATTCGCTTTGGATGTATTCGTTGTCCGATTCAAGGTAGCGAAGCATATTTTTTTGCATATGTTTGGAGGCTTTAAACGCTTCGACCATGCCGATGGTAGCGTTTTTTATCGGGATAAATTGACGCTCGCTGATGTCGGAAAATTTGCCTTGCGCCATAATCGCAAAGGTAATAATTTTGCCGTAAATCTCTTTGATGCGACGCTCGTAGTAGGCGTCCATATTGACGTAAAGGGGGTCTTTGCGATGCGTGAGAATATCGTCGATTGCCATACCTGAGCTAATATCTTCTTTGGTGACGCTGATACCTTGCGCGATGATGTCGCAAACGTTGTTGTAGAGGTGTTTGGTCTCTTTAAAAAGGGTTTCGTACGCCGTATCGGGAAAATCGAGCGCGACGTCGTTAATAAACAAGACATCGTCCCGTGCGTTTTCATCGGTTGCTTTTTGTTTGAAGAAATGATCGAGTAGGCGAACCAAGCCTTGTACGAGCGGAGCGAACAAAAGCACGCACGTAAAGTTAAAGTAAGTGTGGTAAAGAGCGAGTTTGAGCGTCTCGTCGTATGTTGAAATACCGAATAACGGCGCACTCAGATCGATCAAACGGATAGATTGCGGAACAAAACCGACCAGAAGAAGTCCGGTAAGCGTATTGATCAAAAAGTGGGCGGTTGCCAATTTTTTGCCGTCGTCTCCGGCACCCAGTGCTCCCAAAACGGCGGTTACCGTCGTGCCGATATTGGCTCCGATCGTCAGGGCAACGGCATTTTCGTAGGTAATTTGCGACGCCGAGAGTGCGGTTAAGATGAGCACCAGCGAAGCGTGCGAAGACTGCATAACGACGGTCATTCCCGCTCCGATCAGTGCAAAAAGCACGATGCCCGTATAGCCGTCGGCGGCGTATTGCGTCAGGTCGATCGTCTCCTTAAACGCGTCAAATCCGTCTTTCATGTACGCGATGCCCAAAAACGAAAAACCGAGTCCGGCAAGAGCGTACCCGATGCCTTTGAGTCGTTTGCTTTCTTGAAAGATGAAAAGCATTCCAAACACCAGCATCGGAAGCGCGTAGGTCGCGATGTTGATCTTTAGCCCCAATCCCGCGATCAACCAGATACCCGTCGTCGTGCCGATGTTGGCTCCTAAAATAATGCCGATACCTTGTGCGAGTCCTATGAGTCCGGCACTGATAAACGAGATGGCAATCACGGCGACCAAACCGCTTGATTGCATTAAGGTCGTAATGATCGTTCCGAAAAGAATATTTTTATAAAGCGTATCGCTCATCGTTTTAAGGAATTTATCGAGCATCCCGCCGATAAAAAAACGAAAACCTTCTTCTAGATTTTTCATTCCGAAAAGAAAAATCGCCACGCCCGCGGCAATGAGAAGCAGGTTTTTGCTTTGGAAAAATGTATAGGAAAGCAGAATAATTGCACCGAAAAGTAGCCAGCGTTTCACGAAATTTCCTTTACATGTCAAGGGTTGAAGCTTAAATTATTGTACACTTTTTTCGGTATAATTGCCCAAAAAAAGGACTTCAAATGCCATTACTCGATAGCTTTTGTGTAGATCACGTCAAAATGCCGGCCCCTGCGGTCAGAGTCGCTAAAACGATGAAAACGCCCCACGGCGATGCCATCACCGTGTTTGATCTTCGTTTTTGTAAACCCAACCAAGCGATTCTTCCTGAGCGCGGGATTCACACGCTCGAGCATCTGTTTGCGGGCTTTATGCGCAACCATCTCAACGGAGAGGGCGTCGAGATCATCGACATTTCGCCGATGGGGTGTCGTACCGGTTTTTACATGAGCCTCATCGGCACGCCTGAACCTCAACGCGTGGTCGATGCATGGGCGGCGTCGATGCAAGACATCTTACATGTCAAAAGTGAAAGCGATATTCCCGAACTCAACGTTTACCAATGCGGAACCTACAAAATGCACTCCTTGCAAGAAGCGCACGACATCGCCACAACGATTTTAAGTACGTCCATCGGCGTGATGGACAACGAAGCGTTGAAGCTCGACAGGTCGAAAATACAGTAATTTAACACATCCATAAGAACCTTTTTTATATGATTAGTCTCTTTTTTTAAAGAAAAACTTAGAGTACACACATTTTATGAGTAAGGAAGGTTTTTATGGAGCGTTTAGTCGCGCGGTACAAAGAGGGCAATCTCATTGTTCTCATTCTTTTAGGTATGGTTTTGGGCGTTATCATCGCGTTCATTTCTCCGACGGCGGCACAAGCCGTTTCGATTTTGGGCAAACTCTTCGTCGGAGCGCTCAAAGCGGTAGCTCCGGTTTTAGTTTTAGTGCTCGTCTCTACGGCGATCGCAACCAAAGAGGTGGGGGCGCAGACGAATATTAAGCCTATTATTTTCCTCTATGTGATCGGTACGTTTTTCTCGGCGTTGATCGCGGTGATCGTGAGCTTTGCGTTTCCCGTAACGTTGGTGCTCTCCAGCGGCATTGACGCGAGCTTAACACCGCCTCAAAGCATTGTTGCGGTCATCAAAGGCTTTTTGGTCAGTATGGTAGACAATCCCGTTAACGCACTCGCTAAGGGCAATTATATCGGCGTGTTAACATGGGCGGTTGCCGCAGGTATCGCGCTTCATCACAGCGGAGCTCAGACGAAAGCGGTTATGAAAGACGTCAGCGATGCCATGACCAAGATTGTTCAAGCGGTTATTCGTTTAGCACCGTTCGGTATTTTAGGATTGGTTGCGGAGACGTTTTCGGAAACGGGCTTTACGGCACTTTTAGGCTACGGTAAATTACTGATTATTTTGGTCGGAACGATGCTTTTCGTTGCTTTGGTACTGAATCCGCTGATCGTTTACGTGAAAACCAAACGCAATCCGTATCCTTTAGTGTTGACATGCTTGAAAGAAAGCGGCGTAACGGCATTTTTTACGCGTAGTTCCGCGGCGAATATTCCCGTCAATATGGCATTATGTAAAAAACTAGGGCTTCACGAAGATACGTACTCCATTTCCATTCCTTTGGGTGCAACGGCAAATATGGCGGGAGCGGCGGTGACCATTACGGTCTTAACGTTGGCGACGGTCCATACGTTGGGTATCTCGGTCGATATTCCGACGGCGTTATTGTTGAGTGTCGTTTCTAGTATCGCCGCGGCGGGCGTTTCGGGTGTTGCGGGTGGATCGTTGCTTTTGATTCCTTTAGCGTGCGGCCTGTTCGGCATTAGCGATGAGATCGCGATGCAAGTGGTCGCTATCGGCTTTTTGATCGGCGTCATTCAAGACTCGACCGAGACGGCACTGAACAGCTCAACCGACGTCGTGTTTACCGCGGCATGCTCGGACGAACCTATCAATTTGTAAGAAAAAGGTGCTTGCGGGTTTTTCCCGCAAGTGCTTTACATGTAAACGCATTTCCCCTATTTTACGAAGCAAAAAACTCCAGCTTTTTACCGAATCCTAAGGTGTTATCCGTAAATTTCAAGTACGAAATGGTGATGCTCCACAGCACAGGATTCAGCGCGATCGCATAGGGAAAGCGCTTCAAATAGGCTTTTTTCTCTGCTTCATCGGCTTTTTGAAAAACACCTGTAAATTGCACCCCTTGAATTTTCCCCACGATCTTGGTCTCTAACGCTACCGTTCCTGCAACATGCGCATTTTCCAACGCCTCACGTCCGTGTCTGGTTTGTGCATCCGTGGCGATGACAAACGTGGCGGACTCTTTGATAAACGCGTAAAAACAGCTGGTGCAGTAGGGCATATTGTTCTGACATGTGGCAAGGGTAAGCAGATGGTGTTCGCGAAGAAACGCCTCTATTTTGGGATCAAGCATGATTTTTCCTTTGAAAAAAAGTATAACATATTTTTTTGTTCGCTTTTAAATAGCAAGGCGATTATGATAAGCAAACAACTTTTAAAGGAGATGCGATGTATCGACGGTTGGCTTTAGGCGTGCTTGGCGTGTACGCGTTTGCGCAAAATCCTCAGGTGTTGGAACATACGGGCATTCAGACGACGCACGACGGAAAACCTGTCACGATCGAGCGGAACATTCCTCGCGAATGTTTAAACGTGCATATCTCGCCTGAAGATATTTTCAGCGGAAATTTTGCGGGCAAAGATGTGCCAAGCGTGTGCCAAAAGAGCGTGGTGACGACGGTGGGAAAAATCCAGCCGATGCAGTTAGACCCCAAAATCGTAACCGTCGGTGAAGTGGAAGTGTTGGATTTTATTCAGCATAAATTAGCCAAAAATCCCGATCGCTATATTTTGGTCGATGCCCGAAAACAAGAGTGGTTTGAGCAGATGAGCATTCCTTCAAGCGTGAACATTCCTTTTGACGAAGTGGCGTACGATGCCGATTTTCCCGAAGATTTTGAGCGTGTCAAAAAACTGCTCGGCATTGCCTCAAAAGGAGGAAAGCTTGACTTTTCGCATGCCAAAACGGCTCTGATTTTTTGCAACGCTTCGTGGTGCGCTCAATCGCGTATGATGATCGATCAATTGATCAAGATAGGGTATCCTAAAGAGAAAATTTTGTGGTATCGCGGCGGTTTGCAAGACTGGGTACTCTTTGGCTTTAGTACGACCAAACCTTAAAGTGCGTGGTGGGAATCTTCTTCCTCCACGCAAGTGCTTTTACGCCACTTCTCGATCTTAAGATCGTTTTCCAAGATATGCTCGACCAGCCATTTTTTGGCGATCATTTTCATGCTTTTTTGAAGTTCGGCGATGCTTTTTTTCTCTTTGAGAATTTTGGTCATGCCCTCAATGATGGTTTCGTGAAACTTCTTGTGTTTGTCGTACAGCGGGTAGTCGAGGCTTTGCATGTATGCCTCTTCTTCTTTGAAGTGCTTTGCCATGTAGTCGAAAAACTCTTTAAAAAGCCTGCCCAGTTCCGCTTTGTCCGCTGATTCGGGCGTTAATGCTTGAACGGCGTTTGCCAGATCGAAAAGCTCTTGATGTTGCCGATCTAACAGTGCGTGACGCAAGCTAAATTTTTCGCTCCATTCTATCAACACGACGATTCCCCGTAAAGTTTTTGTGCTATTGTAGCACGCTTTAAACGGTTTTTCCCTTTCTTGAAGAAGCCTTTTTAGGCAAAAGATAGATTGCTAAAAGCCCGCTCAAAATGGAAAAAAGACATCCGACTATCATCGTATGAAAAATGCCCTCGATAAAAGCGTGATCGACGCGGAAAAAGAGGCTTTCGCGAAGGGCGAGATCGGGAAGTGCGCTAATGGCTTGATGTGCCGTTTGGATAGAGGTTTGAAGGGCTTTGGAAAGTGAAGCGTCGACTTCAATCTCTTTGACATGTAAAAGGTAAATGCGGTTGACGTAACTGCCCAAAACGGCGATGCTCATCGCCGCGGAGAGTTCGATGGTCGTGTCGTTTAAGGCACTGCCCACACCCGCTTTTTGAGGAGGAATCGAGCCCATAATGGAGTCGGTGGAGGGCGGCATTGAAAGTCCCATGCCCAAACCGTGAACGAAAAAACCGATTAAAATTGCCCAAAGCGGCATATGCACGTCGATTGTGACGACAAAAATCGCCATACCGAGTCCTGAGATAATCATGCCGCCGCCGATACTTAAAGGCATGCCGTATGTTGCGACGGCACGCGGAGCCGACTTTGAGCCGATTGCCACGCCCAGCGTCATGGGCATTAGCAAGAGTCCCGCTTCCAAAGCGTTGTAACCTTGTACGGTTTGAAACAGTTGGGAGAAGAAAAACATGGAGCCGACCATGCCGAAAACGATGAGCGCAATGGCGAATGAGGGAATCGTAAAGGTGCGTTTTTCAAAGAGTTCAAACGGGATCATCGCATGCGTGCAACGTCTCTCCCAAACGATAAAAAGAGCGCAAAAAAGCACTCCGAATGAGAGGCTGATATACACGCTTTTATCGCTCCAGCCGCGCTCACCCGCCTCGATGATGCCGTAAGTAAGCGCAAACAAAAAGAAGATGCACAAAACCATACCGAGGATGTCGGCTTTTGTGTTGGGATTGGACGATTCGGGCAGGATTCGCGTTGCGGCATACCATGCCGTAACCCCGATGGGGAGGTTGATAAAAAAGACCCAATGCCATGACGCGTATTCGATGATAATGCCGCCGACCAGCGGTCCTAAACCTTGCGATAGTCCAAAGATCATCGACCAAAGTCCGATGGCTTTCATGCGCTCGGTGGTATCGGTAAACATGTATGTGATGATGGAAAGCGTGGAAGGCATAATGAACGCTGCTCCCAAACCGCTCAGGGCTCGAAAGAAAATAAGCTCGGTGGTGGAACTTGAAAGCCCCGCTCCCAAGGAGGCAAGGCTAAAGAGGGCGATGCCGATTTTTAAAAAGCGTTTGCGACCCCATTGATCGCCTAGGGCGCCGATGGTAATTAAAATGGAAGCAAAGACGAGAATATACATGTTCACGATCCATTGAAGTTCGCGCATGCTCGCAAAAAGGTCGTTTGAAATGGAAGGGAGCGCGACATCAAGAACGGTGTTATCCAGCGTGATGATCGACATAGCAAGGCAGAGAACCCCAAGGGCTTTCCACCTTTTTTCGTGTGTGTAAGGCATACAAATCTTTCCTAAAGTCTTAAAAGTGTAATGAGTATTACAAATAAGAATACTACCAAAGATTCTTAGGTTACGAATCCTTGGCGGGAGAGAGTGTTTACATGTAAAAAGGTTTAGAGCGTTTTGGAGTGCTTGGAAGAGAGGGCGCTGTAGAGAATGATAGCAAGAGCGATCACACTTAAGCTAAGCAGTTGCAAACTGACCAACGCCCAACCGCCGTGCTC
Organism: Sulfurospirillum sp. MES; assembly: GCF_000789415.1. Lineage (NCBI taxonomy): Bacteria > Pseudomonadati > Campylobacterota > Epsilonproteobacteria > Campylobacterales > Sulfurospirillaceae > Sulfurospirillum > Sulfurospirillum sp. MES. The sequence continues at coordinate 31,283 of NZ_JSEC01000003.1, read as the reverse complement.
CCAACAGTAAACCCCAATGGCCGTTCCCAGTGCTCCGCCTAAAAACATCGAGCTCATGTACGCCGTGTTGATGCGGCTGTGGGCTTTTTCATCCAGCGTGTAGATCTGTGCGAGGTTGTTGATTTGCACCGCTTGAAAACCGATGTCTAACAACAATGTGGCGATAATAAACGCCGCAAGTGAATCCTCAAACACTTTCATCAGGATGATGCTAACAACGATCATCGCTATGGAGAGAATTTTGGTGAAGGTTGGATTGATCTTATCGGCGATTTTTCCGATGTAAGGCGCTAGCAGTGCTCCCGCAACGGCAAGAATTCCAAAAAGCCCGATGACGTCACTGTTAAAGTTAAACGGTGCAAGCGAGAGTTTAAACGTGAGCGTCGTCCAAAAAGAGCAAAAGACACCAAATAACACGGTGATGAGAAGGGCGTTGGCACGTAAAAGAGCAAAGCGTTTGAGCTGATACACGCATGACGCCAAAAGTGAGCCGTAGCTTTGCGAAAAGTGGGGTTCGATGTTCGGTAAGGTTTTGGCAATGCCGACCATGCAGGCAAAAACCAACACGGATGAGAGCGCAAAGATGCCGTGCCAGTTTCCAAACCACTCAGTCACATAACCACTGAGCGTTCGAGCGAGCAAGATGCCTGTGAGCAGGCCGCTAAAGATGGAACCGACGACTCTGCCTTTGTCTTTGCCGCTCATTGCCGCTGCCATTGGAATGACGATCTGTGCGGAAACCGCAAAAAGCCCCGTAAGAAGGCTTAGTGCATACAGTGCGTAGAGGTTCTCCACAATGCTAAGACCCACAAGAGAGAGCGCTAAAAGTAGATGCGAGATCAACAGCAGTTTTTTACGGTTCATCTTATCGCCCAGAGGGCTTACAAAAAAGAGTCCTAAACCGTAGCCGATTTGCGAAAAAGTGGGCAAGTTTCCCACTGCCAGTGCGCTTACATGTAAATCTTGAGCGATCGTGTTTAAGATGGGTTGGTTGTAGTAAATGGTTGCGACGTTAATGCCAGCCACCGCTGACATCACGTAGATTTGTTTGGGTGAAATCATCCTTTTCTCCTTGGTTGAATGCTGATGAAATCATACCAAGTAGAGTCACTTTCTTCGGTGCTAGGTTCAAACAAAGGATTGCGCAAATCAAACATTTTGAGTTTGTCTATAATTTTGCAGTGTTTGATTGAGCTTTTTTTTGAAAAAGTGGATGAAGTGTGCAGACTCTTCATACCCTAACGCATACGCGATGTCGCCTACACTCCACGAAGAGTGCTTGAGCAAGATCTTTGCTTCCTCCAAAACGCGCTCGGCAATGCGCTCCGTGGTCGTTTTCTCGCTGAGCTCTTTGAGCGTTCGGTTGAGGTGATTGGGATGAATGTTCAAAAGCCTTGCAAAATCGCTTGGATTTTTAAGCTCCAGCCTCTCGTAAGGCGAGGTGATGGGAAACTGACGCTCTAAGAGTTCGTTAAAGAGTGCATCGATTTTGCGCTTTTTATCGCTTTGCGCTTCGGCGGTGATGGAAGCGGGTTGCATTTTCAGTGCTATGTGGATGAGCTCTAGCGTTTTGGCACGTAAAAGATCGTCTTTGTACGCGTAGTCTGAGTTCATCTCCAAAAGCATCTTCTCAAAGATCGTCTCCACTTCGTGGGCGCTCTCATCGCTCAGTAAAAAGAGCTTAGGATGCTCAGGGCGGTAGAGCGGGTAACTTCTCAGTGCGCCGTAATGGTGAAAAAACGCCTCGGTAAAGATGCAAAAATAGCCGCACTTCTTCCCATCGAGCGACTCCCAACTGTAAGGCACCAGTGGGTCTGAAAACATCAGCGCGAAATGATCACTTTGCAGGGTCTTGTCGGCATAATGCACTTTGTGCTTGCCTTTTAGAAAAGTGATCTTAAAATAGTCCTTGCGACTGTAGGGAATCTGCGCGCACTCTTGCCTCGTGAAGACATTAAAGTGCCCAATACCGTTTTCAATATTGTGCGGCAGTGGTTTGGCGATGCGTTGGTAAAAGGCTTCCAGTGTTTCCATAGCAAAAGTATACTCAAAAAAAGAGGCCTCGTTTGTGCAATAAAAATGCACCCCTTTTGTTACCAAGTTGATATAATGTTTGCATACAATTGTGTCGAAAGGAAGCGGATGTCAGTCAAGAAAGTTTACGTGCTCGATACGAACATTATCTTGCACAATACCAATTTCATTAAAGAGTTGTGCGACAACGGCAATAACATCATCGTTATCCCCGAAACCGTACTGATCGAACTGGAAGACTTCAAAAAGAACTTTACCGAACTAGGCTATCAAGCCCGAAGTTTTGCGAGAATGCTCGCGTCGTGTAAAGTCGTCGAAGTCGATAGCAACGCAGACGTTCGTGTCGTGAAGATGCGTTTTGAAGACACGATTGCTATTCATCTCTTCTCTAAAAACAGTTACGAATCCGATATGAACGCGACGTTCCTCAACGAATCCAACGACAAGCGCATCGTTGAAGCGGCCGCGGCGGCAAAAGAGTATTACGCGAAATACAAAGTCATTTTTCTCTCCTTAGACGTTTACGCGCGTATGTTCGGACTGTTTCACAACGTGACGGTCGAATCTTTACGCGAAGATCGAAGCGACGTTCCCGAATTTGAGTTCGTCAAACAGCTCAACGTCGATTCGGCACTCTTTAATACGCTCGATAAAAAGCTGATCGGCGAATACGATCCCGAGCATAAAAGCGGCAATTACAGTTACGAATTTATGAGTTCGGACGGGAACAGTGCCCATGCGATTATTTCTCCGGGCGGCATTATTCACATGTTAAACGAAGAGCTCGATTTTAGGGGCTTGGAAGTCAAACCGATCAACCTCAAACAAAAGTTTTTTATGAAAGCGTTGCTTTCTAACATGTACGACATTCACGTCATCGACGCGCGCGCGGGAAGCGGTAAAACGTTGATGGCGTTTGTCGCGGCGATGCGCTTAGTGAGCAAAGGCAGTTACGAAAAAATCGTCTATGTTCGCAACTCCATCGAAAGCGTCGATAAAGGTGCGGATGTGGGTTACCTTTCCGGCAACGACGAGAAGTTTCGCATCTACAATATGGCATTGTACGACACGTTAGAGTTTATCGCCAAGAAGAAGATGAAGCGACGCGACAGTACGCAAGAGCCGCAAATGGCGATCGAGAAAAAAGTGCAAGAGCTCATCACCAAATACAACATCGAAAAGCTTTGGCCGGGGGAAGCACGTGGTCGAACGCTTTCCAATGCCATCGTCATCTTAGACGAGTGGCAAAACAGCTCCAACAACACGACGCAACTCATCTTGTCGCGCTTGGATAACAACTGTAAAGCGATCGTCATCGGCTCCAACCGTCAAATCGACAACATGTACCTCAATCGGTACAATAACGGCTTAACGTCGCTTTTGAAGCAAACTAAAAAAGAGCAGACGCACATCTCTTTGTTTGCCATCGAGCTGGACAAATCGGTACGCGGGAAGTTCTCGCACTTTGCCGATGAAATTTTCGGAGATACCGATAAACACAAATGACCAAATATTCGTTTGCCCATGAAGACGAGGTTGTCTCGTTTCGTTCTATCTTTATTTCCGATGTTCACTTGGGCACGCGTTTTTCGCAAGCAGGCGAATTGTTGGAGTTTTTCAGACGCACGCAGTGTGAAAATCTCTATTTAGTCGGAGACATTATCGACGGTTGGGCAATGAGGCGAAAACTCAAATGGGCGCAATCGCATTCAGACGTGATTCAAAAAATTTTGAGAAAAGCCCGAAAAGGTACGAACGTCTATTACATCACGGGCAATCACGACGACTTTTTGCGCTCGTTTTTGCCTTTGGGCTTGGGCGATTCGATTCGTATTTGCGACGAAGCGGAGTATATCGGGCTCAATCAAAAGCGTTATTTCATCACGCACGGCGATTTTTTCGACAGCGTGACGATGACCAAACGGTGGTTGGCGATTTTGGGCGATATGGGGTATGATTTACTGCTCAACATTAACCAAATCCTCAATTGGTTCCGTAAAAAAATGCGCTACCACCGTCATTGGTCACTCTCCAAATACGTTAAAGACCATGTCAAAAGTTCCGTTTCGTTCATTACCGATTTTGAGTCGATCTTAAGCGAGCATGCCAAACGCCACCGTTACGAGAGGGTTATTTGCGGGCATATCCACAAAGCCGAAATTCGCACTATCGACGGTATCGAGTACCTCAATTGCGGCGATTGGGTCGAGTCGTGTACGGCGATCGTCGAGACCTTGGATGGCGAATTTAGGATTATTCGATGGCTGGGGCACTAAGCGTATCCTTAGCCCTTTCCGGCGGTGCGGCACGGGGCGCGTTTCATCTAGGCGTGATTGCGGCGTTGGAGCGTCACGACGTTCACATCGCCGCGATTTCAGGCACGAGTATCGGCGCGGTCGTCGGAGTCGGAATCGCTTCTGGGATGAGCGCGTTTGATCTGATACGCTTGTTTAAAAGCGATGCCTTACGAGCTGTTTTCGGTTTCAACTATTTTCGCAAAGGCCTTTTGCGGATTGACGAAAAAGCGGCGATTTTACGTGAAATCGCACCGATTGAGCGGCTGGAAGATATGCCAGTAGCGATGTTTATTACCTGCGTCGATTTGCTGAGCGGCAACAAAGTCTGCTTTTCCAAAGGCGAGGCGACCAAGCTTGCCGTTGCGAGCTCCGCACTCTTTCCGATCTTCCGTCCGATTGCGTACGAGAACTACATGTTAATCGACGGAGGCTTTATGGACAACCTTCCGATCTCGCCTCTTTTGGAATTGGAGTATCCGATTATCGGCGTTAACCTTCATCCGATCGACGCGAAAGCCAAACACGATCTTCATTCGATTTTGAAAAGAGCACTCTTTTTAGCGTTTACGGCGCCGGTTCAAGCCCAAATCGCCAAGAGCGATCTTTACGTGAGCGACCCTTCGCTTTCGAACTTCGGATTGTTTACTTTTAGCGAAATGATGCGTTGTTTTGAGCTAGGATACCGCGTCGGAAGCGAATCCGTTTTGACTTTTATGGAGCAACAAAGTATAATCTAGCGTTTTTAAGAGTAAGGAAAAGAGATGACAAGCAAAGAGTATTTATTTCAAATGTTCTCCCTCCAGCAAAAACTGAACGATGAGACCAACGGCATCGGCTGGGAAAACGGATATACCAAACACAACCGCATGATTAACTGGAAACGATGTATTTACATGGAGTGCGCGGAGCTCATCGATAGTTTTAGTTGGAAACATTGGAAGAACATCAACAAAGAGACCGATTGGGATAACGTGACGGTTGAGATCGTCGATATTTGGCATTTTGTGATGAGTTTATTGCTGGAAGAGTATAAAACCAATCTCAAAGGCGATTTGGATCAGTTGATCCACGACGTACTCGACGTTCAAGGTTTTGAAGCGTTTACGAAAGAGCCCTTGTTGACCGCTTCGACCGATCCGATGGAGCTGATCAACGACATCGAGAACATCGTCCACGAGATGACGGGATTTGACGTTGATTTATTCGACGGGTTGCTTCGCAAGTATTTTGCGTTGGCACGTAAATGCGGCATCAATCTCAAAGTGCTGTACAAATTTTACGTCGCCAAAAACGTCTTGAACCAATTTAGACAAGACCACGGCTACAAAGAGGGAAGCTATAAAAAAGTATGGAACGGTAAGGAAGATAACGAAGTGATGCTCTCTTTTTTAGACGCCCAAGACGTTCCGGGCACGGAAGCCCTTTACAAACGACTCGAAAAGGCTTACGCGAAAGCTTAAGCCTGATTGTAAACGATACTTCTACTTTTGGGAGTTTCCAAAAATTCGATATGGGAAACTTCCACTCCTAAACGGCTCATTTTTTGCGAAACGATCCCCAAAAGCCACGTCGAGATATTTTCGCTCGTCGGCACGAAATCAACGATAATATAACCGTCATAAAGCTCTACGATAAAAGAGGGCTCGTCTTTGACGCGGGTAAGATCGGGAATTTTATAGCCCGCTTCATGCTCGATGAGGTGCTGCTTGTCGGCAAAATGAGGCAATAAAGTTTCAAAAAGAGGATCGTGAATATCGATGATGAATTTATGATCGAGCGTGTCGTCTAAAAAGCGTTTAAACCAATTGAGATGATGAAAGTCGGTCACCATACCGTCTTGAAGCTTCGTACTTTGAAGGTAAACGACGATTTTCCCTTGGTGTCCGTGCAAATGACGGCACGCCAAACACCCCGTAAGCGCAAACTCCGAATCGAGCTGCTGCGACCAAACACGGTGTCCGTAACAAAAATCAAACTCTTTACTGATTTGCCATAGCATAAACATGTCACCTTATTTTAAAGTAAGAAATGATACCCAAAAAGAGATATAAAGAAAATTTTTGACGTGCTTTTTAGTGAAAATAGACTATGATAAAAGTATCAAAATGAGAGAAAGAACGGTATGTTAAACGTCGTTGAAATATTTTATTCTATTCAGGGCGAGGGTGCGCAAGTCGGCGTGCCTTGCGTTTTTATTCGCTTGCACGGGTGCAATTTGGCGTGTTCTTTTTGCGACGAGGAGCTTCATAAAGGTGCGTACGAGCGTTTGACGTTCGAGGCGGTTTTGGAGCGCATCGCCGCGTATCCTTCCAAAAACGTCATTATTACCGGAGGCGAGCCGAGTTTATACGACCTTCGCGATTTTATCGCCGTGTTGCATTCTCACATGTACCGCGTCGGCGTCGAGACGAACGGGTATAATTTCGCGCATATCGCCGATGCCGATTGGATCACGTACAGCCCGAAAGATTGGGACGCGATCGCTCTAAGCGGTTACGACGAGATCAAGTTTGTGGTCGACAAGGACGCTTCGGTGGAAAAAATTGCGGCGTTTCAAAGCGATAAAGCGATGTTCATTCAACCGCAAAATAAGCCGCACGCGCCTGACATGTCAAACGTTCGTTTTTGCCTCGAGTTTGTGATGCAACACCCTCAATTTACGTTTAGTGCGCAATTGCACAAATTTTTAGGAGTCGAGTAATGAAAAAAGCTTTGGTCGTTTTTAGCGGAGGACAAGACAGCACGACCTGCCTTGGATGGGCGAAAAATCGTTTTGATTACGTTGAGACGATTACGTTTGATTATGGGCAAAAGCACCGTGTCGAAATCGCACAGGCGCAAAAGATCGCCGAAATCTTACATGTTAAAAATACGGTACTAAGCCTAGATGCTTTTTCACAGCTCAACGACTCGGCGTTGATCGATGCGACGCAAGACATTAGCGCGCATCACAAAACGCACACCAATCTTCCCGCCTCGTTCGTGCCCAACCGCAACGCCATTTTCTTTACGCTAGCGCATGCGTTTGCCCAAAAACAAGGCATCGAGCATTTGGTCATCGGCGTCAATCAGACCGATTATTCAGGCTATCCCGATTGCAGAGAGCCGTTTGTCAAAGCGTTGGAACTTGCGCTTAACCTTGGCAGTGAGGCTAACATCACGTTTCACTATCCGCTTATGCACCTCACCAAAGCGCAAACGTTTGAACTCTCAGAGGTTGAGGGCGTGTTGGACTTGGTGATTGACGAGTCGCATACGTGCTACAACGGCGTGCATACGCACAAACACGCATGGGGTTACGGTTGCGGCGAATGCCCCGCGTGCGTGCTACGAAAACAAGGGTTTGAGGCGTTTTGCAAAGACGTATAATGCTTTACATGTAAGCGTCACCAAGCGAGGGTGCATGAACTGGAAAAAGTAGTGTGCCTAAAGATTGAGGGCATATACCAAACCGAGAAAAAGAATTCATAGCGATGCGATGACGCGGTAGTCTATCGCCGTGGAACCTCAAGCGATTTTAGAGATTTTATCGTTGATTGATCTTTACATGTAAGGATTTTTATGAGCAAAGAAACTTACCGATGGCTTGCAAAAGAGCTTCCTTCGTGGGTTAAAGAGGGGCTTGTTAGCGAGGGGAATGCGCAAGCACTTTTGCAGCGTTATGAGGGTGAACAAGCCTCTTCTTCGGGTACGGCATTTAGCCTCTTAGGGTTTGTTCTTGTGGGACTGGGGATCATCTCTATTTTGGCGTATAACTGGGACGAGCTTGGGCATTTGGAGCGCACGCTTTTGGCGGTTTTGCTTTTGGTAGGCGCGCAAGCGTTTGCATTTTGGGTAAGGCGTTACCGTGCAAGCGACGCGGCACTGCGTGAGGGAAGCGGCGTCTTTTGGTTTTTGATGACGGGTGCTTCGCTTGCGATCATCGGACAGACGTATCATTTGGGCGGCTCGATGCTGGATTTTCTAAGTGTCTGGCTGTTGCTCTCTTTGGGAATTGCGTGGGTGCTTCCCTCTTCGGGCGCGGCATTTTTTCAGATGATTTTATGGACGTTTGTGTGGCTTGGAAGCCGAGATGAAATGCGTGAGGTGTTTTCTTCGGAGCACTCCTTTTTAAGCCCGTGGATGCTTGCCTTGCTTGCTCTGAGTTGGTTGGGTTTTTATGCGCTACGGTACCGCAAAGAAAGAAATGCGCATGCGACGCTTCTGCTTGGTTGGGCACTTGCCGTGTGCGTTTTGGCGGTAGGTTCCGTTGAAATGCTTATGGCAACCTATCCCGAGCAAAATGTTCGTATGCTTTGCATGCTTTTTGCCCTTTTCTTTGCTATCTATTATCTTTTGGGGAAGATGTATTTTTTTTGGGGAGAAAAATCATGGCAACGTCCTTTTGAGCGTATGGGTAAACTAGGAGCTTTGGTGCTTGTGTTGGCGCATGTCTCTTTCAATGCCGGCACATGGCTCTTAAGATTTGACTTAGAGCCTACGCGCTACAACAGCCTTTTGGGATTGTTGCTCATGCTGCTTTTTGGCGTACTGTTGATTTTGTTTATTCGCAAAGAGCAGAAGCTTCCCTCGGAAATACTTGTGTGCGCCGTGCCTATCATCGTGTTAGGGTACAACCTGTTACACACGATGCCCTATAGTGCGATGCTCTTTGTGAATGCTTCGGTAATTTTAGGGGCAGGGTGGATGATTTACTGCGGGATTAAAGAGGTGACGCTCGGACTGGTCAATCAAGGGATGATCGTGATCGCCTTGGTGATCTGGATTCATTTTTTCAATGCTAACTTTGATCTGGTTGCCAAAGGCATGGCGTTTATCGTCACTGGCATTCTTTTTTTAAGCCTCAATGCCTTTTTGAAACGCCGTTTTAGGGGTGTGGCATGAAACGAATGCAACGCCTTTTAGGAATTCTTTTTGGTTTCATATGCGCGGTGCAACTGGGCGTGATCGGATGGAGTATTTGGAGTTACGAGCGCATTTTAAAGGAAGGCGAAGTCTACTTTTTTAACGTTTTACCTCTTGATCCTTACGATGCGTTTCGGGGGCGTTACGTGACGCTTCGTTTTGAAAATGCGAACAAAGCACCCGCCGGCGACACGACACCGCAGGAGCATCTTTCCAAAGCCTATGCGATGTTGGAGCACACGCAAGAGGGCGATCGCATCAAAGAGGTGCGTTTTTCCAAACCCGTAAGCGGAAATTTTTTGGAAGTGAACGTGTATTCTGCGATGGCGACGCAAAAAGCCGATGTCTCAAATACGGTCTATTTTTCACTCCCGTTTGATCGTTTCTACCTGCGAGAAGATAGAGCACCCAAAGCCGAGCGCATTTTGAGAATGCGCGACGTAAACGTAAGCGTGAAAGCTTCTTTGCGCGTTTTAAACGGAAAAGCGGTGATTGAAAATCTCTGGATAGAAGGCGTGTCTTTGGTCGAGTGGATGCGTCGGCACGAAGAAGCGCGTTCGCGTTAAACGCCCGAGGCGTCTTGACATGTAAGCCTATTCGTCAAGCGTATCGGTGTCGATGTTTCCTTTTTGAAGCGCTTGTCGTGCTTTTTGTGCGAGCATTTCATAGTGTTTGCGAAATGCGTCGATTTGGTCTTCTTCGAGCTCTTCCAAGTCCAGTAAGGCGTTGTGCGCGCCTTTGGTAACGCGAATCAGCTCGTCAAGTTTCACTTGCATCGCTTCTGTGTCGCGGTTTTGCGTGTTTTGAATCACAAAAACCATAATAAACGTAATGATCGTCGTTGAGGTATTGATGGCGAGTTGCCACGTATCGCTGTAGTGAAAAAAAGGACCGCTCACAAGCCAAACGACGATAAGAAGGATCGAGAGCGCAAACGTCGCGGATTTTCCCGTGAGTTTAGCAATATACTTCGTAAATTGCGAGTACCATGTATGCGAATTCATCGTCCCTCCTTGTCGCGTTCGGGGATTATTTTTGTTCGATTCCTAAAGCTAGGAGCTCGTTGGCGGTATGCGGAATGGGTTTTTTGTTGCCTTCGTTATCCACGTTGACGTAGGTAATAACGGCACTCGTGACATGTAAGCAGCGGCGCGTGCCCTCGATCGAGCGTTCGGAGTTGACTTCGACTTGCGTCGTGATGGACGTCGTACCGACCCTGATGATTTTAGCGTAACAGCTCAAAATATCGCCGACTTTCACCGCTTCTTTAAACTCCAAGGAGTTGACGGCGACCGTGACGACGCGAGAGACGTTGAGATCGCGTGCGGCAAGACTGCCGGCAATGTCGATTTGCGACATAATCCATCCGCCGAAGATATTGCCGGCGGGATTGGTATCTTTGGGCATCGCGACGATTTTAATACGGGGTTCTCCCATGTTGTACATCATTGACCTTTATAAACAAATTCGAGCGTATCATAATACAGAATTGTTTGAAGGCAATTTAAACGAAAAATCAGATCCGACGCCTAAGCTACTTTGTATCTCCAAAGCGGTGTTGTGCAGTTTTAAGATGTAACTCACGAGAGCGAGTCCAAGCCCCATCGAATTGTCCCATGAATGCGAGTTGGAGCGGTAAAATTTGTGGGTAATTTTTTCGATCTCCTCTTCTTTGATGCCGATGCCTTGATCTTTGACATGTAAGACGTCTTCTTCGATGCTTAGGCTGATCGTATCGTCGGAATATTTGAGTGCGTTGTCGATGAGATTGGAGACGACGATCTCCATCATCGTGCGGTCCGCATAGATGCTATAGGTTTCGGGTAAAGCGCAAACAATGTTGCGCGAAGGGTTTTTTTCGCGAAAGCTTTGCGCGACGTCGTTGAGGACTTTTACGATGTCAAACGTACTGTTTTGCGCGGTAAAATCGCCGTTTTCAAATTTGGTCGTTAGTGTTAAACGGTCGATCATCGTGGAGATTTTTTGCGCGTTTTGCGCGATTTTGCCTAAAAAGCGCTCTTTAATTTGCATGTTCGCGTTGGGATCGTCAAGCAGCGTTTGTGCATAGCCGACGATAGAGGCGATGGGGTTTTTAAATTCGTGGCTGATGGCGGAGATGACGTCGCTTCGTTGTTGGGAAATGAGCTTGATTTTGGCGGTGTATTTGCGTTTTTGTTTGGCGCGTTTTTCCAGTTTCGCGGCAAGCTTTTTCAAGTAGTTGGCAATTTCAAAAAATTCCAAACTAAAGTGCGACGAAATCGTAATGCGGTACTCTTTATCGGCGATTTGTTGAAGGTTTTCGACGATTTTATCGATCTCTTGGCGTATTTTTTTACTGAAAAGATACGCGCCGTAAAGTCCCGCAAGAAGCGCACTGCCGAAGATGAGCGTCAGTTTTGTCCATAAGGCGTAAAAGTTGTGCATAATCGTATCGATGTTGATCGCAAGGCGTAAAAAATAGGTTTGATCGTGCATCGAAAAACGGTGAGCGACGTACAAAAGGGTACTACCCAGCGTGTCCGAAAAACGTGAAGAGGTTCCAAAAGGCGTCTTTTCGGATTTGAGTATTTCTTCGCGGTGAAGGTGGTTGTCCATCGTCTCTTTGTCGTGGTCGCTGTCGGCGACGACCGCGCCTTTGGCGTCGATGAGCGTAAAGCGAATCTGCGTCGCCTCTTTAAAACGTTTGGCAAAAGCATTCAGGTCGTCCATCTCGGGGAGTTCGCGCACCAAAATTTGGATGTGCGATTCTAAGCGGCTTTGGTAATGCTCCATATTGTCGTTTTGAATCGCGACGTAACTCACGATGCCGCACAGAAGCAAGGTTGCGATAAACAGGGCGATAAACGAGCGAACGATGTGTTGATGAAGCATTAGCATAAACTGTATCCTACGCCCCAAATCGATTTGATGTACTCTTTTTCTTTGGTGGGGTCAATCTTTTGTTTGAGGCGGTTGATGGCGACGTTGACCGTTTTATCTTGGAAAAAGTCGTCGTTTTTCCAGACGTGTTCGAGTAAAAATTCGCGACTCAAGACCGAACTTTTGTTTTCGATAAGCGTGCGCAAAAGATCAAATTCGAGTTTGGTGAGTTCTACGGCTTTGGCATCGACGTGAAGCGTGTGGGCGTTCAAATCCAAGACCAAATCGCGGTACGACAAAAGAGCGTTGTTTTGCGGAGAAGTCCGCGCTAAAACCGCTTTGATGCGAAGGAGGAGTTCTTTCATATTGTAAGGTTTGGTAACGTAGTCGTCGCCGCCGCGTAAAAATCCTTCTTCGACGTTTGTATCGCTGTTTTTAGCGGTTACGAAAATGACGGCTTGGGTAAAACCTTTTTTGCGTAGGCTCTCGACAAATTCGCTGCCTTCGATTCCCGGAAGGTTGCGATCGACGATTAATAAGTCGATCGGCTCTTCGTTCAGACACTTTTCGACGTTTTTCGTGTTTAAAAATCCGAGCGTTTCGTAGCCTTCTTTTTGCAGATGGTACTCCAAAAGCTCCAGTAAATCCTCTTCGTCTTCAATAATCAAAATGCTTTGTTTCATTGTTCCTCTTAATGTTTACGCGTTTGGCATGATGCGTGCGTACCACGCCAAGCGCGCCCCGATGTTTTTAATACGTTTTCATCTCTCCGCCCACGCGCGCGAAAATCATCAGTTGTACGATGCTCACGCTGCGATCCGCCATACGCTCTAATTTGCGCATCGTACTTAAAATCTGAATAAAATCGGCGGATTGGTCGATCAATTTGGCGATGTCGCTTAAAATATTTTTTTCCAAAATCGAGTAAAGATCGTCGCTTTTGCTCTCTTCGACTTTGACGCGGCGGTAGGTCTCTTCCAAGGCTTCGCGGTCGCTGACGCTCAATGTTCCGATCGAAAGCGTTACCGCATGAATCGCCGTTTTGCAAAGGTGCATAGAGTATTCGTGAAGGGTCGTAAAGGGAATTTCGCTTTGGAGATGAGCGATCATACGTTTGCTGAAGCTGCGAATATTTTCGGCTATCTTAACCAATTCGTTCGTGATTTTTAAAAAAGCAACCATTTTACGTAGATCTTTGGCTTCGGGACCGAAAAGTGCTAACGCGACGACGATTTCGTTATCGATGGCATTGGCCTGCGCTTCGACGTTTTTAAGAAGCGTTCGAGCCGATTCAAAGCGGGAGATATCTAAATTTTCGATACCGCAAAGCGCTTTTTCGCCTGCCATCGTGATTTCGGAGCCGAGATCTAAGAGCATTTGCTTGATTTGAGCAAGTCTCTCTTCGTATTTTTGAAGCATTGATTTTCCTTAGAATAATTTACTTCCATTGTAAAGGTAAAACATTACAATATGGTAACATAAAAATGCCCTCATCGTTACCGTCTTGTAATGAGCCGCTCTTATAATCGACGTTAAAATATCCCTTAAAGGACTGCCATGGTTGACGTCGAAAAAACCTTAAGCCTTAAATATCCTCGCATCGTCTATTATCCCGCCGTGATTCGTAATCTCATCGTTTATTGTTTGAAAAAAGTCTTACATCAAGACGAGATTAACGACTTTTTAATTCACGGTGAGGCGTATCGGGGTTTTGATTTTGTGGAAGCGGTTTTAGAGTACTTCAACTTCGGTTATACGGTTTCCAATAAAGATAAAGCGAATATTCCCTCTTCAGGACGCGTGATTATCGTCGCAAACCATCCTTTAGGCGCGCTCGACGCATTGGCTTTGATCTCGCTCGTCAAAGAGGTTCGCCGAGACGTTAAAGTGCTTGCCAACGACGTTTTGATGCAAATTGAGCCTTTAAACGCGTTATTGATTCCGATCGACAATTTAAGCGGAACGACGGCGAAAGAGTCGATAAAAAAGGTGTACGATGCCTTGGAAAACGACGAAGCCCTCATCGTGTTTCCTTCCGGCGAAGTGTCGCGTGCGCAACCGACGGGGATTAAAGATACAAAGTGGAAAAAAGGGTTTTTGAAATTTGCGCAAAAAACCAATTCGCCGATCTTGCCTGTTTTTATCGACGCCAAAAATTCGCCGCTTTTTTACACCCTTTCGATGGTCAATAAAAAACTCTCCACCTTTTTGCTGGCGCGCGAGATGTTCAAAAAACGCTCCAAGATCATTCACTTCAAAATCGGCGAGATGATTGCCTATAAGACGATCGAGAAGTCGGGGTTTAGCGACCATACGGTGCTCAATTTGCTCAAAAAGCATCTGTATAAAATCAGTAAAGGCAAGAAAGGACTTTTCAGTACCCAAACGGCGATCGCGCATCCTGAAGAGCGTAAAGCCATTCGTGCGGAATTGAAAAAATCGACGCTTCTAGGCGAGACGAACGACGGTAAAAAAATCTTTTTGTACGAATGCGAAGAGGGGTCGATTTTGATGAAAGAGATCGGAAGGCTTAGGGAGTATACGTTTCGCAAAGTCGAAGAAGGGACCGGTTATAAGCGCGACGTAGACGCTTTTGATAAGCACTACAAACATATCGTTTTATGGGACGATGAAGAGCTGGAAGTCGTAGGGGCATACCGTATCGGCGAGGCGGATTTTATTGCTCGGTATTTCGGCGTGGAGGGATTTTATTCGCATACGCTTTTTGAATTTACCGACGCTTTCGAGCCTTACATGCACAATGCGATTGAGCTGGGACGAAGCTTCGTACAGCCGCGTTATTGGGGAACGAGGGCATTGGATTATCTCTGGCAAGGTATCGGTGCGTATTTGTACCAAAATCCGCATGTGCGTTACATGTACGGTCCGGTAAGCCTGAGCGACGTCTATACGAAAATCGCGAAAAATCTGATCGTGACGTTTTATTCACTCTATTTTTCGACTTCCAAAGAGCTTGTGCGTGCACGAAGCGGCTTTTTTATGAGCAAGGCGGAAAAAGAAGAAGCTCTCTCTTTCTTCGGCGGAAAAGATTACAAAGAGGATTTCGCCGTTTTAAAAGAGCAGCTCTCGCATATGGATTTAAGCGTGCCGACCTTGTATAAACAGTACACCGAATTGTGCGAAGAGGGCGGTATTTTATTTTTGGATTTTAACATCGACAAAGACTTTTCCAACTGTGTCGACAGTTTTATCTTAGTCGACATCGCCAAGATCAAAGAGGCAAAAAAAGCGCGGTATATCAAAGGCGAGTCCAAGCCTTGATGGAGGCTTGGATGCTCCATTTTAAGCGGTTTTAAACGTTGAGAGAGCGTTGCTTAAATTGGTGGAGAGTTTGGCGAGGTGTTCTGCTGCGCTGGCGATCTCTTCGACACTTCGGGCATTAATCGAGGTTAGCTTGTGGATCGTCGCCACACGCTCTAGCATGACGTCCGCTTCTTTGCTTCCGTGTTTGGCTTTTTGAGCGGAGCTTTGTGCAACGGCGGACGTTTCGTTCATACTATCGACGGTTTTCAGCATTAAGCGTTGAGTGTTTTCGGCGCGATTGCCGAGTGCTTGAATCTCTTGGGCGTTCTTCTTCATCAGCTCGGAAGTCGTTGCAACCGACTGGGTGATGAGGGCTACAGTGGAGTGGCTTTCCACAAGGCTTTTTTGTGTACGTTCGGCGAGCTTGCGTACTTCATCGGCGACGACGGCAAATCCACGACCGTGCTCTCCAGCGCGCGCGGCTTCGATGGCGGCGTTGAGTGCTAGTAGGTTGGTCTGATCGGCAATATAGGCGATGACTAAAAGCACTTGTTGCACTTGCGTTACTTCTTGATCGAGTTGTTCTAAACGTGCGGAAAGATCGGTTTGATTGAGGACAACGGCTTGAAGGTCGGACGATACGGCAAGCACTTCACTAGAAGCGTTATGCAAATCATCGGCGACATTTTGCATGATCGTTCCCGCGTGATGGGCATTGTTCTCGCTTTCGTGTAAAATGGTTGCAACGTTTTGCGTTGTTTTGACCGCATGGTCGACTTCTTTATCGGTCTCTTCGGTGCGTTTGCCAATTTGAAGCGAAGTCGAAGAGAGTTCTTCGGCGACGGCGGCATTTTCCGTTGCGGTGCGTTTGGCATCGTCAATCGCGGTGCGTAATTGATCGAAAAGTGCATTGATCGTTCGCATGATGTCAGCGATCTCGTCATTGCCGATGCTTTCAATCGGACGGCTTAGATCTTTGGTTCGCCCGATGTACTCGCACTCTTGAGCCGCTTTGGAAAGCGATTTTTTGATCTTCAGGGCGATAAATCTAAAAAGAAACGTCGTAAAACCTAAGATGAGAAGTGCCACCGTAATGCCGATGTGTTGCGCTTTATCAAGCTTGGCATCTTCTTCGTGTTCGATCAGTTTGGAAAGTTCATCGGAATTTTTGGAGATCGCAATAAACGCGGTTCGTCCGATGTTGGTCAGCTCGGTAAATTTCTTTCCCTCAGACGTGGCGAGAAATTCCGGGAGTTGGTTGTCTCTTTGTATTTTTTCAGCATCTCAAAGCGTGGCGTACTGGAAGCTTTAAACTCCTCAACGCCTTTTGCGATGCGTTCTAAAAGTTCGATCTCTTGAGGAGAGCTAAGCATAGTCTTAAGCTCGTCGATGGCTTGAATAAGGTTGGTTTGTGCTTGATAGGAATCGTCCATAAATTTTTGAGCGTAGGATATCTGATACCCTCTGGAATACATCAAAAGCTCCGCCGTATAACGCGGCAATTTGCCGATAGTTTGCACTTTTTCCACGGCGGTTTGCGCGTGAGAGCCGTTGTGTATGAGCAAATAACTGAGTCCCAAAGTTCCTGTAAGAATAATGACCAGTAAAAAAAGTAGTTTGGCTTGAATCGTCTGAAACATAAAATTTCCCTTACAATCAATAGCGCGTTTTAAACGCCTTTTACATTGTAATTTGTCTGTGTGAGATTTGGCGTGAGATAGGAGCAAAACGAGCGTGACATGTCAAAAATCGGCTTGATCGACGCTCGTTAGGAAAAAGCGCTAATGAAGCATAAATCCTCTCATCGAAAGGCTGGCGTTTTGGAAAAAAGGCGTTAATACGCTTAGCGTATCGTCGGCTCTGCGCGAACCTGCCGTATAAAGAAGCGGTACATAGTGATCGACGCTCGGATGGGCGGTTTTAAATGTTTCGCATCGACGTTCTATATCGATCAGACTTTGTATGTCGTTTTGCACAAAAGCATGATCGATATACGCATCGACGTTTTGCGCCCATATCGGCGGCGTTGCATCGATAGTGTAAAAATCGACCGTTCCCAAGTTGTGCGTGACGTTTCCGCTGGCGATGAGCATGACTCCCTCATCGCGCAAAGAGGCGAGTTTTTTACCTAAAGCGACATGTTCGTCGAAACGTAAATGTTTATTGATGCTCAGTTCTATCACGGGAATGCTGGCTTTGGGAAAGAGGTAATAAAGCGGCATCCAAGCCCCGTGATCCAAGCCGCGTTCGACCATAGGGATACCGCCTAAGAGATCGCTAACGTGTTTGGAGAGCGAATTATTGCTCGGGCTCTCGTAGGAGAGTTCGTACAAAGAGGGCGGGAAACCGTAAAAATCGTAGAGTGTTTCGTAGGTAATGCCCGAAGCGATGCTTACGGCCGTTTGATCGGCGTACCAATGCGCCGAAACGACTAAAATCGCTTTAGGAAGCACCAAGCGGGTGCTGAGCGTTTCCAACGCTTGCGTAAAACGGTTGTCCAACACCAAGTTCATCGGCGAGCCGTGGGAGATAAAAAGGCTCGGCATCGTTTGCGTCATCAACGTATCCTTTGTCGAAAAACGTATTATAACGGCAAAAGATTAACAATCGATAAAAAGCAAAGGAAGATCGGAAATTAACCGAATCTTCCCGTGATGTACTCTTCGGTCAGTTTTTCTTGCGGATTGACGAACATATTTTTCGTATGGTCAAGTTCGATGAGCTCGCCCAAATACATAAACGCCGTATAGTCTGAAATTCGCGCGGCTTGCTGAAGGTTGTGCGTAACGATGATGACGGTAAGTTGCTCTTTGAGTTCGATAATAAGCTGTTCGATCGAAATGGTCGAAATCGGATCGAGTGCGGAGGTCGGTTCGTCGAAGAGAAGAACCTGAGGTTCAACCGCAACGGCGCGTGCGATACACAAACGTTGTTGCTGACCGCCCGAAAGCGCGGATGCACCGTCTTTAAGTCGGTCTTTAACTTCGTCCCACAACGCGGCACCTCGAAGGGCTTTTTCGACTTTTTCGGCAATGACTTTTTTATCTTTGAGCCCTTGAAGGCGAAGTCCGTAGGCAACGTTATCGAAAATGCTCATCGGAAACGGGGTCGGTTTTTGGAAAATCATACCGATTTTCATACGAAGCGCGATAAGGTCGGTCTCTTTGGAAAGAAGATTTTTATTGTCCATATGAAAGTGAATTTCGCCTTCGTAGCGGTTTCCCGGATACAAATCGTGCATACGGTTGAACGATCGAAGCAAGGTCGTTTTACCGCATCCGCTAGGACCGATCAGTGCGGTGACTTTTTTCTGCGCGATCGGCATATTGACCGCTTTAAGGTTGGGTTCGTTTTTACCCGCATAGTAAAAGTTAAAGTCTTTGACTTCAAGTTCGAGAGGATCGGTAATGGTCGTGATGGTAGACATCGATTTCCTTTTAGCGTTTTTTACGTTTGATAATAATGCGTCCGATGATGTTCACGGCAAGAATGGTAAATGCCAAAATAGCGGCACTTGCCCAACCGATGGCTTGCCAGTCGTGAAACGGACTCATCGTGTAGTTAAACATGGTCACTGTCAATGAGGCGATGGAATCGTTCATATCGGTCGAGAAAAAGTTGTTGTTAAAGGCGGTGAACAGTAACGGTGCCGTTTCGCCGGCTACTCTGGCAACGCCTAGCAAGATACCGGTCGTAATACCCGTTATAGCCCCTTTGTAGACGATTTGGACGATAACTTTCCATTTGGGAGCACCCAGAGCGTAAGCGGCTTCGCGAAGTTCTCTTGGAACGAGGGCTAACATGTCATCGGTCGTTCGGATAATGACCGGAATCATAATGATCGCAAGCGCGATGCTTCCCGCCCAACCGGAAAATTGACGAAATGGCATGACCAAGATACCGTAGACGAAAACACCGATAATGATGGAAGGTGCTGACATCATAATATCGGAAATATCGCGCGTGAAATTGGCAAAACGAGAATTTGCACCGTATTCGCTTAGGTACGTTCCTGCTAGCAATCCCATCGGTACGCCGATCATCGTCGAGCTTACGGTGAGCATCAAATGTCCCACAAGCGCATGGCGTAAACCGCTCGGTTCAATGCCCGGAGGTGCACCGTCAACGCTAAAAATTTCCCAAGAGATGTGCGACAATCCGTTAAACAGTAAAATACCCAAAATCCAAAAAAGGAAGAAAATGCCTAAAACCGTCGCAAAAGAGGCTAAGGAGAGGGCAATGATATTATTGATTTTGCGTTTTTGATACGAGGATTTATTAACCATTTTTTCTCACTTTACGTAAAAAGACGAATTTGGCTACGGCGATGACGCCGAAGCTCAGTACGAATAAGATCAGTGCCAAGAAAAAGAGGCTCGAATAGTACAAATCGCCGTCGGCTTCGCTAAATTCGTTTGCCAAAATGACCGGAATACTCGTGGCGGGTTCTAAAATGGAAGAAGGCATACGTGTGGCGTTTCCCATAACGAAGGTTACCGCCATCGTTTCACCCAAAGCCCTTCCTAAAGAGAGAATAATCGAGCCGATAATGCCCACTTTGGCAAACGGAATCACGACGTCTTTAATTACGTCCCATTTGGTCGCTCCCAGTGCGTATGCCGATTCTTTGAGAATATCAGGCGTCGTATCCATCGCGTCTCTTGAGACCGCGGCGGTAAAGGGAATAATCATAATTGCTAAGATAACGCTCGCCGTCAACGTTCCGATTCCCGAACTGTGCGTGAGTGCTTGAATGACGGGCACGAAGAAAAAAAGTCCCCACATACCGTAAACGATGGACGGGATCGCCGCTAAAAGCTCGATCATCGTACCGATCAGCGTTTTGATTCCGCCTCGAACGATTTCGGAAAGAAAAATCGCAATACCCAAAGCGATAGGCGTGGCTAACACCATAGCGATAGACGTACTGCTCAGAGTTCCGTAAATGGCGGGAAACGCGCCGAATTGCTCGACGTTGGGTGCCCAGTTGGTATCGAAAATAAATTTAAAACCGAGTTTATCGATTGCCAGTTTGGCATGATCGTAGAGAACGTAAAAAATACTCACTAAAATCACTAAAACCGAGATCGACATCAATCTCGCGAGGTTGCCGAAAATAAAGTCGCCGATATTAAAATGCTTCATAACGAAGTGGTTTCCTTCACAAGGAGATAAGGTGTCGCGGAGCTTAAGCCCCGCGAGTTAAAATTATTTTGCGCCGTTGGTTTTCAAGTAAGCTTCGATGGCTTCTACGGTCGGTTTAGGAAGTGGGATATAGCCCAATTTTTCAGCTTCCTCCGCACCTTTTTCAAACGCGAACGTAAAGAATTTTGAGACTTCTTTGTTTTCAGCCGCTTTTTCTTGAGGTAAAAGAATAAACGTTGCCGCTACGATTGGATACGTATTTTTACCCGGTTGTGAAGCAAGGATTTGATAAAAGCCCTCTTCGCCTTTCCATTTTGCGTTCGCCGCAGCCGCCATAATATTTTCGGTCGTTGCTTTTACCCACGTACCCTCGGCACTTTGAAGCGTTGCCATCGGAAGGTTATTTTTTGCAGCATATGCCGTTTCGATATAACCGATAGAGCCCGGAGTTTGTTTGATCATATTGGTCACGCCTTCGTTACCTTTTCCGCCGATACCTACAGGCCATTGAACGGTTTTACCCAAGCCCACTTTTTCATGCCATGTTTTACCCATTTTATCAAGCCAGTAGGTAAAGTTCCATGTCGTACCGCTTCCATCAGATCGATACGCAATCGTGATTGTTTTATCCGGAAGAGCTACGCCTGCGTTGTCCGCGGCAATTTTAGGATCGTTCCATTTGGTAATCGTGCCTAAGAAAATGGCTTCGACGACGGCATTAGAAAGTTTAACTTCTTTGCCTTCAAGTTCGGGAAGGTTGTATGCTAAACAGATGGCACCGACAACGGCAGGAAATTGAAGGAGTTTGCTCTCGCCCAAGCGTTTAGCTTCAAGCGGTTCATCGGAAGCTCCGAAATCAACCGTACGCGCTTCGATTTGTTTAATACCGCCGCCGGAACCGATAGATTGATAATTGACTTGTACGCCGGTTTGTGCTTGGTAATCGTGCGCCCATTTATAATAGATCGGAGCCGGAAAGCTAGCACCCGCGCCGTTGATTTTATCTGCCGCTACAAGGCTGACTGCCGCTAGAGCTGAAAGAAGTAACATTCTATTCATCTTCATTGAAATTCCCCTTTGCTGAAGTTTGATATAACAAGAGGCATTCTAATAGGAATTGGTTACCGTTTGATTACATGTAAGACCCTTTTTGAAGTGTGACATGTCAAAAAAGAAACGTAATCGCATCGTAATGAAATCCCTTTAATATAGCGTTTGCAATTGCATCGGATCAAAAAAGTTTAAACGTCCAAGCGGCGAGCGTAGGTGTTTGGGCTTTGCCTAAACACCGTGATGAAAAAGATGAAAAACAGTGGGTGCGGCATTTGAAAACTTCTGCCTCGAACGAGGCAAGCTTTAGTGCCCAAGCGGCGAGCGTAGGTGTTTGGGCTTTGCCTAAACGCCGTGATGAAAATAAAAAGAAGGAGCGTTAGGATGAACATGTCAAAACGTGTTATCGTGTGGTTGTTGGGCATTGCCTCTTTAAGCGGCGTTGCCGTTGCGAGAGATCAAATTTATATCGTCGGTTCTTCGACGGTTTATCCGTTTACGACCTACGTCGCCAAGGCATTTGCCGCGAAAAGCAATCCGCTTCCGCGTGTCGAGTCGACCGGAACGGGCGGAGGAATGAAACTGTTTTGTGCCGGCGTAGGCCCCGATACGCCCGATATAACGAATGCTTCACGCCCGATGAAGCAAAGCGAATATGAAACGTGCGTCAAAAACGGCGTGAGTGACATTACCGGTATGAAAGTCGGATTTGACGGCATCGTATTTGCCCATTCACAAAAAAATCCCGACATATCGCTGACGCGCGAACAGATTTTTCTAGCGCTTGCCGAAGAAGTTCCCTCTAAAGACGGCAAAAGCTTGGTCAAAAATCCGTACAAAACATGGAATGAAATCGACCCTTCGCTTCCCAATCGCAAAATCGTCGTTTACGGCCCTCCGACAACTTCTGGAACGCGCGATTCTTTCGAAGAGATGGTCATGGAGCATGCTTCTAAACATTTTGACGCGTACGGCGATCAAAAAGGCAAATACAAAGCCATTCGCCAAGACGACGTGTATGTTCCCGCGGCGGAAAACGATGATTTGGTCGTGCGTAAACTGACAAAAGACCTCGAAGCGTTCGGTATTTTCGGTTATAGCTATCTTGAAGAGAACGCCGATAAAATCCAAGGCGCACACGTCGACGGCAAAGACCCCACTTTTCAAACGATCTCTTCGGGCGAATATCCGATAGCGCGAGGGTTGTATCTTTACATCAAAAACGCCCACCGAAACGACGTTAAAGGCATGGACGCGTTCATTAAAGTGTACACGAACGCAAACATGATAGGTCTCAAAGGAGCACTGCAACGCATCGGCTTGATTCCGATGGACGAGCGCGAATTGAAAAAAGTGCAAGTCGCCGTTTGGGCTCAAACCAAACTGACCGAAGCAATGGTCAAGAAAAATACGATTTTACCCTAAGCTATCTTGCCTTCGATAGGGCACGCTTTTAGAAAGGAAACACGGAATGCAACGAACGATTTTAGGATGCGCTTTTGCGTTGGTAGGCACGGTAGCCCTTACGATTGCGGGCGTCCATGTCATGCAATCGCAAAGCCCCTCTCAAACGCAAAAAGCGACGCTTGAGACGCTTCATTCGATGAGCCCGACGCTTATGAAGTTACGTTTGGACGTGAAAGAGTATATGATCGTCCAAGATAAAAAATACCTGATCGATTTCGATCAAGAAGCCAAACGTCTGTACGCGCTCTTAGACACTTTGGACGCGCAATCGTCTCAGGACAAAAACCGTGCGCAAACGATCGATGCCTTGCGTCGCGATATGCAAGCTTTTGATCGTTTGTTCAAAGCGATCATCGCGCTTGAAGAAGAGAATGCCAAGATCGAAGTGGAGATTTTCGTCAAGTACGATGCCTTATTGGAAGAGCATCCCAACCGTATTTTGTTTCAGGCGTTTACCGATAACGATCCGATGAGCGGCAACAGTGCGGCGCATCTTTTGGACGCGGCGTTGAAGTATAAACTGGCCGTAGCGTCGTATTCGCTCAATAACAGTGAATTTTTCTTGATTCGAACCAAAGAGATGAAAGACATCGTTAAAAAGCATGCCGACAAGATCGAGCTTTTAGTCGACAATAAAGAGAGCGTCAAGCGCATTAAAGCGTTTAAAGAGGTTTTCGAGACCTATACGCAAGGGTTTGATCGTTTGGCAAGCAACATTCAAGCCAAACGTAAAAACGTAAGCGACGCCTTTGACGACGTGGTGCCGCGTATGATGAGCCGTTCGCAGGCTCTTTTGTTTGCATCGGAGAAATAAAGCGGCGTTTAAAACGAATATTTTTGTAAAAGGGCGTTGAGCGTATCGGCAAAAGCGCGTTTTTGCTTTTCACCGATCGCGCTTGGTCCGCCGGTAATTTCACCCGCATCTCTGAGTTCTTGCATGAGATTTCGCATCGCAAGCAGGCTTTTGATATTGTGTTCGTCGTAGAGCGTTCCTCTAGGGTCGAGTACCAAAACTTCTTTGTCGACGAGTCGATTTGCCAAAGGAATATCCGCCGTCACGACCAACTCATGGGGCTTAACATGTTCAAAGATATAGCGGTCGGCTTCATCGGCTCCTTGGGCGACGACGATCCTATGAAGGTGCGACGAGGCGGGCAAAGGGATGGGTTTGTTCGCGACGAAATAGGTCGTAATCTCGCGTTTGGAAACGGCGCGCAGCAAAATGTCTTTCAGTAGGTTAGGAAAAGCGTCGGCATCGACGTAAAGTGCCATACGTCGTCTAACTTCGATGTTTGAGTTGATGGCGTAGTTCCATCAAGAGCCCGTTTTGGCGCATGGCGATGTACTGATGAATTTTGGATTTCATAAACGCGTTGGGTTGAATCGCAAGCACAAGCGTTTCGTTGATGAGGCTAAAAATCGTCGCATCCGCGCTAATCATCGTTAAAAAGCCTTTGTCGCTGGGCAGTTGAAAACGAATCTCAAACGTCTCCTCCAAAAGTCCCTTTTGTAAAATCTTTTCAATATCGCCCAATTTGACGCGAAGCACGATCGCACTTTCCGATAGATTGTCGATCATACCGTCGAAGAGTTTGATTTTCGTGCGTAAAAGTGTCGCGTTAATCGCTTTTTGCGGTTGAATGCGGATGTAGGAGCGATCAAGCGGCGAAGCGTCTAAAAATTCAAGTTGCGTCAAGACGACCAAGGATTTTGCCGGATCGACTTTGATGATTTTGGCTTTGATGACGTTAGGGATTTTGTCGTGTTGTAAAAACGTAAAGTGTTCCAAGCCGTAGTAATGAATTTTGGGCGTCGTAATTTTCAGTTGTGCTACGCCCTCGTCGAAGTGGGCGACGCTGGCTTCTTCTTGAATGGGAATACCGTTGTAAAGATTATGCAACGTGACGCGTTTGTCTTTACGCAAGATAGCGGCTAAGACGTCGTTTTGGGTATGCGTTTCGTAAAAGTCAAACTCCAAGGTGCCGTAAAAAATCTTTTTGCGCGTCGAAAGTTTGGACATAACGTAGTATTTATCGAGCCGATCCATCAGGCTTTTGTACGTATCGCTCGGATCGTAAAGCGTGATGCCGATGCTTTTGAGCTCGACTTTAAAATAGACCTTCAAGGCGTGCTCTACGTGTTTCATGATTTTTTTGGCATGGTGCAGTTTCGTATCGCGCAAGATGACGACGAAGGTGTCGTTTGATTGTTGCAAAATCGTTTGAAACGAGAGTTCCGAATGCATAAACGTGATCACGTCTCGGAAGAAAAAGCCGTCTTCGACATCGACCTCAAAGCCGAATTTTACCAAGCAAAACGGGCTTTCGTGCATTTTGGCGAAGTTGATAGCGGCTTCGAGAATCCCTCGATTGAGATACGTGTTGATCGTTTCGTAACGGCTCGTGTTCATGCGGATCCTTTGCGTGCTAAATCGTACGAAGTGCTTGGTCGAAATCGGCGATAATATCGTCGATATTTTCGAGTCCTACGGTAACGCGAACCAAATCTGGCGTCACGCCGGCTTTGAGTTGTTCTTCGTCGCTGAGTTGACGGTGCGTCATGCTCGCCGGATGCAACACGCCCGTGCGAACGTCGGCGACATGTACGACGATGGCGGCAAGTTTGAGTGCGTTCATCACTTTTTCGCCTTCGTCCCTTCCGCCTTTAACGCCGAACGTTAAAACGCCGCTCGCGCCTTTGAGGTACTTTTGCGCTAATGCGTAATCTTTATGCGAAGGGAGTGCAGGATAGTTGACCCAGCCGACTTTGGGATGCGCTTCTAAAAACGAAGCGAGCTTTAAGGCGTTTTCGCAATGCCTGTCCATTCTGACATGTAAGGTTTCCGTGCCGAGGTTGGTTAAAAAAGCATTCATCGGCGTCAAGTACGAACCGATGTCGCGAATCCACTGAACGCGGGCTTTGACGATGTAGGCGAGATTGCCGAATTTTTCGGTATAGACGATGCCGTGGTAACTTTTGTCGGGTTCGGTAAATTCGGGAAATTTACCGTTACGCCAGTTAAATGTACCGCCGTCTACGATCACGCCTCCGACGCTGATCGCGTGACCGTCGAGGTATTTGGTCGCCGAGTGAATGACGATGTGCGCTCCGAGTTCCAGCGGGCGGCAAAGGTAAGGCGTGGCAAACGTATTATCCACGATTAAAGGGACGTCCATCTCGTGCGCCAAGGCGGAAAATTTTTCAAAATCGAGAACGTCAAGTTTCGGATTGGCGATGGTTTCGCCGAAAATCGCTTTGGTATTGGGTCTGAAAAACGTTTTGAGTTCCTCTTTGGAGAGGCTTGCGTCCACGAGCGTGACGTCGATACCCATTTTTTTCAGCGTGTTGGTAAATAACGAAACGGTTCCGCCGTAAATCGCACCTACGGCGATAAAGTGGTCGCCCGAGGAGCAAATATTGGCGATAGCGATCGTCGAAGCGTTTTGCCCCGAAGAGGTAACCAATGCGCCCACACCGCCTTCGAGGGCGGCGATTTTGTTTTCTAAGGCTTCACATGTAGGATTGGAAATACGCGAATACATATGCCCCGGCGCTTCCAAATCGAAAAGCATCGCAACTTCTTTGACGCTGTCGTATTTGTACGTAGTGCTCTGGTAAATGGGAAGGACGCGCGGCTCGCCGTTTTTCGGCTCCCACCCGCATTGAATGGTTTTGGTTTCAATCGCCCAGTCGTGTGACATTATGTATCCTTTAAAGCGTTCATGAGATTAAATGAGATAAAATTATACTTAAAAAAACACGAGAATGAAGTGATGAAAGCAAAATTTTTAAACGATTGGGCGCGATTGTACGAAATCGTAGCGATGCGCCAAAAAGAGTTGGGCGATTATTTCGGCTTGGTCGAGCACGAAGCGTTTGACGTCGATGTTGCGACGCTGATCGATGCGTTTTTGGAAGAGGTCGAGTTGGCTCAAACGCGCGACAATCGCGTCGCGGCGTTAACAAGACTGATCAATCTCCGAGACGACCAACTCGTTCAGGCGTTGGAAAAAGAGGGCAAAGACGCCGTCTTTATCGCGCAAGCCAAAGAAAAAGCTTATCTTTGGGTGAAAGCGTTTTATATGAAACGCCACGCGTCGTTGATCGAAACCGTCGAACAAGAGGCACTTTTTTCGCCGTTTTACCGACGTGTTTTACAAGGCGTACACGAAATAGGCGTCGCAATGAGCGAATGGCAATCGCAATGGAACGAGCACATCGTCAACACGATCAATCCGCTTTTGGAACTGGAATACGAGCGCGACGGACAAAAAATCGCCGCGATGCTCCACGAAAAGGGGCTCTTCGATCCCGATCCTTGCGGTGAAGAGGGCGATCGTTCGTATTCCGTACTGCAAAAAGTCGAAAACGGTTATATCGCTCAGGCGTACGCAACGGCATTTCCGCGCGAAGTCGCAAGCGTACGCGCGGCAATCGGCTCTTTGGTTGAAGACTTAAACGCTTTGGACGATCTTGTTTGGGGACAAAAAGAGGCGTACGTACGCTATTTTCAAGCCTTGGATCAAGCCTTCGGCGAAGAAGACCGCACGCAATTGATCGCCAAATGGGCGAACGTGGATCGAACATGGATGGATATGACCGCTCCGATTCAAATCGGACACCCTTTAGAATACTATGAAGACCATTACAAAAAAGCGGTTGCCCTCGAGTGGGACGTCAGGCTTTCACGCCCCGAACACCAAAGCGCCGCAACGACGTATGCGCGAATCGAGCAGACGTTTGTGCGTTTGTACGACGCTTTAGGCTCGACGCAAACGCATGTGAGGGAAAATGTCCTCTCCAACTTAAAACGCGTGCAACTCTATATCGGTCGTCCGGCACTTTTTTACGCGGCGGAGTTCAACGGGCTTTTTTCCGCACAAGTCGTTCCTAACGACGAAACGGTAAGCAAGGAGCGCGGCAAAAAGATTTTTGCGTTTGCCGATAACGTTTTGGACGCCCAACGCGCCAAGCCTTTTTTGAAAATCCATCACGAAGTTTTCGGAAAAGCCTTTATCGACGAAGAACGCGACATTCTCTTTCATCGTCCGGATTTGTGGCATCGCATCTACGAAGTCGGTACGATCGGGCATGAATACGGGCATATTTTGTGGATGGACGAGGGAACGGAAACCCGAATGAATCGAAGCGGCGTTTTTAAAAATATCGAAGAGTTCAAAGCGACGACGGGCGGTTTGGTCGCCTTTTTTATGCACGAAGATGCGACGCTCAAAAGAGCGCTTTTAAGCGATACGATCAAACGAAGCGTCGGATTGATCGCGTGGATGAAAACAAGCGAAGTCGAGCCTTATTATTGCGAAGGATTGATCCATTTAAACGGATTGTTCGAAAGCGGCGTTTTACGATTTGACGAAACGTTATGCATCGATCAAAGCGACGCGGTGTATGAAAAACTCAAAAGTTGGTATCTTCAGACCTATACCGATTTGGCAAAACATTACCTTGCCCAAAACGATGCAAAAATCTTTTTAGATCGCTTTGCGTCTCAAAATGCCGAAGGTTTATACATGCCTTGCCGTACGGACGTGAAGCGGTTTGTGGAGTATTATTGGCATTTGCATCAAACGATCGGAAGGCAGATCGACGAGCAGAGTAAACGCTCCGATTGGCTTTGAAAATGTCAAAAAAATGTCTTAATCATTTTTTAATTGGGCATTTTAGTGCTATAATAACACCCTTAATTTCTTTGGGGAGATAGTTGTGCAAACACAAAAAATAAAAAAAGTGCTCATCGCAAATCGCGGCGAGATTGCGCTTAGAATTATTCGGGCATGTCAAGAGTTGGAAATCAAAAGTGTTTGTATTTTCTCTACGATTGACGCGAGGGGCGTTTGGGTACGCAAGGCGGACGAGTGTTATCTGATCGACGGCGATCCGATTCAAGCCTATTTAGACTACGAGCGAATCGTCGCTTTGGCGAAAGAAGTAGGCGCGGATGCCATTCACCCGGGATACGGTTTCTTATCCGAAAATCCTGATTTTGCGCAACACTGTATCGATAACGGCATTACGTTCATCGGTCCAAAACCTGAACACATCGCACTTTTCGGCGATAAAATGGCGTCTAAAGTGGCGATGAAAGCCGTCGGTGTTCCGGTCGTCGAGGGAACGGATACGCCGATTACGGATATTACCGAAGCAACGAAAATCGCTAAAGAGATCGGTTTTCCGGTCATCATCAAAGCGGCATTCGGCGGCGGCGGTCGCGGTATGCGTATCGTCAAAAAAGAAGAAGAGTTTGCTTCGATGTTTGAAGCGGCAACGCAAGAAGCGAAACGCTTTTTCGGTAGAGGCGATGCGTTTATCGAAAAGTATCTTTCCAATCCCCGCCACATCGAAGTCCAAATCGTCGCCGATAAATACGGCAACGTCATTCACTTAGGCGAACGGGATTGTTCGATTCAGCGAAAGCACCAAAAAGTGGTTGAAATCGCTCCGAGCCCAAGACTTAACGAAGAGATTCGCAAAGAGTTACTTCGTACGTCTAAAAAAGCGATGATCAAGCTCGGTTACGAAAGCGTAGGTACGATCGAATACCTTGTGGACGAAGACGACAACTTCTACTTTATCGAGATGAATACGCGCGTTCAAGTCGAACATACGATTACCGAGCAGATTTCGGGCGTGGATATTATCTACCGTATGATTCGTATTGCAGAGGGTCAACGCTTGCCGTTTATGCAAGAGGACATTAAATTTAGAGGTTATGCGATCGAATTTCGTATTAATGCCGAAGATCCTAAAGTCGGTTTCATTCCTTCCTCCGGACGCATTACGCGCCATCTCTCCCCCGGCGGTCCGGGCGTTCGTATGGATTCGATCGGTTATAAAGATTATATCGTTCCGAGCAATTACGACTCGATGATCGGAAAATTGATCGTGACGGGACTTGACTGGGAAGGAACGGTTCGCCGCGCAAAACGTGCGTTGAACGAGTTTATTATTTGGGGTATTCCTACCAACGTTCCGCTTCACCGCCAAATCGTTCGCGACGAAGACTTTAAAGCGGGTATTTTCAATACGACTTACCTTGACCATAAATTACCGACCTTTACGCTAGATGCACTTCACGATATCGAAGAAGACGAAAGCAAAGAAGAGTACATCGCGGCAATCGTCGCAGCATTGAAACAACGCGGTCAATAGGCTCTTTTCGTAAAAATTCTTAACAACGATTCGAGAAGTGCCGCGCTTCTTGAATCGTTCCTAAGGTTCTCATGCAGACCATCGCTTTATCGCATCTGCTTTTTATGATCATTCCTTTAAGCATTGTCGGATATGCCTATTATCGATGGGTCGGGAAAAAAGGCGAGATCGCGCAAGCAACGCTTCGTATGAGCGTTCAATTGATCCTCGTCGGATACGTTTTAACCTCTTTGTTTGAGACGAATACGCTTTGGATGCTCTCTTTACTGCTGATCGTGATGGTAACGACGGCTTCGTTTATCGCGAGACGCAATATTCCCCAAAAAGATTTCAAAACGTTCGGGCTTATTTTGGTTTCCATCGTTTTGGGAGGTTCGTTTAATTTAGCGTGGGTTTTATGGGTTGTCCTTGAATTAAACAATCCGTTTGACGCTAGGTTTGTGATTCCTTTGGCGGGAATGATTTATGCCAATGCAATGAATGCCCTCTCTTTAGCCGCCGAACGCTACGAAAAAGAAAAAGAACATCTTCCTCATGAAAAAGCACGTTCGATCGCGTTTAAAGCGTCGATGATCCCTCAAATTAATCAATTTTTAGCAGTAGGCTTCGTTTCGCTTCCGGGGATGATGACCGGACAAATCCTCTCCGGAGTCGATCCTTTAGTTGCCGTTCGTTATCAAATCGTCGTTATGGGAATGGTTTTATGCAGCGGAGCGATGAGCAATATTATTTATTTGGCGTATTTACCGCGTTTGTACAAATAGCCTTCGTTTTTTGACATTTTTTTCGTCCATTTTGTCACACTCTTTTGCTTGAATTAAGCTAGATAGGACTACAATTTTAAAGAATCCTTTATAATATATTTTAGTATTTTTTCTTATCTATGCTGTCATGACAACGCTATTAAGAATAAATGATGCATCGTTTGTATTTTGCTTTCGCGCTTTGCGTTACGGTGATTTCTGTGTGTGTGACTCCCTCTTTTGCGCTCGAGCCGTTAGTGTATGCTGCGCCGAATCCGCCCTTTAGTTTTCGCGATAAAGGCGAGATTAAGGGCTTAAGCGTCGATCTACTCGAAGCCAGTCTTTCGACGTT
>NZ_JSEC01000029.1:0-4243 GCF_000789415.1 Sulfurospirillum sp. MES | reverse complement strand
CACCGTATATCGCGATGAGCGTTAAAAACGGCAAACGCTACACGCTGATCAAAATCGAAGATAACGGCGGCGGCATCGCGGCGGAGCATATCGAGCGTATTTTCGAGCCTTATTTTACGACCAAACATGCCAAACAAGGCACGGGAATCGGGCTTTATATGACCAAGATGATTATCGAAAATAATATGAACGGCATCATTAACGTCAGCAATACGAACTACGGCGCACTCTTTACGATTAAGCTCAAACGGGAAAGTTAGCACTTTTAAGACGCCTTTGACGCAACGCGTTTACTTTAACCTACTTTAAAAATAGTGATTACCTCTTCTTTTTGGGCTTGATCTCATTTTTTTGCTATTTTTTTTTACTACGATGCGTGAAAATTTAATTTCAAGGAGTCGTAGATGAAACTTTCAACCTTTACATGTAACGTTGCGTTGGTATGGTGTAGCCTTGCTTTAAGCGCATCGGCCAATCCTTTGTATACCAAGTGTATCGCCTGCCACGGAGCGCAAGGCGAGAAAGCCGCGTTAAATAAAAGCCTCGTGATCAAAGAGATGAGTAAAGAGGATTTTATGAAAGCTCTTAAAGGTTACAAAGACGGTAGTTACGGCAGAGAACAAAAAGCGATGATGAAACCGCAAGTTGCCAATCTCAGCGATGCGCAAATCGAAGAGCTCGCCTCTTTTATCGCGAAAAAGTAGTCTATCGATGGCAGAACAAAGTAGGCGCGATTTTATAGGCTTGGCTCTAGGCGGTATCAGTACCGTGGGCGGAGTGCTTGCCTTGGGCGCGATGAAAAAGAGTTGGGATCCGCTTCCGAGCGTCCAATCGGCGGGTTTTGTGAGCGTCGATCTTTCCGGTATGAACGAGGACGAAATGCATACGGTTCAATGGCGCGGGAAACCCGTCTTTATTTTACGTAAAAGCGCGGATACGCCGAGCAACGATAAACGCGATATTCGCATCGGCGAGAAGCGTTTTGTCGTTTTGATCGGGCTGTGTACCCACTTGGGGTGTATTCCCTCTTACGAGGCGAGTTCCCGCACGTTTAAGTGTGCGTGTCACGGCGGTGTTTTCGATGCGAGCGGTATACAAACGTTCGGTCCTCCGCCGCGTCCTTTGGATATTCCTCCCTTTAAATGCAACGGCGAAACGATCGTCTTGGGCGAAGAGGGTGCGGAGTATCAAAAAATGACGAAAAAAGCGTAAGGAGGCGTTATGGCACAGATCAAAAAAGCCGAAGGCTTGATCGATTGGCTCGATCAGCGTTTAGCGGTAAAAGCCTTTATGCGCGTGATGATGAGCGAGTATTGGATTCCTAAAAATATCAACTTTTTATGGGCGATGGGTGTGGTTTTGATCGCTTTATTTGCGGTGTTGTTGGTGACGGGACTTTTGTTGTTGATGTATTATAAACCGGACGTGAATTTAGCGTTTGATAGCGTCAATTATACGATTATGCAAGAAGTCGAGTACGGTTGGTTATGGCGACATATGCACGGCGTTGCGGCTTCGGCGACGTTTTTGATTATTTATATTCACCTGTTTACGGCAATTTATTACGGCTCTTACAAAAAAGGGCGTGAGATGATTTGGCTAACGGGTATGGTGCTTTTCGTGGCGTTTTCCGCCGAAGCGTTTAGCGGTTATATGCTTCCGTGGGGGCAGATGAGCTACTGGGCGGCGCAAGTCATTACCAATTTGTTTAGCGGTATTCCCGTGATCGGCGATGAGGTCGTCATCTGGATACGCGGCGATTACGTCGTTGCCGATGCAACGTTGACGCGCTTTTTTATGTTACACGTCGTTTTATTACCGCTCGTGATTTTAGCGGTGATCGCGGTACATTTTTACTCACTTCGCTTTCCGCATGTCAATAACCAAGATTCCGTTGAGCTTGATTTTGAAGCGGAAGCGCAAAAATACAAAGAAGGGCGCATTAAAGAGTCTCGCGTCGTACCGTTTTGGCCCGTCTTTTTATCGAAAGACTTTTTCGTCGTCGGCTTTTTTATGACGTTTTTCTTTTTCTTGGTTTGTTACCACTTCGATTTTGCGATGGATCCGATCAATTTTGAGCCGGCAAATTCGATGAAAACACCCGCGCATATCTATCCCGAATGGTATTTTTTATGGAATTACGAAGTGCTTCGGGGCTTTTTCTTCGACATCGGCGGCATCGCGGCGATGGACATCGGTTTAATCGCGTTTGTGTTTGCTAACGTGGTATTTTTTTTACTACCGTTTTTGGATCGCAACGCGATGAATACGGCTCCGGCACACAAACGTCCCGCATTTTTCGCGTGGTTTTGGCTGCTGATCGTCGATATGATCGTCCTTACCGTTTACGGTAAGTTGCCGCCGACGGGCGTGAACGCGTGGGTTGGATTTTTTGCCGCGGTGCTGTTTTTAGGGCTTTTTATCGCCCTTCCGATCCTTACGAAATGGGAAGCGAAAAAAGGAGAAAAGGCATGAGAGAAGTGAAGATTTTAGCCATTGTGATCTTCTTTACCGCCGTGACCTACTGGGGCGTGGAACCGTATGCGCATTCGCAAATGCACCCTCATGTCGCGCCTGCGGATTTTCGTTTTAAAGAGATGGAGCCTTTACATGTAAACGGCAATGCAGACAACGGCAAGGCATTGGTTGAAGCCAATTGCCTCGCGTGCCACGGCATTGAGTCCGTGGGATACGCCGCTCCTATGAGTCCCGAAGATGCGGCTGGTGCGTACGGCGTCGTGCCTCCCGATCTGAGTCATTCGGGTGTGATTTACGCGAAAAATTACCTTGCGGGCTTTTTAAAAGACCCCGTGGGTGCGACCAAACTTTCGCATAAATTTAACGACGCAAAGCCCTATGCGATGCCTAGTTTTGCTTTTTTTAGCGATCAAGAGATTGCCGACGTGGTGGCGTATCTTCAAAATATCGTCGCGACAAAACCTTCCGATAAAGAGGTGTTTGAAGAAGCATGCGGCAGATGCCATAGTATGAAATACGATGCATGGAACGCTAAAACGCCGAGTACGTCGATGAAAAATTATCTGGGAGCCGAAGCACCCGATCTTTCGATGATGATTCGCTCTAAAAAAGCGGAGTATCTAAGCACCTTTATCAACGAACCGCTGAAGATGGTCGAGGGCATTGCGATGCCTCGCGTGGGACTGAGCGAAGCGTCTCAATCGCAAGTGATCGCTTACATGGAAAACGTGGGAGATCGCAAAAAAGCGGAGCGTGAGAGCTTAGGTTTGAAGCTCATTGGATTTATGGCTATTTTTACCCTAATAGCGTATCTTTGGAAAGTTTCGATTTGGAAGAGAGCGGCGTAAGCCGCCTCTTTTTTGACACATTTTCATTAGCGTTCTTACCGAACGCTATACACGCTTTTAAAGCAAAGCTCCAAAAGCTACGCTAACGCTGGGTTTTCCTCGGCGGAATGCCCAAGCACCTTGGGTGCTTTTACTTTTAACAAAGTGAATTTTATAAAAAATCTACGATTTTTTTCGTCACAATTCTGCTTTTTCTCTTCGATTATTTTGCTCTTTTTTTTATTTAAAATTTTTCTTGAAGCTTCAAATTAATTATGAAAACAACGGGCTTATTAAAGAATAAGGCAGATGGGTTTATGCGTCTGTCCGGATGTGTTATGGCACCACTTTCACACATCTTTTTTGGCATAAATTAACGTCATAAACATTTTACATGTAAAGTGTTTTTACTACGAAGGAGAAACATATGAAATTGGCAAATCTTAGCTTAGTAGCCTTGTGTGCAGCGGGACTTAGCACCTGTGCATTTGGTGCCGATACGTTGGCAGATGCGTTTAAAGAGGGCAAAGTCAGCGGTGAGCTCAAAGCGTTTTACTGGGATCGTGACCGTAACCCTGCCATTTCGGGTGAATCTATTTTCAATACGGGCGTTGTGCTTGGCTATACAACGGGCTCATTTAACGGCTTTAGTCTTGGGTTGACAGGTCAAGCCAACAGTGCGCCGTTTGCAAGCTCCAATGCCAAAACACAGTTTGGCTGGGATGAGTACGGCTCAGGTGCGCAACTCTCCGAAGCGTATTTAGCCTACAGTGCAGGTAAAACCACCGTTCAAGTTGGACGCATGTTTTTAAATACCCCACTTATCGCCTCTTTAGGAAATCGTATCGTGAAAGAGGCATTTGAGGGTGCAAGCATCGTCAATACCGACCTTCCCAACACAACTTTAACCGCAGCCTACGTGCAAAAATTCCAAGCAC
>NZ_JSEC01000028.1:0-4486 GCF_000789415.1 Sulfurospirillum sp. MES | reverse complement strand
AGTCTATCGTCTGCATAACCATATTCGGCGATAAAAGATCGGTATTGACGATACCTTTGATGTCGTAACCGAAAGGATTGCCTTTGGCAAACCACGTGCGAACATTTTTCAAACCTTGATTATCGCAGATCACGAAAACAGGCTGTCTAAAATACTCCCATTGGAAAAAGATCTTTTTGAGGTAATACGACCATAAAGCATTGGCATTATTCAAGAGGTAAAAAATACAAACGATGGCTCGTGAAGTCGTGTCGTTGAGTTTTGCCAAAGCGATAATAATCAAAATAATCGCAAACGAGAAAAAGTTAGCCTTGAGCGACAAAATAGCCGCATTGACCGTTACCATTCTGTGCGTCATCAAACGTACGTAAAAATAGCTTAACATGTAAATAAAAATCATCCAGCCGTAACTTGCGGGCGTTTGTGATGCATCCATCTCCAAAAAAACATCGGCAATGCATAAAGAAGCGTAGAGATTGATCACAAAAAAAATAAGGCTGATGAGAAACTTTAATATAAAATAACGCATACGATGCTCCGTGGTATAACAAGACAATAGTGTAACAAAAGAAGGTTAAAAAGAGAATTTAAACGCGATGAATTTTATCAACGAGCAGAGAATCGAACGAGGAAGCGCGCTAGGGGCATTTTTGAGCAAATAACGTAGTTCGTTGCACGCTTGTCCTATGCCGGAAGATTCTATTTTGCCGTATTTTGCCGCTTCGTCTAAAATCCAACGGTTGTCCTTAAAAAAACGTCCGATAGTGCGGTAACGCCTCCAGATATCCTTACATGTCAAAACGTGCGAATGGTATACTTTTGCTTCAGCCACGTACGCGATCTTTTTACCGTCCATAATCGCACGTGCCGCAAACTCCATATCTTCGTTGGTACACAAATCTTTGGTAAATCCGCCTACCTCTTTAAAATAACGCGCTTTATACATCGCACAACTATCGGAACAAAAAAATGTCTTAATGCCCAAAACGGGTAAATCACTTTGAGATTTCACTCGAGAAATCGGCGGATAGTTGGTCGTGCGCGCAAACACTTCGATCGCATCGGCATTTTCATAAGGAATTTGCCTTGCATACGCTACGACGACATCGGGATCTTCAAACGCTTGAAGCAAATTTTTCACCAAAAAACCATCACATGGCATCGCGTCTTGGGTCATAAAAAGGTAAAAATCCGCTTCGTAATGTAACGCTAAATTACGCGTATTGGCATGGTTGAATTCACTTTGGTGAATTTTCATCGTTTGAATCGGACTATCTTTTTTTGCCGAATTCACGATCATTAAAGTGACAGGTACACTTTGACTTTGCAATAAAGGGAATATTTTTTTCTCAAAAGTAACCGGTGGCTGGAAGATAGGAATGAAGGCAATAATGTTCATCCAATAATCCTTCTAGAGTATTTCATTTTCATGATATGTGATAAATAGGTTGGATGCTTTAATATCAATTTCATACCCCAGAAGAGACACAATCTGATTGAGCGTGACGATACTTATCTTTGCGATATAGCCGTTTTCTAATTTTGATAACGTCGCTCTTGAAATATGCGCACTTTTAGCCAATGCTTCTTGCGAGAAACCTTTTTGTTTTCGTAACTCTTTAATAGTTTTGCCAAGCTCTGATAATATCACTATCTATCTCCTTATTTGCGAGCTTCAAAGCACTCATCATAATACTTTTAAGAGTCACTTTTAGATAAAAGGTAACTTGTGTGCCAAAACTGCACTAAAGTATCTTTTGCCCACCAAATTTTCTTACGGCCCCACAGTTTGTTCTCTCTTCCAAAACCTTTACATGTAACGATGTGTGTTGCATGAAATTTTGAACTATTCCATAACTTGCATCTGTAGAGCCATCATCTCTAGCGATGATGAAAAACTCCTTACAGCTTTGAGAGGCAAGAGAATCCAATTGATCTTTAAAATACAATGGTACCCCATTTAGGAGAATGGTTATATTATTCATACAATAGCATTACTCTTTTGAATATGCAAAATCATGTTAGACTCTTTTCATTGTAAAGTTGACTGAAGAGTATACAGTCTTTTCTCAAAAAAATCTCTAATGTTAGCTTTGCTAAGGTGCTCTTTGGGCTCCAAATAGCGTATATCATCATCTTCTATATCATCGATATACAGCAAAGCAACAACAAACAATTTAAACGTTACCCCCTCGACTATTTTTTCACTTACCTTAAAAATATGTTTTAAACTCATGCCCTCTTTTACTAAAAAATACAAATCGTAATAATCTCTATATTTTGCCCTCAAAAAAAGTACATTTACTTTCATGGCAGCTATTTGTTCAATACTAGCTATATTCAATTTTTGTTTCATGATAGGTTTCAAGAAGCTCCACTTAGCATTGAAAAAAGTCACTTTCACACCATCAAGCAGTACGTCAATCTGTTCATTCGTTTGGTTGATAATTTCTTTCTGTTCAAAAGATTTGATAAAGAAAAATATTTTCTCTTTATCAAAAACATCATCATACGTAAAAAAATCCAAATCTTCACTTTTTCTATGACAAAGGTGCAGTGTCAATGCACTTCCACCAACCAGAACATATTTATCTAAAAAATCACAGCTCTTTACAATCTGAAGCAAAACTTCTTTGGTCTTAGGAAGCAAGCAATCTAAGTTTTTCAAATCTTGCATTTTTCACCTCCTTAAAATAGTCAGCCTCAACATCCATCCCAAAAAATACTCGTGCAAGCATGAGATTGATTTTGATAAAACTTCTATCACTTTTTAGTTTTTCTTCCCACACGCTTTTTACTTCTCTTTTTCCAAAAAAACAAAAACAAAGCTCTATATCGTCAAAGTCTGCATATTTGAGCACGTACTCAATAAAAAGTTTTTTACCAAATTCTTCATAGCTCATATCCTTGCTATAACTCCAAAAAAGCCCCTTATCTCGAAGTCGCTCAAATAATTTTCTTATGTGTTTATAGTTTGTATAGATTTTTGATACAGCCGCTTTTGTCACTCCCAAATGCTCTGCGATATCCGTACCCGTATATCCATCTGTGATAGCATGTGCAATAGCAACCTCTTTTTGAAAATCACAAAAGTAGAAGTCCAGTTTTCTCAACTCTTTTTTTATCACAACATCTTCTTTAATCTCTAGTTTTGCACGGTAAAGTTCATCAATCTTTTTTTGTTCATTTTCATCAAGCTCTTTATCAAAATTGATATTCTCAACGAGTTGAAAATTCAACATTGAAAATTCAAAATTACGACTGCTCATTGCCCAGTTATATTCGCCTATTTTATGAGTAATGCCTGATTTGATAGGATTGTATTCTATATATTTTACTAGGATCTTGAGATATGATTCATCATACACATACCAAGCTTTAAACCTGCCTTGCCACAAAGGTCCGACCCTCTTGTACTTGTTGTTGTAAAATACACTGTATCTTGAGTTTATTTTTTGCATAATGGCAGAAAGATTTGAAGATGAAGTTTTTAGCAGAAGATGATAGTGATTTGACATCAAACAAAAGGAATAGATGGCGAAATGATATTCATCGCTAGCCTCCTCCGTGATTTTTAAAAACTTTGCAAAATCCTCATCATCATGATAAATGCTGTTTTTGGCAACACCACGATTGATAATATGATAAAACCCAGCTTTTTCGATTCTATGTTTTCTAGGCATGCTAACACCTTTTTTGTCTATTGTAGCACCTTTTTAGTTAAAAATTGACCTCTGACCCTATTTTTCTCCGCCGTACTTGGCGACTTCTTGTTCGATGATAGGACGAGGACCTACCAAGGACATCTCGCCTTTTAAAACGTTAAGAAGTTGCGGAAGTTCGTCTAAAGAGGTTTTGCGTAAAAATTTGCCTATTTTCGTGATGCGAGGATCGTCTTTGAGCTTGAAATCTCTCTCCCACTCCTCTTTGCTCTCTTCGCATGTTTCTAAAAGCTCTTCAAGGCGCTCGTTGGCGTCAATATACATCGTACGAAATTTATAGACTTTAAACTTTTTGCCGCCAAAACCGATACGTTCGTGTGTGAAAATTGGATTCCCTTTGGTCGTTACGTATACGACGCCGTATAGCCACATGAGAAAAGGCGACGTCAACATAAAAGTGATAAGTGCAACACTTACGTCGAATACGCGTTTAATCGCCTGATCCAGAGGGCTTAAAAGATTGTTTTTGATATAAAACGCCATACCCTTATGGTGAATCGAGCTGATCAGTTCCCCGTTAATAATAGGAATTTTCGTCATTTTCGGCAAAACGATGACTTTGCGGACACGTTTTTGTACGTGGTTGACCAAGATGTTTAAATCCAGCAACGTGTTGGATTCCAAGTCAATGACGACGGAGTCGAATTGCTGTTCATCGACAAGATAGTCTATCGTCTGCATAACCATATTCGGCGATAAAAGATCGGTATTGACGATACCTTTGATGTCGTAACCGAAAGGATTGCCTTTGGCAAACCACGTGC
>NZ_JSEC01000027.1:0-4564 GCF_000789415.1 Sulfurospirillum sp. MES | reverse complement strand
AATAGTTTCTTCTTCCGGCTCGAGAGTATTGACCGCAACCGATAGGACCGTGACTGATATGAACCATATCTTTGATCGGTCCCCAAACGACGCCTTTACTTCCCGCGTACGCACAGCCGCGCTGAGACATGACGCCCGGAATCGTTTGTTTGTTGCTTTTGGTACTATCGCATGCACCTTTAACACCATCGGGCGCATCAACGCCCAAGTGTTTGGCTCTACTTTTTTTGGCTTTATCCGGATAGGCTTCAAGCACTTCCGCGATTACGGCTTGTTGCTGACTTAGCAATGTTTCTGTCGTCATGGCTCTTTCCTTTAACTGATTTGAGAGCTATCGCGATTAAGCGACTTTAACTCTATAAAGAAGCATATCATCGAGTTTTTTGCAAACAGCCGCCGTTTTTTCGCCGTCAACCGCTTTTGAAACTTCACTCATTTGATATTTGTTGGTGTAATAAATCATTTTATATTCACCCTCGATGTCAGACTTTTTATAATAGTCTGCAAGTGCCGTAAAAAGGAAAGAACCTTTTTCTACTTTAAGGTCTTCTTGTTTGACACCGTCACGGTTTTCAGAGATAAGGACTGCATAACTGACATCGGAAAGATCGCCCGCTTCAGCCGTAACTCTTTCAACAACTTGCTCATGACTAATTTTATTTCCCATAGAGGCAGGGAAGTGGTATCCGCAAATAAACATAATGTGCTCCTTGTATGTATCTAGTGTATAAATTAAGCTGATGCTTTTTTGCCGATAGCGTCTGCTTCGACTTCTTCTTCCAAACCGAATTCCATCAAGAGTGCTTCAAGGTCGTCCATCTCTAACGGTTTAGGGATCACTTTAAGATCGTTGGCGATGATTTTGCGCGCTAATTCTCTGTACTCGAACGCTTGGTCGGATTTGTCGGCAAATTCAACAACCGTCATACGGCGAAGCTCTGCACGTTGAACGTGGTTACTTCTTGGTACGAAGTGAATCATTTGCGTTCCGATTTGCTCTGCCAAGTGTTTGGCTAGGTCATACTCGCGATCCGTCATACGAGCGTTACAAATAAGTCCTGCAAGTCTCACGCCGCCGGTGTTGGCATATTTCAAAATACCTTTAGAAATATTGTTTGCCGCATACATCGCCATCATTTCGCCTGACATAACGATATAAATCTCTTGTGCTTTACCTTCACGAATCGGCATCGCAAATCCGCCGCAAACAACGTCGCCGAGTACGTCGTAAGAAACGAAATCGAGTTCTTCGTCGTAAGCACCCTCTTCTTCCAAAAAGTTAATCGCCGTAATAACACCGCGACCTGCACAACCGACTCCCGGCTCTGGTCCGCCAGATTCCGTACACATAATGTAACCTTCCGTAATCGTCGTATCATCGGGGTGAAATTCTGCCGCACCCGGTTTACATACGTCTTCGAGCTCCAAATCCTCAACCGTACCGACCTCTGATGCTAATTGCATAATCGTACATTGTGCTTTTTCATGCAAGATAAGACGTGTTGAATCCGCTTTAGGATCACATCCGACGATAAGAATTTTTTTACCGAAGTAGTGTGCCATTGCGGCAAGTGTATTTTGTGAAGTGGTTGATTTACCGATACCACCTTTGCCGTAGAAGGCAATTTGACGAAGCTCTGACATTGTGTTCTCCTTGTGTGAGTTTTTGTTCGAACGAGATATTGCATAGAGTGTTCCGTAGAAAAAAAAACGCGTAAAAAATTTGACGTATAGTGCAAAAAAAGTCAAAAACAAGGCATACCGTGCTTACATGTCATCGTAGCGTATCCGTATCGAGCCAAAGCCGTTTGTCGAAAAAATCGTTTTAAAATCCCTTTGGCACTTTAAACTACCGTACGTTTTTGATACGCGCATACCCCAAACGCCGATGCTCTTATCCGACGCATCCGCCTTACATGTTAAAAGAAAAGCGTATCGAGAAAAAGTGTTCTTACATTTTTTCATCATTTTTTTTCTGTATATTACCTTTGTCATTCATTTTATTTTAAGGAGTGTGTTTTATGAAAAGTGCCAAATACAGTTTGGTTGCCCTTATGGCTGTGGGTGTAGTCTCTTCTCTTTGTGCCGCCGATACGCTTGCCGATGCGTTTAAAAACGGCAAGGTAGGCGGAGAACTTCGTGCATGGTATTTCGATAGAGATAATGGAACGACGTCGCATCAAGATATTTTCAATACCGCCGTCGTTTTGAACTACGTAACGGACACGTTCTACGGATTTCGTCTTGGAGCAACGATGCAATCCAATTATGCGCCGTATGCGGACAGTGATTCTAAAGATCTTTTCAAAGGTGACATGTACGGTTCGGGTGCTATGTTATCCGAAGCCTATATCGGCTATGCGATTGGAAAAACCGACCTTAAAATCGGTCGCCAATTTATCTCTACGCCGTTGGTTAGCGGTAGCGGTTCACGCATCGTCAAAGAGGCTTTCCAAGGTGCCGTCTTAACCAATACGGATCTTCCTTCAACGACGTTGATCGCCGCTTACGTCAACAAATTTCAAGGCAGAACCAGTACGCTAGCCGACGCTAGCGACGTCGGGGATATCGGCGATTTTACCAAAACGTATGCCCTCTCCGTCGGTAAAGGCGGAAGCGTGAGCAAAGCGTTTATCGACGATGCTTACAGTGCCGGAGTGATTAACAAAT
Source organism: Sulfurospirillum sp. MES (assembly GCF_000789415.1). Taxonomy (NCBI): domain Bacteria; kingdom Pseudomonadati; phylum Campylobacterota; class Epsilonproteobacteria; order Campylobacterales; family Sulfurospirillaceae; genus Sulfurospirillum; species Sulfurospirillum sp. MES. The sequence goes on along the minus strand of NZ_JSEC01000027.1, from coordinate 1,894 downwards.
CGATTACGGGACTGACGTTAACCGCTCAATACGCATTGGCAAACGACGTTGCGCATTTAGGCGACGTTAGCCTTTACCATGCCGAGGCAAACTACGTTCTTCCGCTAAACGGTTTTAAATTAGGATTTGACGCGATGTATCGTACGTCTCGCACCGACTCCGCGCTCGATAACCTCAACTTAGAAGGTAGCTATTTCGGCGGTCGCGTCAGCATCATCGACCTTGCGGGTTTCGGTATCAGCGTTGCCGCGGCAACGTCGGATAAAAGCGACGACTTAATTGCGGGTGTCGGCAACGGTGCGGATAGTACCTATACCGGAAGTATCTTAACGTCAGCGCACACCTACGCACGCGATACGGATTCGTATATGGGTAAAATCTCATACGATTTTAGCAAAATCGGCGTTACGGGTTTAAGCGCGTTTGTCTTGTACGCGGATAACGACCAAGGCTATACGCAAGGTATCGCTCAAACCAGCGGCGATTGGAAAAATACCGCATGTGACGTTACCTACGCTTTTGAGGGCGCGTTAAAAGGCTTTAGCCTCTCTTTACAATATGAAAAAGAGGACAACGACAAACGTAACGCCGCAGGCGTCAATACCAACGTTACGTCCGAAGAGTATCGCTTTAGAGCCAACTATAAATTCTAAGGTTTTCAAGGAGAGCGGCTGTATGCCCTCTTCTTTTTGTTTTTTTGCGTTACCCAAACGCCTTCACGTCGCCCCTCAGCTTCGCTTGATCTGCTTTTGCCATTTTTTCGCCATTTTTTTGTGTCATATTGAGACTACCAAAAAGACTTACATGTGAAATGGTATATAATCTCAGTGCTAGAATAAAGGTTCGTAATGACACAAATCCGCTGAAACATTTAAACATTTTGTTTGTCGAAGACGAAGAGAACATCCGTAAGCATATCGCCAACGCTTTAGGCTATATCGTTCATGAGATCAAAGAAGCCTCCAACGGGCTAGAAGCGTTGGAAATACTCAAAACGTTTTCTCCCGATATTATTATGACCGATCTTGAAATGCCGATCATGAACGGCGTGGAGTTGATTACGACGATTCGTAAAAAAGAGATCAATACGTGCATCGTCGTTTTAACGGCATACACAAGCCAAGAGTATCTGCTACCGTTGATTAATATGCACATCGAACATTACGTGGTTAAACCCATCCGTTTTGAAAAAATGCTCTCTATTTTGCAACAATGTTGTGCAAAACTAGGCACCGGTAACGACCGTCACGATTTGCCGCAAGGCTACGGTTACGATTGGAATCAAAAAATTTTGACTTACGAAAACCGGAGTATTACGCTCACCAAAAAAGAGATTTCGTTTTTGGAACTTTTATTTCACAACCAACACCGTATCGTTACCTACGAAGAGTTTCAAACCTACGTTTGGGGCGATGCGGTAATGACCGACGATGCGATTCGCTCTTTGGTGAGAAACCTACGCAACAAGCTTCCCAAAGACATTATCGTCAATCTCTCGGGGATCGGATACAAACTTGAATAAAATGCTTGCCAAAAGCCTTATCTGCTTTGTTTTAGGGCTGTTCCCTTCTTACATGTATGCCCTCGAGTCAACCTACGAAACCGACGATGCGGCAAAGATCAGCCTTGCGCATCGCGATCCCAATTCGCATTTACATGTCTATATCCCCTCGTTGCCCTATGCGTATATTATGCGTTTAATCAACGGGACGTTGGTGAGGCTGGACGATTCTACACGCGGTTGGGAGTATTTTATCGCGTATAAACATCTCAACTTTCGCACATAGATTTCAAAGATTAATCGATCTATAAAAGCCCATAAATAGGCACTTTTAAGTATAATTTAGTCGACTAAAACACGATTATACGGAGCTTTTTTATGGGCATGGACAAT
>NZ_JSEC01000026.1:0-6044 GCF_000789415.1 Sulfurospirillum sp. MES | reverse complement strand
CTTTCCCTGAAGACCTCATGAAGACTACATGTTTGATAGGCTGGGTGTGTAATGGGTGAGAGCCCTTTAGCTGACCAGTACTAATAGGTCGTTTGGCTTATTCTATATTAATCTACTTTTAACGCTTGAACTAAGTCCAAGCTAAAGTAGCAAATACTAAAGCACAAAAAAGCTTTGGCTTTTTCGTATGAGGTATTATTGTATGATAATGCTATTTCACTTCCTTATTAAGTGTAAAGCGCTTTGTTGACTAGACAATACTAAAATCACCTAAAGAATGGTGAATTAAGCCTATTTCGCTATAATACGACATAGATTTACTTCACGATTCTGGTGGCTATTGAGAAGAGGAAACGCCCTGTCCCATTTCGAACCAGGAAGCTAAGCTCTTCATCGCCGATAATACTCTCTCTTACTGAGATGGAAACGTAGGTCGCCGCCAGTTCTCGTGATTCCTTTCTACTTACTCCTCATTTCGTCTTCTTCAAAGGCGGTCTTTCTTGGAAAAAAATCAATCAAAAGCTTATTTATTCGCTTTTTTATCTGTTTTCCTTTGGTCAACAGTAGCAAGTGCCTTTAAACTTTCTCTTCACTATTTGAATGCAACCCAATTACTCTTTTATGCGTCTAGCGTTTCTTTAGTTCTATTGTTTTGTGTTATAAGTTATCAAAAAAAGTGGCTTCTTTTTAAGCGCTATTCAATCAAAATATATTGGCATCTATCTCTTCTTGGGGTTATTAACCCTTTTACGTATTATTTAGTGCTGTTCCACGCGTATGAGCTTTTACCGGCGCAAGAGGTTCAGCCAATCAACTATACGTGGGCGCTGATGTTAAGCTACTTATCGGTAATGATTTTAAAGCATCAGATTAGTGTATATGATATTTTAGCTGGGTTTATATGTTATTTCGGCGTTTTCGTAATATCTACCCACGGGGAGTTACTTTCGTTTTCTTTTACCGATCTTAACGGCATTGGTCTAGCACTTTTTTCTACCGTTTTATGGTCGCTTTATTGGATTTATACTACGAAGTTAAATGTCGATCCTCTCATTGGGCTTTTTGTTAATTTTTTAGTTGGTGTTCCTTGTATCGTAGGCTACATGTTCATGCAAAATATCGCGTTTACGGGAGATGTTTACGGGTTGCTAGGAGCTTTTTATGTCGGTTTATTTGAAATGGGCATAACGTTTATTTTATGGCTACAGGCAATGAGGTATAGTACGAATACGGCGAAAATTGCGAACTTAATTTTCTTATCACCTTTTTTATCACTTCTTTTTATTGCATATTTCCTCAAAGAGGAAATACTTCCTTCCACCTTTATTGGCTTAATCTTAATCATCGCAGGTCTTTTAGTACAGCAAAAAGAGAGATTTCGTCGTTAGCTTTTTTTCTAATCTTTGAAAAGCTACAATAACGTATTTTTTGAATGACTTCAACAAAAGTTATAAATTAAAGAGAGTCGATATGTTAATGAAAATCGTATGGTGTTTTATGCTTGTTTGCTCGTTTTTAAAGGCTGATTTTTTAGAGCAAGAGAGAGAAAACGCAATCAAAAGTCAAAAGCTGATTGTATTGAGCGTCACGAAAGATCAGTGCCCGTATTGTCTTCAAATGAGGCATGACGTTTTTGAAACGGAGCTTGTTCGCCGAAAAATCGACCAACATTACCTTCACGTTGAAGTCGATAAGGACGATAAGGCGTTACCGAAGCATCTTCACGTAAAATATTATCCGACGAATCTCGTTCTCAATCCAAAAGATCTTAGCGTTATCGACGAATTTATCGGTTATACGAAACCCGATATTTTTGTCGAACTTTTAGAAGAGGTTTATAAGCAAGAGTTTAACGCACGTTGACGTATTTTGCAATACCATAGGCAATTAACGTGGCAAAAACAAGGCGTAATGATACGATAATCCAAGGGTTTGCCCCGAAGATGACAAATAAAAGCGTATCTTCGATCATCGCATGTGCGATCATTAAATAAGTTCCGATAAAAAGAATTTCACGCTTTTTTAAAAGCCCCTTTTCGTATTCCGCAATTAAAATGCCTGCACCGTAGGTAATGCCTAAAATGACGCCGACTAAAATCGAAAATCCACTATTGACGTTTTGGGCATGCCGTTGCATCCATGGGCGCGATTTAATCACATCTAATACAAAGATAAGCAGTGAAACAAGCACGATGATTTTTAAGCTCAAAGAGAAGGCTTCGTAAGCGGCGTTAAGCACCAAAGTTTGAATCGAGTCGTAGCGTACGGGTTGTAATGTTTCAGGAGTGGAGACAATAGAAGAGACAAACCACTCGTTTGGCATCTGCGTAACGAAGAAGCCTACCAAAAGTCCGACCGATAAGCGTAAAACAATCGAGTAGACACGCGAAAGACCGAGTCGCTTCATAATCTCGGTTTCTACCAAAAGAGCATGAGCAATCCCTAAAAATACGGCCAAAACCGTCCAGCTTTTTGCATCAAGACCTAAAGGTGCGGCAAATGCTATGGCGGCGTATAGGTTGAGGAAAAGACCGCTTACGATAGAAAGAGCCGCCTCTTGAGGAAGACCTAAAAAGAGCGCAAGCGGCTTAAAGATAAACGTAATATAGCTCAAAAGATCGTAGTAGAAAAGGACATCCGCTAAAATATAAATCGGTACGATCAGTTTTAAAATGACCCATGAACTTCGTAACGCCGTTTTAAAAGATTTTTCGAAACTAAATGACATTTTGGCTCTTTGTTTAATACTTAATTTATATTAGCTAAGCTATAATACCGACCTCAAAGAGAAATGTGCGCTCGTAGCTCAGCTGGATAGAGCATCGGTTTGCGGTACCGGAGGTCAGGGATTCGAATTCCTTCGGGCGCACCACTTCGTTTAAGAAATCCCTTCAATAGGCATTTACAGATTATACTACATCTTAGAGACAATATTGAATTAACGCCCGAACTATAGCTATATCACTTTAAAAAGTCAAGTTTATGTAGTTCTTTGTGTAGATTTATCAAATATGCCAGAGGTATTTAGAGTAGTTCACTCAATTGTCAAGCGATGCGTAGAAGTCGCAACTTTTTTTACATTATAAACTGGTGACTACCGTGCTTCGCTTGACAGCATATAGCTTTTAATCGCTTCATTCCTTCGATAATTTTATCTTCAGTAAGTCCACCAAAACCTAATCGGATACTTTCAAGTTCGTGACCATATAGATCACGCATAAAATAGAGTTTGATTTTAGCGTCATAAGCTAATTCTTTAAGTAATTGAATATTTAAAGATGATTTTGGTTGAATTACGATTGCTAAACCACCACCATCACTAAGTATTTCGAAAAAAGGTTCAAAATCATTTTTCAAAATCTCTTTCAAGGTATGATGCTTTTTCTTATTGACAATTTTTATTTTTTTCAAATGCCGTACCCAATGTCCATCTGCAATAAATAATTCTAACGTCTTTTGAAGTGGCAAAGAAACGTGTGGATACCTAGAAAGCTTTAATGTCTTATATCGTGTAATATACCTTGCAGGTAAAACGATATAACTGATACGAAGCGCAGGAGAAAGTGCTTTTGAAAATGTTCCTATATAGATGACATTTTCATAATGATCTAATCCTTGTAGCGATGGAATAGGTCTAGAATAGTAGCGAAGCTCACTGTCATAATCATCTTCAATAATGATTCCATTAACGTTTTTTGCCCATTCAAGCAATGCAAAACGATGACTAATGGGCATAGATACACCTGTGGGATACTGATGTGTTGGAGTGATATATACTAATCGCACACCAGAATTTTTTAATGATTCTAGGCATAAACCTTGATGAGTCAGAGCGATAGGAACAATGTTGAAATGATGATGTGTAAATATTTCTTGTGTTACTTGATATCCCGGTTGTTCAATTCCTATTTTGGAAAAATCATTACCCAAAAGACCAGCAATAAGATTCATGCCATCCGTAAATCCTGAACAGACAATTACATTGGAAGCATTACATTGAACATTACGTGAGTGCCTAAGGTATGATGCAATTTCTTCACGAAGAGTGTATTCTCCTAATCCATCAGTGTATTTACCTAATCCATCGATAAGGTTAAATGCTTTAGAAGTAAGTCGTTTCCATGTTTTTAAAGGAAAGGAGTCATGTGTTAATTGCGTAGGGGAAAAATCATATTCAATTGTTGTACAAAGGGGCTCAGATACTACAAAGTCAAATTTTTTGTCAGCATCAACTATTAATTTCTTAATGTTTGAAACAACAAAATATCCAGATTTTGGTCTACTTTCAATATACCCTTCTAACTCAAGTTGTTTATAGGCTTGTTCAACGCCATTTTTACTAATACATTGTTCTTGTGCCATTTGACGAATTGAAGGTAATTTTGTTCCGGGTTGAATTATTCGTTCTATGTCATTTTTGAGAGCATGGTAGAGTTGTAAATAGAGTGGCATTGCGAAAGTTTTATTGAGATAATACAATCTAACCTCTTTAATTTTAAATAATCTGTATCTTATATTGGGTACAAAGTGAACTTATAATACCAAAAAATTATAAAGAAATACCTTTTGAGGAAACCATGGTTTGAATGTAATTGGTCTTCACCCATCTTTGAGACAGCCCGTAGATGAAGTTATTACTGATAATACACATTAAAGTATTTTGGACAAAAGGCACTAAACTTGGTAAGCTCATACTAAATGTGGAGTTACTTCAACAAAGCCAAAGTATCAGATTCTATTTTCGTCGAACATGTTAATGCAAAATAAAAACATTTAAAATCATCGGTGAAAAATACTCTAATCGTAGAAAACGCTTCGGTTTACACTTTAATTTAACCTGTGCTTTAATCAATACTAACCGAGTATTTGGAGTCAAATGTTGGATTATGCAAGAAATTTATTATATCTTTTATCTTCATCTGTATCTATTAATATGAAATAATCTGTATCTTTACAAAGATACAAAATAATTTTATACTTGTCAAATCGGAAGCGATTCATTAGTTAATATTATGAAATAATTGCTTCAAAAAAAAATAAGTTATTTTAAAATAAATTTTTTTGCTTCTTTGTATGCTTTTTTTAGATTAAGATTATTCCGTAATTTATGTTTGAAAGGACAAAAAATGGGTATTACACGACGCGGTTTTCTACAACGAGGCATCGCCACTACTGCGCTTTTAGGCGCAAATGTAACGAATGCTACTGAATTGTTTTCTGAAGTAAAAAAAATTCCTAGTGCGAGTCATTATGGTGCTTTTTATGCTTTGGTTCAAGATAATAAAATTTTAGATATTGTACCTCAAGAAGCAGATGGTAGACCAGGGATGCTAAAAGCTTTAGTGGATCAAAATTATTCAAATTCAAGAATTAAATATCCTTATGTCAGGAAGTCATATTTAGAGGGTCGTAAAAATAATCAATTTTTACGCGGTAATGATGAGTATGTGCGAATCAGTTGGGAGCGTGCATTAGATTTAGTGGCAAAAAAAATTGAAGAAACGCCTAGGGAGAGTATATATAATGGTACTACTGATGGTTGGGCACATCCAGGGTTGGTAAATTATTGTCCTACGCTTGCAGGAAGATTTTTTAATATCGTCAAAGGTGGTTGCGTTAACCCAGATGGTGATTTTAGTGCTGGTGCCGCATTGAGAACAAATCCGGCTATAGTTGGTGATATTGAAGTTTACTCATTGCAAACAGCTCATGAGCAAATTTTAGAGAATACTCAGGTTTATATTTTATGGGGAGCAGATCTATTTAAATGTAATAAAATTGATTTTGCTGTTGCAAATCGCAAAAACGATGAGTACTTTTTTAAATATAGAAAATCGAATATAAAATTTATTTCGATTGATCCGATTAAAACAGAAACAGCAAAAATGCTAGATGCTGAGTGTATTAAAATAAGACCTATGATCTGTCAACACTTTATGATACACAGAAATAAATATGTCTAGGCACTCATATCGTTTTGTAACAGTTTATTTTCAAAATCAACGGGTGACAAATAACCATTACTAGAGTGCAACCTCTGTCTA
>NZ_JSEC01000025.1:0-6773 GCF_000789415.1 Sulfurospirillum sp. MES | reverse complement strand
ATAGACAGAGGTTGCACTCTAGTAATGGTTATTTGTCACCCGTTGATTTTGAAAATAAACTGTTACAAAACGATATGAGTGCCTAGACATATTTATTTCTGTGTATCATAAAGTGTTGACAGATCACTCTTTTGTTAATTTAACCAATGGAACACGAAAAATTGAAAGCAAATTTGGAAGTGTTATTATTGCATGTATCGTTTCTATTATATTTATTTTCTCTGCCTTAGGGGGTAAAATAACAATTGGATATTTATTTTTTTTATTGATATGGATTCCACTTTGGACTTATTTTCCTCTTTTTGTTTACAAATCATCGTATAAAACACATAAAAGTGTCATAGATATTCTTTTATCAACGCAGGAAGTAAAAACTGATTTAGAAGTTAGAAATTGTTTAGTCAAACATAATGGGCAAATTGTCATAGCTAATAATATTAGCTAGAGGGTAAAAATGACAGAAAATATGTTAAGAAACTATATACGATGTTTTAACTCAAGCTCTTTACGTCAATACTAGATATATTTTGTTTCATTCCTATTAAATTACATGATACATAACTTTTATACAGTATAATTTTAAAAAACTAATTGGTTGCAAATATGCCTATATACGATTATTCTGGAAATTTAGAATTAAAATTTTGTAACATTCATAAGCAAATTGACTATTTTAAAGATTCAAACTTTGCAAATCCAGATCATAATGTTACTTGGGCTGATCCTATTGGAACAGTTATGTTAAAAGCCCATAGTGAATTATATAAAGTTCCTTTAGATAAAATCCCAACAAATGGCTATATCACTAAAATGATGACACAAGGTATTGATTCACAATCTAGTAGTTATAGCACGTACACTCCAATTGCTCTTATTCAAGGAAGATTTCATACAGAAAAAATAAGAGATTCATTGACTGCCACTATTATGAAAAACTTTGCTGGACTATCACCTATTAATCAAGATGATCTGAAAAAATATCTTAACCACATGTTTAGTGAGCTAATGAATAACGTATCTGATCATTCGCATAGTGATATTGGTGGATATGCCATGGCACAATATTATCCTCAGCATAAAAAAGTTCAATTTGCAATTGCGGATAAAGGCTGTGGTTTTTTAGAAAATATCCAAGCAAAATATCCTAATATAACAACAGAAGAGGATGCGATTTTAAAAGCAATGGAAAGAGCAGTTACGGCATCTAAAAATATTGTGTATGGTCAAACTCGTAATATGGGGTATGGATTGTATACCCTAGAAACGATTTTAAATGCAACGCATGGAAAGATGATCATTATTTCTAATGATAAAATGATGAAACTTGAAAATGGCAAAAAATCTGTCTTGGATCTATCAACAAATTGGGAAGGTGTTGTTGTTGCTTTTGAATTTCTAGAAGAACATACAGAATATGAATTTGAAACTATCCAAAGAAGATGGCTAGAAGAAGGAAGTGAAGAAGAGGAAGAAGATTTCTTCCTCTAAAATTTAAGCAGATATTTTTCTACTTTCTCGAATAACAAGATTTAGCAGTGACTTAATTTCAGCATTGTCATTATTGAGCATCAATTTGTTTTTAATAAAATCAACACCATATGCACGAACAACTATTCCAACTATTTCATCCGCAAAAGAATGCGAAATCCCGCTCATACCTGTGAAATCAAGCGTTACATTGATACCCTTTTCTAAATTCTCTCTAAGAGTTTCTCTGATATTTACTCCACTATCTCTTGAGCCAGCATAATCGAATCCACCAATCTCATTTTTAATATTAATAACCATGTCGACTCCTTTCATCAAATACATTACAATAAAAACAAAAACTTTGTCTTTATATCGTCCGATATCATTATTAGTGCACGGATTATATCAGAAAAATTATTATATTATCTATGTAATATGCAAGATAACAATTACACGTAAGTATCTAAATTAAATTTATACTTTTTTTTACTTTTCATCCATATATTTGTTAAGCACTTTATCTGCTGTTTGGGTGCTTGTTTTAGCATATCTCTTTGTTATAGTGACACTACTATGCCCAAATACTTTTCCAACAGCTTCTAGTGTTTCCCCTAAATTAATCATCGTATTGCCGAGTAAATGTCTTGTATCATGAATACGCATTTTTTTACCAATTCCCGATAATTTTAAAACTTTCTTCCAATGCCCTCGAAATGTATCGTCGGTTACATGAGGAGTTTTTTCACCCTCGAAAATAAAACCATATTTTCTAGTACCATACTCTACTAAAAATGCCTCTAAAGGTTCAATCAAAGGGTATTCTTGTCTCTTTCTATTTTTAGAATATTGAACAATAATATAGTATGTTTTTTGATCAAAATCGATATTTTCCCATCGTAGTGTCAACGCTTCATTTAACCTACGTCCAAAATATAAAAAGAGCATAATCCCTTTATACTTTTTAATCTCATAGCTCTGTATAGCTTTGTATAGGTCTTTGCGTTTTTCATCAGTTAAGTTAAAATCCATCGTGTTATCAAAAGCAGGTAAAGAAATTTTACTTGCAGGGTTTGTTACAACAATCCCTAGATCAATTGCATAGTTATAAACAGGGCGTAAAAGTTGTTGAATAGTTTGCGCAGTACGAGGTTTTTTCCCTTGTCTTAAAATGCTATTCACAATATTTTGCATATCAGAAGTGTAGATTTTATCGATTGCCAATTCTCCTATTGAAGAACGAATCCATTTGTCATAAGTTTTTGTCATTGAATAAACATTTTTTTCAGATAAAGAGTCTTTCCTTAGCTCAATATAGTCAGCCCAAAGCTCATTCAATGACTTAAAATTTTTCTTCCTAATTTGCCCGTTTTCTTCAAGCTCTTCTTTAAGTTCAATACGTGCAACCATTGCTTTTTTGACTGCATTCAACCCTGTTATATCATGAAATTTTAATGTCTTTTTGACGGTTTTTGATCGATGCCAAAATTTTACAACAATCGATAAGGGTTGATTATCTAGCTTCTTTAGTTCAGGTTTACCGATAATGTCCGTATCGAACAAATTATCTTTATCGACAAGATACAAACCGCTTGTATCAAATCCTGCTATAATAATTTTTTTGATAACGTCATTGAGTGGCATTATAATCCTTTGTACAGGGTACGTTTAGGGTACGGTGTAAGATATAAAACAATATCAAATCATACCATATAGATTTTATAAAATCCCCTAAAATACGAGAGAATATAACAAGATATAAAACCATATAAGATGCTTGTATCAGACTTAGGATCTGGTGCCGAGAGGCGTGGGAGTTCGAGTCTCTTTATCCGCACCACTTTTTTCTAAAACCCCCTATATATCGACTTTCCTGAGCTTAGTATTTTAAAATGTTGCACTTTTTGTTGCACTTTTCATTCGAAAGGTCTCAAAGTGCGGTATCTCTACTTTCAAAAAAATCGTTATTTCTTTAAACGTAAACTTCCCTTTACAGCGGATAATATTGTAATTTCTCTGCAAACAGATAGTTTATCTGTGGCTAAAACCCTTTTAGCTATGATAACCCCTAAAATCCATAAACTTTTTATCTATTTAAAGGCTAACCCCATGTATAGCGAAAATGTTAAAAAACTGATTGAAACTTACATTAAAGAAGCCATTGTTGAGTATTCAGAATTAGAAAATGCGAGGCATACAGCATTTGATTTTATGGACGAAGAAGGCAAAAAATTTGGAGGACATAGCGAAAAAGCGATTGATAGAGCTTTAGAGTATATTATCGAAATTCTTCAACGCCCCGAAGACGACACAGAACTTCATAGTTTTGCTCAAAGCATTGTAGAGCGAAGCAATATCAAGCCCAGTGATCTTACAAACTTAACCGAGCAAGAACGAAAGGATTTTATCTTTGAAATAATCAAAGCGGAGTTTAATGTCCTAAACTACGATAAAGAACGTAATCAAAAACGCCTTAATGAATATCAAAATTTTAATGTTACGCCTTCCTTGTCTTCTATTGTAACGCCACCACAAGATACTCTAAGGCAAGTACCAGAAAAGAACTATTTTGTGAAAACGGCTAAGAAGTGCTTAGAAGAATTCGTAGCTTTAAAAACACTCAAAAATAAAGAATTTTTTCGTAATCAGCGTGATATAGAAATGTTCCTTGAATTAACCGATAAAGAATATTTAATTGAAATCACACACGACGATCTTAATACTTTTTTAGAAGATTTCAGATATTTACCACCAAAAGAAAAAGAGTATATTGCACTTTATAAAAAAACCCCTCTGAAAATCATCTCTGCGCGTTCAAAAGAAGAGCATTTGGGAGCGTTAGAAAATCTGTGTCAATCTGGTAGTATTTCAAATACAAAAGGATTGAACAATGGAATTGCAGATAGACACAGAGGCAATATTACAACATATTCGTGAGGGCAAAGCCCTCGGTGGAAAAGATGGAGCCTTGGCTCCACTTATAAAACAACTGACAGAAGCAGCACTGCAAGCAGAGATAGAATCCCATCTCACTCAAGATTTAGCTAAAAACCGTAAAAATGGCATTAGTTCTAAAACGATGAAGAGTGAAGTGGGCAGTTTTGAACTAGATGTACCGCGAGATCGAGCAGGTACATTCGAGCCTCAAATTGTTAAGAAAAATCAGACCCATATGTCCGATCAAATTGAGCAAAAGATACTCTCACTCTATGCCCTTGGCAACAGTTATAGTCAAATAAGTGAACATATTGAAGAAATATATGGCGTAGGCTTCTCTAAAGCCACTATAAGCTCCGTAACCGATAAAATCCTACCCATGTTACAAGAGTGGCGAGTTCGTCCATTGGAAGAGCTCTATCCCTTTATCTTCTTAGATGCCATTCACTATAAAGTCAAAGATGAAGGCAAATATATCGCTAAAGCATTTTATACCGTGCTTGGTGTTAAAACCGATGGTAAAAAGGAGGTATTGGGACTTTATTTGGGTGAGAATGAAGGAGCGAAGTTCTGGTTACAAGTGCTCACCGATCTTCAAAACCGTGGAGTGAAAGATATTCTCATTGCCTCAGTCGATGGTCTTAAAGGATTCCCTGAAGCGATAAACTCGGTGTTCCCAAATACACAAGTGCAACTCTGCATCGTGCATCAAATACGCAATTCCCTTAGATTTGTAGGCTCTTCCAATCAAAAGCAATTTGCCAGTGAACTTAAATCTGTATATCAAGCTTTTACTAAAGAAGAGGCTGAAAATGAACTGGATAAACTGGAAGAAAAATGGGGTAAAAAATACCCTATCGTTTTTACTTCTTGGCGCAACAAATGGGATAATCTCTCACTGTACTTTCAATACCCAGAAGATATTAGACGGGTTATTTATACCACCAATATCATCGAATCTGTTCATCGCCAGTTTAGAACACTCACAAAGACTAAAGGTGCTTTTCCTAATGATGACAGCTTACTGAAACTTCTTTTTATGGGGATTCAAAATGCGCAGAAAAAATGGACAATGCCGATACGAAATTGGAGCCTAACCCTCTCACAACTCTCGATTCATTTCGAGGGTAGACTCAATCACGCTTTAAATTTATGATACAATTTTAGGAGCTACTGGATGCTGACACAGATTTCTGAACACTCCCGAGCATTTTAAAACTTTATCTCCTAAAACTCTCTCTATGAAGCTCTCTAATATCAATGCGTTTTTAGATTATGCCATTTCCAGTGAACTATTAGATATAAACCGCCTCAAAACAAAAGTCAAGATTACAAAACCAAACCCTGCACATGACAAGAAAAATGATATTCGCAAAGCATACACCAATGAGCAACTAGAAAAACTCTTTAATGAATCAAGTGCTTACACGAAAGATTTCGAAAAAAATCTTTCTACTCGCCCTTCACGAATTTGGATACCACTGATTTTGCTCTATCATGGATTTAGAATTAATGAAATTGCCCAAATTAGACTAGATCAAATCACCGAAAGAGAAAATATTCCTATTTTTAAAATTTCTTCCGAATATGCTGATCAAAAACTAAAAAATATCAGCAGTGATCGCAAAGTTCCTATTCACCCTAAACTTATTGAATATGGGTTTTTAAAATTTGTGGAAAATCAACGCCAAAAAGGTTGTGTGCGATTATTTCAAGACTTATATCATATAAAAAATAAAGGTTACGGACAAGCATTTTCTAGATTCTTTAATAAAAAACCATTTAAAAAAGAGTGGCTTTCTGCTGAGACACTTGAAAAAATGGAAGCCAAAGTAATTATGCTTGATTTGCATTCATTCAGGCATAATTTTAATAGCTCATTACAAGGAAAAGTTGCAGACAGTGTCCGTGACGAATGTATGGGGCACGAATCCTCCAAAGGCTATAGCTACAAGGGAGGCGAAATGAAAATATTATTGGAAACTATTTCCAAATGCAGTTATGATCTTAATATCTCTGAGCTTGAAAATAAACTCAAAAAACACTATTCTTGATTCAAGGTAGTGTTTGACTCTTGTGCTACTTCATATTTTACGTCAGAAACTTGAACTTTTAGCGTATCAATTATGACTGGATTATTTTCGTCAAAAGGTTCTTCAGGAAAAAGAGGTTTAGCTGATTTTCGTTTTTCTTCTGCTTCTTTTTCTTCTTGTGTTTCGGATAGTGCCCCAATGCCATATATTGATCTGTCAACACTTTATGATACACAGAAATAAATATGTCTAGGCACTCATATCGTTTTGTAACAGTTTATTTTCAAAATCAACGGGTGACAAATAACCATTACTAGAGTGCAACCTCTGTCTATT
>NZ_JSEC01000024.1:0-7274 GCF_000789415.1 Sulfurospirillum sp. MES | reverse complement strand
TGCAAGGCGCAAAAATAGACGTGAGTAAGATATTCTATTTTGATGCCAATATTAAATGCGATAAATCAAACCAATGCGATATCAAGGTCAATGAACCTTTAGGGTAAATCTCGGCTTTACATGTAAGATGGCATGTCAAGGAAAAAGAGGTGAGGGCAAGTCGATGACTTGCCCTCACATGTTAAGATTGAACAGTAAAGAAGAAATCATGAAACGATACACTACCGCTTTTTTTGCCCTCTGTCTTATCGGCGCCGTTTCCCTTTTTGCGGACATCAATCAAGGTTCTACGATTTATAAGAGTTATTTTCGCACGGCTTGCGGTTTTAGCGGCAACGTGATGGCGAAAAAACATACGTACAGCGAATGGCAGGCTTTATTCGATGCGAAGGAGCTTGCGAATGAATTGCAAACCTTATGTCCTTCGGCAAAGCCGTTGAAAGAAAATGACGTCGCACATCTTTACGAATTTTTGTATCATTACGCTAGCGATAGCGGTAATACGGCATTATGTTATTAACATGTAGGCTTCTTGTCAAAGAGGCCAAGGTGCGCGGGCTTCCTGCCGAAGGAAACTTGGCGTTAGCATAGCTTTTTAGGCGATGCCTTAGAAGTGTGAAAAGAGTTTTCTAAGAACTCTCTAGAGTGATAGGTCAATCTATGTTTAAAGATTTTGGCAAAGTTGAGACGTTTTTAACCGTCGTAAGAGAACGCAGTTTCTCCAAAGCTTCTAAAAAGTTGGGGATTAGTCAGCCTGCCGTAACGCAGCAAATCAAATACCTTGAAGATTATTTGAGTATTCAAATTGTCGATCGTAAAAAAAACGGGATCAATTTGACGAAGGCGGGAGAGGCACTTTACCAATCCTTGCTCAAGCTTGAGAAGCAAATTTTAGAGACGGAAAAAGAGGTTTTACGCCTGATCAATAAAGAGATGCTTTTTATTTTAGGCGCATCTCCGGTCATCGGCAATTATATTTTGCCCGACTTTTTAAACGATATTCAAGAGGTTATTTCCAATCGTGTACTGACAAAAGTCGCGACCTCTTCAGAATTGACGGAACTTTTACTGCAACAAAAAGTCGATCTTGCGCTGATCGAATCGCCTATCTTCAATCCCAATATAACGTATAGAGAATGGATGGAAGACGAGCTTGTCGTCGTGAGTCGAAGCAAGCTTCCGATGCTTTTAAAGAAAGAAGATTTGTTTACGTTTGATTGGATTTGCCGTGAAGAAGAATCCAATACGCGCCGCGTAATTTACGAAATGTTCCGTCAAATAGACGTGGATTGTAAAAACTTTAACGTCAAAGGAATTGCTACCAGTTCGACGACGATCAAACAGACGCTCTTAAAATCTCCGCTCAACGGAGTGCCTACGGTTTCGATATTGTCTAAGTATATTATCGAGGATGAAGTCAAGCAAGGACTCTTACATGTAGCGCAAATTAAAGACATTAGACTCTTACGCCAGTTTTACCTCTGCTGCCTTAAAGATCGCGTCCAAGACGCACTGATCGATAGTACGACCGATTTTCTTACCCACAAAAGCATTCAACCCTCTTTTTAAGTCGCGTAAGGGCAAGATTTTTGCTCTTACACGAAACGGCTTTTTCGCGTTTGCGTCTTTTTTCTACGGAACGCTATGGTGTTTCTTCCAAGATAATTAATAAAAGTAAATATTTTTATAATTTTATTATATAATGGTAAAAATTATAGGAGGAAAAGATGAAAAAAGTTATATTAACTTTACCAATTATCGTTTCATGGATGCTCGCCGCCGACCAAACCCGCATCAATGATTGCGTGGAGACTTTTCAAAAAGAAGTCTCAGACATCATTTACGCCAATCAACACGATCAAAACGGCTCGTTGGAAGTGCTCAACGAAAAAATCAATCGATTGCTCGAAAAAGAGTGCGATCTCAATGCCAGCGAAGCCGCTCAAACGAAAGCCGAAACGCGCGTATTGATTTTAGATACCACGAAAGGGAAGAGCGATTGCATTGAAAATTTCTCCAACGACATTAAAGCGATCTTGTACGAAAACGATGCTCAACCCAAAAAAGCCAAAAAGATCAAAGTCGAGCTCAAGGGTGACGGTAGTAATTGTACCCAAGAAGCCGCACAAAAATAATTTCTCGTATCTCAAAAGAGGCATCATGCCTCTTCTCGTTTTTTCCTTTTTCTGAACTCAATATATTAAAAAAATGCAAAAATGTCATTAAAATTTTACTAAAATGGTAAAAAATACTAAAAAGTTTACCTAATATTATAAAATAGATAAATTTTTTTTATTTTTATGATAAGCCCTTAAAATCGAGCCTCAGATTCTATTTTAATTTAAAAAACTTATAAAAGTAATTCTTCTTAATAATAATCTAAAGAAACAGCCTCTACAATGTGCCGTGAAATAGTTATTTCTAGGGCATTTAAGCCCTTTTATCTCAAATCATAGCGGAGAAAAATAAGATGAAAGTAGAGATCTCACGAAGGAGATTTCTTCAAGGGAGCGTGGCTTTAAGTATTGTCGGGGGAACGGCGTTAAGTCAGACGTCTATTCTTGCTGAAAATGCAAAAAAGTCCAAAGAACTTCCTTTGTTGAAACAAGTTCCGACGATTTGCGAAATGTGCGTCAATAAATGCGCCGCTATCGCAACGGTTAAAAACGGTATTGTTACCAAACTCGATCCTAATCCGTATTTCCCTAAATCGCGCAATATGCTATGCGCTAGAGGGGTTGCCGGCATTCATGCGCTTTACGATCCCGATCGTTTGAAGTACCCTTTAATCCGCACGGGACAAAGGGGTGATGGAAAGTACCGTCGTGCGAGTTGGGACGAAGCTTATGCGTTTATCCAAGAAAAACTCGTGAAAATTTTAGACGAAGAAAAAGACAATCGCTCGTGTATCGGATATTGCGCGGGCGAGGGTTTGGCGGAACATACGTTTAAAACGTTTATGGCGGATAAATTCGGTTCATCGAATTTCTTGAACCACTCGACGATTTGCCTTCAAACGGCGGTATCGGGTTATACGTTAACTATCGGCGGCTACGGACAGGCAGATTTAGAAAACGCCAAATATGTTATTATGGCGGGTGCAAACCGTGCCGAAGCGATTTTAACGCCCGATACGATGGATATGTTCAAACGAACGCGCGGACGCGGTATGAAACTCGTCGTCGTCGATCCTCGCTTTACCAATTCCGCCATGCATGCGGATACTTACGTGCCCATTAAACCGGGAACCGATTTGGCGTTTGTTTTGGCGTTAACCTATGTTGCGATCAGCGACCAAATTTACAATCGTAGTTATGTCGCCAAAAACTTCGTCGATTTCGATAAATACAAAAAACACATTATCGAGAACGAATACACTCCCGAATGGGCGGAAAAAATTACGGGCATACCTGCTGCGACCATCTGTAAAATCGCTCATGATTTTATGGCGAATGCACCGCAAGCGGTTTATTATCAAGGCAGACGTACGACATGGTCGAAAAACGACTTCCAGCTTCGTCGGGCTATGGCACTCTTTAGTGCGCTTGGCGGCGGTATCGACGTTAAAGGCGGTATCGTGTTCGGTAAAAAGCTTCCTTTGGGTGAGCATACGACGACCGCTCCGATGTATGCACAAGCCAAACCGCGTATCGATAAAAACTTGGCAGCCGTCGTCGGCGCAACCGGAACGTGGGTCGGCTGGCGTAATATGGTTGCGGAAGGAAAATCTCCGTATCCGATTCGCGGCATGTTTGTTTACAAACAAAATCCGATGCTCTCCGTTCCCAATACGGCAAAAACGCGTCAGATGTTTGAAAAAATGGACTTGGTCGTCGTCATCGATACGATGCCGAGTGATACGGCAATGATGGCGGATGTTATTTTGCCGGAATGTACCTATTTGGAGCGCGAAGACCCCGTGCAATCGTTTGCGGGAATCGAACCGGCTATCGCGGTACGCGAGAAGGCGATCGATCCGATGTATGAGACCAAACCGGTCATCGAAATTATGCGAGGATTAGCCCAAAAACTTTCTAAACCGCTGTGGGAAATTACGAAAAAGTATGACGAAGACGTTCAAGAAGAACTCGAAGATACCGATGAAGCAGAGTTTTACGAAGAAAACGGTTTTGATCTTTCCGAGCCGTTTATGCATTCGCAAGAAGAGACGAATAAGCATCTGTTCGTGGAAAAATACGGTGAGGAAGCATGGGGTATTTTACGCGAAAAAGGCGTTTTTTATCCAAATATGCTCTCTTATTTTAAGAAAATCGATAACAACACCTATCAATGTTATCCCAAAGACAGGAAGTTCTATTCGGTATTAAAATTGGAAGAAGAGTACGATGCCGAGACGTTTTTACATGATTTATGCGTCAATCCCGTCGATATCGCCGATTTAAAACGTTCGTTTAATACGCCGAATAAAAAGGTCGAATGCTATTTGGGAAGTATGGAAAGTCGCGGCGTAGACCCGATGCCGACATGGAAAGACGAGGAGTTCGTGAAAGTTCCCTCCGGTCAGTTCAAATTTATTTCCGGCCGTCACGCGCAATTTACGCAAAATTCTTCTCAAAACAACATTATGCTTTTGGAGTTGATGCGCGAAAATTATATTTGGATCAACGACCAAGAGGCCAAAGCACTCGGTATTGCATTCGGCGATACGGTAGAAGTGAGCAGTCGTGTAGGGCGCGTGCGCATTAAAGCGTATCCGACGCCTAAAATCGTTCCGCAAACCGTTTTTTACATTCACGGATTCGGCGCAAAATCCGAAGGGTTAACGTTTGCGCACCGAAACGGTGCGAGCGATAACGAGATTATAGAAGATACGATCGAACCGGTTCACGGTTGTGCGAATATGCACGACACGATCGTCTCGATTAAAAAGGTGTAAGCTATGAATTACGCAATGGCATTAGATTATCAAAACTGTATCAACTGTAAAGCGTGCGAAGTTGCATGTAAAGAGGAAAACGGTGTTCAGCTCGGTGCGGACAAACAACGTATTTGGATCGGTGTGGTTGAGGGTACGATTTTCGGGAAACCGTTTATCAATCTTTACCCCTCTCAATGCAACCATTGTATCGACGCGCCGTGCGTCAACGTCTGTCCGACCAATGCCAGCCATTTTGCAGGGGGCGGAATCGTCAAAGTCGACGCGCACAAATGTATTTTGTGTAAAGGTTGTATGGAAGCATGTCCGTACGATGCGAGGTTTGTCGACGATACGATGGTTGCGGTCGATAAATGTACGTTTTGCGATCACCGCTCTTTAGTTGAAGGCGGAACGACGGCATGTCAAGCGACCTGTCCGACGAAAGTTCGCGTATTCGGCGATTTGGACGATGAAAACAGCGATATCGTGAAGTTGTTAAAAACCAAACGCTTTTTCTTCCAAAAAGAGCATACCGGAACGCTTCCGAAACTGTTTTATATTTTACCCGATGACGAAACGTATGCCAAACAGAGCGTTTCGCATCACACGAAAATTCATACGTGGGACGAAATCCAACCCTTGTATGCGCAAGCTCGCGAACGAAGGAGTAAAGAATGGAGAAAATAAGCTTTATCGGTCTTGACATTAACAAGACGACGATCGGAGGGCTATTATTGAATAAAACGATGCTATTTGCTTACGTGCTTTTAGCATTGGCGGCGTTTGGAATTTACGAAATTTTCGACGTGCGTTATTTCAGTGCGGCGGCCAATGCGCATGCTTCCGGACTCAATCCGACGAGTTTGGAGCTTAAAGAGGCGATGCGACTTGCGGTTTTCGGAGACGTCGGAGAGGTCAACCGCAACATTCCGTGGACGCTCTTTATCGTCAATTACATGTACATGATTTACACGGGAAGCGGCATCATCTTCTTGGTCGCTTTAGCGGAACTGATGAACTTTCATTTGGTCGAAAAAGCGGCGGCAGGTTTTATGGTTGCCGGTATCGCTATGGTCTTTGCGGGTCTGTTTACGATCGCGACGGATCTTAACATGTTAAATATGGTGTGGATGGTGCTAACGCCCAACGTTGGTGCGGGTATGTGGTTGATGTTACCGCTTTATTGTACGTATATTCCCTTCGTTTTGTTTGAAATCTATTTGGTACTCACGCATAAAAGGGCATGGGCAAAACGTCTGGCGTTACCGATCTTGGTTTTAAGCATTATCGTCGATTTGATCGAATATTACATTCAAGCGAAACTTTTTTCGATGAATACGGCACGCCATTTATGGACGGAATTTCCGTTCCTGACGTTTTATTTCATCATCTCTGCTTTTGTTTCATCTTTGGGCGTTATGGGAATCGTCAGCTTTTTAGCTCATCGTCAAAAACATGAATACGGTGCGTTAATGGAACTTAATCGAAAAGCGATGTTATTTTTTGTATCGATTTTAGGAGTATACGAAATATTTGCCTATATGACTGTTGATAAAGATTGGGCATTTTTAATCCTTTTTGGGCCGTTTCGTTACGTCTATTTTATCGGTTACATCTTTCTAACGTTGACCTTACCGTTTTTATGTATTGTTAAGCCTAGAAAACCTATATTTACCTTAATAGCCTCGATTTCGGTCGTTATCGGCGGTTATGTCGGACGTTACCTTTTCGTTTACGGAGGTAATGCCAATCCTATGTCCAATCGCTTTGGCGTAGGGTATGAAAAATATGATTTTTATGCGCTTTCAAAGCCTTTTAACTATGTGGCTCCTCATCTCGGAGAAATTTTGATCGTAGTAGGCTCTATCGGTGTTGCTGTTGCAATCTATAAACTTTTCGATGTTTTCTTATCGGTCGGCGAGTTGCGAGAACATCATTAAAGAGACGAAAAATACAACCATACTATAAGGAGAAAACATGAGACTAAGAAGTATAGCGAGTAGCCTGATCGTAGCGGGGCTTTTGTTCGGAGGGTGCGCGAGTAGCCAACCCGAAGCGAGCCAAGCAGCAGCAGAGAAAGTGCTCACGGAACCCAGCGCAAAAGTCAAAGGCTTGATCGAACAATACCGCTTGGAGAACGTAACGTACGATTACGTAGCAGCAGCGATCGGAAACGGTACGCGAGGCGGCGCAAAAGCACTCTTGATCGATGCGAGACCGCACCCAAAATACCTAGCAGGGACGATTCCTTCTAGCCTTAATATTCCCGATACCGAAATAGAGAAATATATCGGACAATTAGAGAAAGTAGCAAAAGATAAAGAGATTATCGTCTATTGCGGCGGCTGGGAATGTGAAAAAAGCCCGATCGTTGCAGGATACCTTAAAGGTAAAG
>NZ_JSEC01000023.1:0-8405 GCF_000789415.1 Sulfurospirillum sp. MES | reverse complement strand
TCGCTTTAACGCTCTGCCCAAAAAAGCTTTAGTCGATGAGAACCGTCACGTCGTCGGTCTTGAAATTTTAGAAACCTATCTTGATGCAAACAACCGTCTGCAAACCAAAGAAGAGAGCGTGCAAACCTTACCGGCGGACAGTATTATCTTGGCACTCGGCTTTGAGGCGAAGCGTTTTAGTTTTTACGAAGAGTTAGACCTTGCGATAGGTCGCTCCAATACGCTGATCGTCAATGAAAACAAAGAGACGAGCCATCCTTTTATCTTCGCGGGCGGCGATGTGGTCAGAGGCGCAAACTTGGTCGTCAACGCCGCACTCGACGGAAGAGAAGCGGCGTTTGCCATCGCTAAAAAGCTCGGAGCACTGAGCGATCCTTACTTCACTCTCTAAGAGTTTATGCCGTGCTAAAACCTTACATGTAAGGTTTTAGCAAAGCCCTTGCAAATAATCCGCGATAAACGGAACGTTGTCTTTGCGACACACCAAACGCGTCTGCAAGTCACACTCGTTTTGCGCCAACTTCGTTAGCGTTAAAGTATCGACATAGCCGAATTTTTCGATGATTTTTTTGGATAAGAAGGCTTTTCCCATCCCTGCTTTCACGCATCCGAGCATCACTTCGTAATTTTCCACGATCATCGTTTGGTAGGTTTTATTGCCAAGACCTTCTTCGTATGCCTTTAAAAAATCAAAATGCGTACTTTTTTCACGATAGCCGATCAGCGTATTGGGGCAGCGTTTGTCTTGAGGTTCCACAAGGTACAAATCGTCGCTGAACTGATTGAGCACTTCGATGTCGAGGTGCTTCGGATCGCCCGTGATGAACGCAATATCGATTTGATACGCCAAGAGTTTTTCCAAAACGCTCGGCGTTCCGCTTGTGTAGACTTCCAAAGACATCAAAGGAAAATCGCGTTGCACAGTCTCGATAAAACGCAAAAGCCGTATGGTTGCGTTGGCTTGACTCGTGCCGATACGAAGCAGGGTTTGTTCTTTCATGTTTTGCATCTGGATCGAGGCATTTTCGATTTTCTGAACGATCTCTTTTGCCAAAGGATAGAGTTTTTCGCCTTCTTGGGTTAAAATGACGCCTTTGGGAACACGATGAAACAGCTCATACCCAAGTGTCTTTTCCAACTGCTTGATGCGAAGCGTGACGTTAGATTGGGTGAAACCAAGCTCCAATGCCCCTAAAGAGATGCTTTTTTGCTCACTCACCGCCACAAAAACTTTGAGAAGATTCGAGTCCATATTACCCTCCATTATATTGTCTATGATTATACATTATTTGCTTTTGTATAATTATTTATCATACAATTATCCAAAATCAAAGCGAAGGATTTTTAATGCATGCGATCGAAAAATTGCTGGCAAACAAAGCCGGAAAGGATAGCGTTACAACGGGCGAAATCGTCAACTGCGAAGTTGATCTTGCCGGTATTAACGACTTGTATTTACAAACGGTGCGCTCGTTTCACGAAATGGGCGGTGTCAAAGTCTATGATCCTAGCCGCGTTATGATGTTTCTCGACCACTATGCCCCCGCTTCGACCATTATGCAAGCACAAAACCAAAAGGCGTTTCGTGAATTTTGCTGGGATCAGGGCATTGAGATGCTCATGGACATCGACCAAGGCGTATGCCATCAAGTCGTTGCCGACAAAGGTTTAGCGCATCCGGGGGAAATCATCGTCATCACCGATTCGCATACGACCACGCACGGTGCATTCGGTGCTTTTGGAACGGGCGTGGGTGCAACCGATCTGGCCATCATCTTGGCAACGGGCAAGCTCTGGTTTAGAGTGCCTGAGATCATCAAGATCAACTTTGAAGGTAAACCGCCTCAGGGTGTTTATGCCAAAGACATCATCTTGCACGCCATCGGAGCGTTGGGAGCCGATTTTGCTGTTTATAAAGCGGTCGAATTGGCAGGCTCGACTTTACAGTATTTGAGCATCTCCGAGCGTATGGCACTGTGCAATATGAGTACGGAGATGGGCGCAAAGACCAGTTACATCCAACCCGATGAGGTTACGATGGCTTTTTTAAACGAAAAAGTGACGCGCCCGTATGAGATTTATCATACCGACCCCGATTTTGTCTATGCGGCGCAGGTCAGCTTTGACGTTACGCATCTTCAGCCCAAACTTGCCGCACCTTCCAGCGTGGATAACGTCTTTGACATTCAAACATTCATCGATACGCCCGTCGATCAAGCCTATCTAGGATCTTGTACGGGTGGAAGATGCGAAGACATCGGCATCGCCGCGGGGATTTTAAAAGGCAAACATATTGCGCCTCGCACGCGTTTTGTTATCGTTCCCGCGTCCAAAGGCGTCTTTTTGGAAGCCATGGCAAAAGGGTATGTGCAAAGCTTGGTAGAAGCGGGGGCGACCTTTGTAACGCCCGGATGTGCGGCGTGTTTGGGCACGCACGAGGGAATGCTCGCCTCAGATGAAACATGCATTACCACGACCAATCGCAACTTTCCCGGACGTATGGGCGACACCCAAGCACGCATCTTCTTAGGCTCGCCCGCCGCCGTTGCCGCCGCGGCACTCGAGGGCAAGATCGTCGATCCCACGCCCTATATCGTAAAGGAGAACGCATGAACACGAACCTACAAGGAAGGGCTTTTGTTTTCGGTAACAATGTCGACACCGATCAAATCTATCCGGGCCGCTTCGTGCAATACACCGATGTCGAAGACGTTGCCAAATACGCGATGCATGGAGTCGACCCCGAGTTTATTCATACGGTTAAAGAAGGCGACATCATCGTCGCAGGCACGAATTTTGGTTGCGGTAGCAGTAGAGAACACGCCGCCATTACGCTCAAAGCCGTAGGAGTAGGAGCGATTATCGCCGAGTCGTTCGGGCGCATCTTTTATCGCAACGCGATCAATCTAGCGCTTCCGCTTATCGTTTGTCCTCATATCTTAAAATACGTTCAATCCAGAGATTCTCTCTTAGTGGATTTAAAAAGCGGTACGATTTCCAATGAAAAAGGCATTCTCATAACCGCCGAGCCGCTCTCGCCTTACGTGATGAGTATCCTAGAAGCCGGCGGCATCAAACCGCTCGTTCGAGCCCAACTTTTACGAGGAGCGTAACCATGGCATTAGAAGCTTATTTTCAAGGATTTGAAAACGTACATGTAGAGGTTGAAGAAGACATTGTGATCAATACGTGGGTGGGCGGAAGCGGTGAAGAAGCCGTTTTATTACTGCACGGTCATCCCGAAAACTATCTCATTTGGCGTGACATTGCCCCTACTTTAGCCCAAAAATACCGTGTGGTCGCAACAGACCTTCGAGGCTACGGCGACAGCTCCAAACCCGTAGGCTTGGAAGATCACTCCAACTACTCCAAGCGCGTCATGGCACAAGACAATGTGAGCGTTATGAAAAAGCTCGGTATCCAAAAATTCCATGTCGTCGGGCACGACAGAGGGGCTCGCGTGGCGCATCGGCTGATTCTTGATCACCCCGAAAAAGTGTTGACATGTACGCTTATGGATATTTTACCGACCTATGACATGTACAAAGAAACCAACCGTGAGTTTGCAACCAAATACTGGCATTGGTTCTTTTACATTCAAAAATTTCCTTTCCCCGAACGCGCCCTCAGCGTAGACCCTGCATTTTTCATTCATTTCAACCTAACCAACAAAGTCGGTCCAAAAGCGGCTGAACGCTTTTCTAAAGAGGTATTGGACGATTATATCCGCTGTTATGCCGACCCTGCGTGTGTTCACGGCATCTGCGAGGATTATCGCGCATCGGCTGGCATCGACTTGGAACACGATCACGTCGATAGAGACCAACGCATCAAAACGCCGTTGCTGGTGTTATGGGGAGCCGACGGCGTGGTCGGAAAAATCTGGAACGTTTTAGAGGGTTGGAAACAATACGCCGATCACGTTAGCGGATTTGCCGTGCCAGAGTGCGGACATTTCGTACCGGAAGAACAACCGCAAATCTGTTTAGAAACGATGATGGCGTTTTTTGAACAAACCCGTCGGTAAAGAATGAGAGCTCGGCTCTCGTTCTTTACCTTGTCACTACCGATCACACCGATAAAAGCTATACGCTTCGTTTTTACGACATGTCAAAAACGCCTCATGCACGTGAAAAAAAGCTTAATATAGCCTGTTTTACAAAAAGAGAGTAACTTTATCTTATTTTTTGATGCGAATCAATCCTTTCTGTTTTTGTATGAAGTAGAATGCGAATTCTATTTCATACAGGAGAAATTTGATGAAATCTCTGTTTTTAAGAATGCGCGTTATACACATCGCCGCTTTTTTGATCCTTCCGCTCAATGCTTTCTTTTTTACAACCAACACGCTAGGGGCGTTCATTCAGTACACCATCGCGGTGATTCTCATCGTGCATGATCTGGATGAGAAAAAATGGGGCGTGGATCTAAGCCTCAAGATCAACCAAGCCTTAGCGTCGATGGACTTAACCAAAGCGATCACGATTAACACGAACTTCAACCAAGAATCCGCTAAGATGCTCGATTCGGTCATCTTTTTCAAAGAGAAGATCCGACATGCTATTCTTGGCTTTCAAGCGCATGCGACGACTCACGGGCAGATTTCGACACAGTTGCAACAGATCGCTTCGTTTTTGCATACACAAACCAAAGAAGAAAAAAAGATCATCGATGACAATACCAAGCATATCAACACCATGCAAATCGCCTTTGATGAGATCAGCCACAATGCGCACGAGAGCAAAGCGCAGATGCAACAGATCGGGACGTACCTTGGCGACACGCAACACAACATCGCCGATCTAGGCGTTAAAATCGCTCAAAGCGTTCAAAAAGAGAACCAGCTTGTCACACAACTGCACGCGCTCACGCAGCAAACCAAAGAGACCAAGAGCATTCTTGGCGTCATCGACGACATCGCCGATCAGACCAATCTGCTCGCACTCAATGCCGCCATCGAAGCCGCGCGAGCGGGCGAACACGGGCGTGGATTTGCCGTTGTTGCCGATGAAGTCAGACTTTTAGCGGAGAAGACGCAAAAAAGCCTTGAAGAGATCAATGTAACCATCACGTCCATCGTCGATGCGATCACGTCCATCAGTCAACAGATGAAGCACAACGCCTCAGAGATCAACATTCTCCAAGAGGTTTCAAGTAGTGCCAACGCTGTACTAGAGCAACTGATCGTCGTTGCAACAAAAAACATAACACTCTCCAACGAAGTCGCCGCCAAATCGGTCGATCTAAAAAGCGAAACCGAGCAGATCAAAGAAGCATCTAGCAAGATCGAAACGATCTTTCACGCAACCTATGCGAAAAGCGAAGAGATTTTGGAGATTACCACGGTGTTAGATCATTGGGGTGTTGCTCTGCACGAGAAACTCAACGAATTTAAAGTGTGAGAAGAAACGGTTGTTTTTGAAGCACAACCGTTTTACATGTAAAGATTTTTAGCCTTTAACGACGAGGAAATCTTCTTTGTCACCACGCCAACGCAAGCTGTACAGATCGTGACGGCGAGAGCGCATATTGCGCACACTGCCTCGTTCTCGCAGTTCTTTTAAAAGACTGATGTCCAGATCGGCAACTAAAGTCATCTCGGTATTGGGCGTGGCTTCTGCCATGATGGCATCGTGAGGAAATGCAAAATCGGACGGGCTAAAAACGGCGGCTTGGGAATATTGGATGTCCATGTTTTCCACTTTGGGAAGCGTGCCGACACTGCCAGAGATCGCCACATAACACTCGTTCTCAATCGCTCTGGCTTGCGCACAACGACGCACCCTTAAGTAGCTGTTTTTCGTATCGGTCCAATAAGGAACGAAAAGTATGTCGATGCCCTGCTCAGCTAAAAGACGCGGCAGTTCGGGGTACTCGACATCGTAACAGACCAAAATACCCACACGACCTACGTCGGTTTCAAACACACAGAGTTTGTCGCCGCCGTGCATGCCCCAGTACGCCTCTTCATCGGGGGTGATGTGCAGTTTTTTCTGCGCATCTTTCGTACCGTCGCGTCGGCAGAGGTAACTGGCGTTGTAGAGCGTGTTACCGTCGTATTCGGGCATACTTCCTGCGATGATGTTGATGTTGTAGCGCACCGCAAATTGACCTATTTTTTCGACTAAAGTATCGGTATATGCCGCTACGGTACGAATCGCCGTTTCTTGGTTTTCATCACTGCGCAATGCCATCAAAGGCGCGTTGAAAAATTCAGGGAAAAGCACGAAATCGGCTTTATACCCCGCCATCGCATCGACGAAAAATTCGACTTGATCCAAAAACTCCTCGACGCTTTTGACGCTCCGCATCTGCCACTGCACGACGCTGACGCGAATAATACCGCGATTGACCGTCGGATGAGTATGAGGCTCTTCATAATCGACGTTGCTCCACTCCAAAAGGGTTGCGTACTCGCGAGACGCCGCGTCACCTTTGAGGTAGCCTTTCAACACACGACGCACGTGAAAGTCATTGGCAAGCTGAAAGCCCAACACATGATCTCGAAGTTCTTTGTCTTTCACCCGTTCGATGTATTTTGAAGGGGTCATCTCGTGAGCATGTGCCGCGTAGCCCGGAATGCGCCCGCCTGCGATGATGCGCTTAAGGTTGAGTCGGTAACAAAGCTCTTTTCTAGCATCGTAAAGCCTACGCCCGAGTCGCAATCCTTGATAATCCGGATCGACGTAAATATCCAATCCGTAAAGCGTATCGCCCTTGGGATCGTGCGTGCTCAGCAAACAGTTTCCCGTAATTTGATCGTACGTATGGCGATCGCCGTATGTGTTATAATCGACGATCAGGCTCTGCGCCGCGGCAATGACTTTACCGTCGTCCTCGATACAAATCTGACCTTCGGGAAAAGTCGAAAGCTGTGCGCTAAACTCTTCGATCGTCCAACCTCCAAGCGTCGGATAGACTCTATCCATAATACGTTTGACGTCGCCGTAATCTTCTGCTTGTAAATTACGTAAAATAAGTTTGTTGGTCTGTTTTAATTCGTCGTTGTTTCCCATTCAAAATCCTTTGATACCGTCGCAAATAAAATAACGTCGTTATCTTAGCACGCTTTGGGTTTAGGAGAAGTTGAATTTCAAACTTAATGTCAGGAGAGAAGTTAAAAAAGAGAGCCGAAGCTCTCTTGAAAAAACGAAGATAAAACCTTATCGACCGCCGCGTCCGTTTCCTCTTCCGCCGCCGCCAGCTCCGCCGCTAGCACCGGAATTTCCGTTTCCGCTACCCGCACCTACGCCGGCTCCCGTGCCGTTAGTATTGGCACGTTGGGATTGGGAGAGAGACTGCCTCTCTTCTTGTGAAAGTGCTTGCATTTTGGATTGCATGGCTGCTTGAAACGCCGCTCTATCTTCTGTTGGAACCGTTCCTCGCATTGCCGAAAGTTCCGCCGCGCTCATCGCGGAGTAATCCACAGCAAAAACCGTTACGCCGAGCATACATAATGCTAAAAGACTTTTTTTCATCATAACCCCCTTTGAAAAATTTTATAATGAAATTCTATAATACGAGTGTTAGCAAATCGTTAAGGGAAAAATTTTTTTACTTTAACACTTCGTTAACGCAGATATGTTATGCTTTAAACCAAGGAGAGCGTTATGTCAAAAATTTTACTGCTCGAGGACGACTATCTTTTAAGTCAAACGCTCATCGGTTTACTGAAGGAAGCGGGGTTTGAAGTAGCCCATGCCCAAGACGGGGAAGAAGCGTTGTCTTTAAGCTACGATACGATTTTTGATCTTTACCTTTTCGATATTAACGTTCCGTTACTCAACGGCATCGACGTTTTAAAACTGCTACGCGACAACGACGATAAGACGCCGGCTTTTTTTATCAGCGCGTATAAAGATATTCAAACGATTACGAAAGCGTTTGAGGGCGCATGCGACGATTATATTAAAAAGCCTTTCGATTTCGATGAACTCGTCGTGCGAATTAAGGCACATATTCATAAGCACAATCCGACGATTGTTTACGGGTCGATGCGTTACGATCTTTTGAGCAAACGTATTTTTATCGACGATAAAGAGGTCGATTTAGGCATCGTCGAAAAAGCGATTTTCGATCTTCTGATGCGTAATCTCTCCCAAACGATCGATAAAGAGGTCTTCTTCGACGTTATGGAAAAACCAAGCGACATTGCCCTACGCGTTCATCTTAGCAAACTCAAACAACGCTTTGCTTTGAATATCACCAATATTAAAGGCATAGGATACCGTCTTGAAAAAATATGAAAAAGAGGCGTTTTTAAAAACGTTCGGTATCTTTTTTCTCTCCTTAGCACTGTTTAGCGGCATTGTTTCGTATTTTTATTACAAAGAACAAAAGCATATTTTAGGGGAATTTATTTTTTCACAAATGCGAGAATTTACTTATAGCTTTCAAGGCTCGCC
>NZ_JSEC01000022.1:0-10620 GCF_000789415.1 Sulfurospirillum sp. MES | reverse complement strand
CTATTTGATTGATGTTTTGTATTATTTTTGTGGTAAAAAATTATAACATTTACATGATTTCAAAAGGCTTTTTAAAATTTAAATTAGCTTAAATTATGGGTTGTTTGTGGGAATCTGCAAGTGGCTCGCTCCTAAAAAATAAGGAGTCAAAGTGAATCTAAGCAAAAAAGAGCAACTGCTTGAAGCATTAAAGCAGATACCAGATTACAAAGTTGATATAGGAAAGATAGAGTATCCCCTCCATGAAGTACTCTTCATAACACTCTTTGCACTTATCAAAGGCAATACAACATTTAAAGATATTCATACATGGATGATTTACAATCAAGAGAGTTTAATACTCACAGAATTATTCGCCAAAGATAAGATTCAAATCCCCTCAAGATCAACCTTGCACACCCTTTTAATCAACACCGACAATAATGCTCTAGAGAGCGTATTTAGAGACTATTTTTGGGAATACATCACACAAAAAAGTACTGCAATAGGTGGCAAGTGGCTACAAGGGAGTGATGCCAATGGTCAATATACTCAAGCCTCTCATAGAGCTATTTTAAATATCTTAGATAAAGAGATTGGTATTGTATTTGCCCATAAGTTTTTAGACAAAAACAAAAAAAGTGAAATCAAAGCACTTAAAGAGCTACTCGAAGATAAACGCTTTAGCCAAGAGGAGCAAGTCTTTTCATTTGATGCACTGCTCACACAATTTGAGATTTTAAATACTATGGATATCAAGGGCAACTGTTGTAAGAGTGTAAGATAGGAGTATCTTGTTATAAGTGGTGGGGTACTACACAAAAACTACACAAAAAAAAAACTATAATTAGCTTGCATTTTAAAAAAAAGGAGACAAGATGAGATTGTTTAGTACAGCCAGATTGGTTGCAGGGTTATTTGTTGCTTCTGTAGTTTTAACAGGAGCTATGGCGGATGATAAGATGAAGATAGATCCGGACAAGATTGTGGCTCTTAGTGAAGCAGGGGTGTTTGGTCAGTTTAATACCTATAAGATTGATCCGGACTATTATAAGTTGACCATGGCTGAGCGTGACAAGGCAGTTAATGAAGTAGAAGCTTTAGTCAAGAAGCACAGCGACTCTATCCGTGTTGATGCATACCTCACGCGGGGTTTTGAGAGTGAATCGGACTTTCTTTTTCGGATAAATGGTTATGATCCATCTGCTGTGCAAGAATTTCTAATTGCTTTCAAAGCCACGACTATAGGTCGATACTCAAATATAACCTTTGCCATCAATGGCATCACTAAAGGTCTAAATCATATAACCAAGGAAAAGGCACCAGCGCTTCTGGATGGACTGAAATCCACAAAATACTCGGAAAAACCGCCTAGATATGCATTTGTGCTTCCTATCACAAAGAATGCTGCATGGTGGAATATGACCGAAAATGAAAAACTAGCGTTAATGAAAGATCACACAATCCCAACATTACCGTATTTGGTTAATATCAACCGTAAGCTCTACCATTCCACTGGGATTGATGACGCTGACTGGATTACCTACTTCGAAACCAATGATTTGAAAGCCTTCAATGATCTCAACATCAAGTTGTTTTCCGTATCAGAGAATCTCTACAATGTTCGTTATGGTAAACCTACCATTATGGGATCAATTATGCCTGTTGCCGATGTCTTTAAAGCTCTTTCCAAATAGCGAGTTCAAAGTAAATTAGTCGCTCCGCAGGATCAAATCCTAACTTTATGGGGCGGCTACTTTTTTTAAAATTAAAAATAAATATAGTTTCTTTTCAGAATGCTGAGGGATTAATAATCACTGATTAATTTGATGTGTTCATGGTCATTTTACTGTAATTGCTTTAGAGCCTAAAAGAGGATAATTTTTTGTTTTATCTGTAGAATAGTTGCTACTAAAAGTAATATATGGCTTAAATACAAAGAAATTTAGAATTAGTCTTGCAGATGGGAAAGTATTATGATTAAAGAAGATAAATTCAATTGTTATTATACTAAATTAAGGAGTTCACTATGAACAAATTTAGTTCAACACGTCGCGATTTTTTGAAAACTATGGGGCAAGTATCCCTTGTGATGCTTGCAAATGGATCCATAGTGACAAGCACGCTGGCGCAAACCAAGGATCCAATGATCCAGCATGAATATACGGGATGGGAAGATTTCCATCGTGAGCAGTGGTCCTGGGACAAAAAAACCCGCGGAACACACTTGGTCAACTGTACAGGTTCTTGCCCACATTTTGTCTACACCAAAAATGGTGTGGTGATGCGTGAAGAGCAATCCAAGGATACTCCAAAGCTAAACGGAATCCCCGAATATAATCCACGTGGTTGCAATAAGGGTGAGTGTGCTTCTGACTATATTTATAGCCCTCACCGCATCAAGTATCCGCTAATCCGTGTAGGGGAACGGGGCGAAGGTAAGTGGCGTCGAGTTTCTTGGGATGAGGCGCTTGAGTATGTCGCAAATGGAATTGTCGATACGCTTAAAAATGACGCTTCCGACTGCATCAGCGTATACACTCCAGTACCGGCAGTTTCCCCAGTCTCTTTCGCAGCTGGGCATCGTTTTGCCTCATTTATCGGGGGGCATACGCACACCTTTTTTGACTGGTACGCCGACCATCCTACCGGTCAGACACAGACTCAGGGCCTGCAAGGAGATACATGCGAAACCGCTGATTGGTATAACGGCCGAACAATCCTGATGTGGGGTGCTAACAGTGCTCAGACCCGTATTCCCGATGCACACTTCCTTCAAGAAGCAGTACTGAACGGTAGCAAGATGTATGTCATCTCCCCCGATTTCAATGCCACTGCCACCAAAGCAGACGTGTTTGTTCCAATAAAGCCGGGAACTGATGCTGCCTTGGCTTTGGGCATGGTAAATGTGATTGTCAAAGAAAAACTCTACGAAGAGCATAATCTGAAAGAACAGACAGATCTTCCGTTTCTGATTCGCACTGACACCAAGATGTATCTGCGTGAGGCCGATATGGTGAAAGGCGGCTCAAAGGATAAATTCTATACTTGGGACACCAAGACTAAGAAGCCGGCATTAATGAAAGGTAGCTGGGGCGAAGAGCCAGAGACGAAAGCCAAAATCCAACCAGGTTTCATGGGTCGAAATACGCTTACTTTTCCAGATGGCTATCTTGAGCTGGGTGATCTAGATCCTGCCCTTGAAGGTACATTTAATGTTAAGCTTGTAGACGGTGGGACGGTAAAAGTTCAGCCGGTATTTGAGGCTTACAAGCCCAAGCTAAATGAGTACACTCCGGAAAAAGTTTCGAAGATCACTGGTGTGGCGCCTAGCGTTATCATACAAATGGCGCGTGATTTTGCCATGAACAAGCCATCAATGATCATCATGGGCGCTGGTACAAACCACTGGTATTGGAGTGACACTATTATGCGCACATTCCTCTTGTTGTGTGCAATGACCGGCAACGAAGGTTACAACGGAACAGGTGTCAATCACTATGTTGGTCAGTGGAAGCCTACTCCCTTGCCGGGCGTTGGTAAGCTCTCCTTCCCTCTCGGTGATAAGCATCGCTTCTGTCAAACTACCATCTGGACCTACTACCATGGTAATGTCTATGATGCGATGGAGAATGAAAACATTGATACCGCGAAATATCTCCGTGAATCATTGAAAAGCGGACAGATGCCACTTTTCCCGGAGAATGGGCGTGACCCCAAGGTCTTTATCTGCTATCGAAGCAATTGGTTGAATAATGCCAAGGGTCTTGATTATGTATTACGCAACTTGTGGCCAAAACTGAATTTGACGGTGAACTTGAATATCCGTATGGATAGCACGGCACTATATTCAGATGTGGTATTGCCAAGTGCACATTGGTATGAAAAGACCGACCTCAGTATGAACGAGGAGCACACCTTTATACACATGACAGAGCCAGCTATAGCACCTATGTGGGAATCAAAAACAGACTGGGAGATTTTTGCTCTGCTATCCAAGAAAGTGGGTGAAGTCGCAGAGAAAAAAGGATTTACAAAGTATTTTGATGAGAAGTTCAATATAGCGCGAGACCTAACTAAGCTCTATGATTTACAGATTGACGGTGGAAAGCTTGCGACCGATGAACAGGCTTGTCAATTTATTTTGGACAATGCACCTCAGACACAGGGTATAACCTTGGAGATGATTCGTAAGGAAGGACCACAGCGCTTCAAGAGCAACTGGACTTCACCTATGAAAGAAGGTGTTCCATATACGCCACTTCAACACTTCATTCAGAAGAAGAAGCCGTGGCCAACATTGACTGGACGCGAACAGTTTTACATAGATCACCCGACATTTTTCGATTTGGGTGTTGAATTTCCTGTATACAAGACTCCTGTTAATGCGGATCAGTATCCATTACGCTTCTGCACGCCACACAATCGTTACAGTGTTCAATCCAATTGGAAGGACAATATTTTGATGTTGCGTCTGCAGCGAGGAGGTCCTATGTGCGAGATTTCACCGGTGGACGCAAAGGCTCGTGGAATTAAGGACAACGACTGGATAGAGGTCTGGAATGATCATGGCAAGACGATGGTGCGGTGCAAGATTCGCAATGGGATGCAGGCAGGCATGGTAAGTATGCATCACGAACCTGAACTCTACATGGGTAAATTCGGAGGGGAAAATTCACAGAACCCATTGCCTATACGCATAAATCCGACATCCCTAGTCGGCAACTATGCACACCTTAAGTTCAGGGCTAATTACTACGGACCGGGTGGTGTTCAGCGCGATACGCGCGTCGAGATACGTCGCTATACAGGTTCTGTTACCGCTGGGTTAACAGCAGCAGCTACCCAAAATGAGAAGGATATAAGTCATGTCTAAGAAGATGATAACAACCCCAAAGCGTCAGTTGACTTTCATTGTTGATCTCAACAAATGTATCGGCTGTCAAACTTGTACCGTGGCTTGCAAGAAATTGTGGTCGACAGCTCCAGGACAGGAGTTTATGTACTGGCGTAATGTAGAAACCACTCCAGGTTTGGGTTATCCAAAAAACTGGCAGAGCAAGGGTGGTGGATACAAAAACGGCATGCTTCAGACGGACGGTCATTATCCAACCTTGGATGAATACGGCGTACCGTTTAAGTACGACTTTGCAGCTCGCCTGTTTGAGGGCAAAAAAGGTTCTGTAAAGCCAAGCCCTGAACCACGCTGGGCGCCGAACTGGGATGAGGATCAAGGTGTCGGTGAATACCCGAACAATATATTCGCATATTTGCCACGCATGTGTAATCACTGCACGAATCCAGCGTGTGTGGAGGCTTGTCCAACTGACTCCATTTATGTGCGTGCTGAGGATGGATTGAAGGTTATCAATCTAGAAAAATGTGTGGGTGTGAAGGAGTGCGTCAAGGCCTGTCCGTACGGCAAGATCTACTTCAATGAAACTGACCATCAGTCGAATAAATGCATTGGCTGCTTCCCTAGAATCGAAAAAGGGGTCGCTACAGCTTGTGTTGCGCAGTGCGTAGGTCGCGCAATGCATGTTGGCTTCATTGATGATGTCAACAGTTCCGTATATAAGCTTGCCAAGCTTTGGAAGGTGGCTATGCCATTACATCCAGAATTTGGAACCGAGCCTAATGTGCTCTACATTCCACCATTTGTAGGACCGGCTATGCAAGATGAAAAAGGCAATATGATGGAGACGCAGAAAATGCCAATAGGTGTACTGCAAGGTTTATTCGGGTCTAAGGTCGGTGGCGTGCTTGCGGTGCTGAAGGCTGAGCGTGCAAAGAAGATTGCTGGCAAAAAATCAGAGCTTATGGACATCATGATTGGTGAGTTTAGTGATTCAATGATGATTTCTCCATTGACTTAGTGGGTGATCATAAGGTTGGGGTCGTTGTTGACCCCAACCTTAATTTCCACAGCAACAATACGCAGAAGCAAATAATCAGGAGAAAGAACGATGAACGATTCATTTAGTGAACAACAAGAAGGGCGAGCAAGTTTATATGGAATGTTGGCGCTTGGATTTACATATCCAGATACGGCATTGTATGAATTCTGGAATAATGGGAGTTTTGTTAGGGAGCTTAGTGTGGCAATAGGCAAAGCAGCACCTGAGATTATGGAGGCCTTTGAGATGACGCTTGCCCCAGAACTCAAGATGACGGTGAATTACGAGGAGTTCGAAGCACTTTATTTGACTGCGTTTGAAACTGATCTTCCAAAGCGTAGTGTCTCACTTTATGAGGGGGATTATGTAAAAAAAGGTGGCAAACCGGACCTGTTACTGGAACTCAAAGACTTCTATGGAAATTTTGGTTTGGAGGTCAAAAAAGAGATTCATGAGTTAGAAGACCGGATTACAGCCGAGC
Source organism: Sulfurospirillum sp. MES (assembly GCF_000789415.1). Lineage (NCBI taxonomy): Bacteria > Pseudomonadati > Campylobacterota > Epsilonproteobacteria > Campylobacterales > Sulfurospirillaceae > Sulfurospirillum > Sulfurospirillum sp. MES. Next base: position 4,263 of record NZ_JSEC01000022.1, on the reverse strand, counting down.
TGGAATTCATGCAATTCCTAGCATTGAAGCAATCCCAGGATGGGATTGATAAAACCCCGTACATTATGGCACAACGCGATTTTTTAGAGCGTCATCTGGCACCTTGGATGCCACATCTACGAAATGAGGTGCGCAAGCGCGACATAGCCACCTTCTACATAGGTTTAACAGATTTGTTGGCCAGGTTTATCGAGGTTGATTTGGAGTATCTTAAGAAGATTAGTCCAGTTAAAGAGAAAAGTTGAAACAAACCTACAATGAGACCACAGAGATTATTATGACCTGTGTCAGAAAATCATAATAATTCAAAATAGATTTCTAACAACATTTAAAAGGAGTGAAAATGAAAGCTTTAGTTTTAGTCGCATTGGTGGCGCTAGCTAGTTATAGTGTTGCTGCAGATGGAGCAGCTTTGTATAAAAAATGTGTGGCTTGCCATGGGGCAAACGCTGAAAAAATGGCGCTTGGAAAGAGTAAAATCATCGCTAATATGAGCCTAGAAGATAATATCGCAGCTCTTAAAGGCTACCAAGATGGAAGTTATGGAGGCCCCATGAAAGCTTTAATGATAGGTCAGATTGGAAGCTATACAGATGAAGAGATCAAGGCAGTTTCGGAGTATGTTATAGGATTAGGCAAATAACCGCTGGGGCTATTTCCCGCGGTTTTACATGTGAAGAATTTAGTTCTTCACATGTAAAAAATTACATAAAATAGAGGTGAATAGAGATAGTAAATTTTCACTATAGCAAATAGACTTACTCTAAAACAACAAACCCAATAATGATCTATATCATAGAATCTCAATCATTACTGCAATAAAATTAATGCATACTAAACGAAAGGAAAAAGGATGGCTGTTGAGAAGAGTAGACGAGACTTTCTAGGCATGGCATTCGGCGGTTTTGCGGCAGTTGGGGGCGTGATTGCTCTGGGTGCCATGAAAAAGACATGGGATCCACTTCCCAGTGTACAATCTGCTGGATTTATTACCGTAGATCTCTCACCAATGAGTGAGGGAGAGTTGCAAACACTTCAATGGAGAGGTAAACCCATCTTCATTTTGAAGAAAACGGCAGAGATGAAAAAAAATGCCAGTCGTGATGTGGTAGCGGGCAATAAAGATTACACCGTCATCATTGGCTTGTGTACCCACTTAGGGTGTATTCCGACATGGACACCTAAAAGTGCTCAGTTTAAATGCGCCTGTCATGGAGGTGAGTTTGATGCAAGCGGTGTTAATACCTTTGGACCACCACCACGCCCCATGGATATCCCACCGTTTAAAATTGATGGTGAAAAACTGGTCTTGGGCGAAGAAGGTCCTGAGTACCTCAAACTTGTGAAAAAAGCGTAAGGAGACGGGCATGGCAGAAATAAAAAAAGCCACGGGCGTGATTGATTGGCTTGATCAGCGTTTGGCAGTAAAAGTATTGGCCAAAGTACTGATGACTGAGTACTGGATTCCTAAAAATATTAACTTCCTCTGGGCAATGGGCGTGGTTTTGATTGCTTTGTTTGCGGTATTGTTGGTGACGGGACTTTTGTTACTGATGTATTATAAACCGGACGTTGCTTTAGCGTTTGATAGCGTGAACTATACCATTATGCAAGAAGTCGAGTACGGTTGGTTGTGGCGACATATGCACGGCGTTGCGGCGTCGGCGACGTTTTTGATCATCTACATTCACCTTTTTACGGGTATTTACTACGGCTCGTATAAAAAAGGGCGCGAGATGATTTGGTTGACGGGTATGGTACTTTTTGTGGCGTTTTCCGCCGAAGCGTTTAGCGGCTATATGCTTCCGTGGGGACAGATGAGCTACTGGGCGGCGCAAGTCATTACCAATCTTTTCAGCGGTATTCCCGTGATCGGCGATGCGGTCGTGATCTGGATACGCGGCGATTACGTCGTTGCCGATGCAACATTGACGCGCTTTTTTATGTTACATGTCGTTTTGTTACCGCTGGTGATCTTAGCGGTCATCGCGGTGCATTTTTACACGCTTCGCTTTCCGCATGTCAACAACCAAGATTCCGTAGAGCTCGATTTTGAAGCGGAAGCGAAAACATACAAAGAAGGGCGCGTTAAAGAGTCTAACGTCGTACCGTTTTGGCCCGTGTTTTTATCCAAAGACTTTTTCGTCGTCGGTTTTTTTATGACGTTTTTCTTCTTTTTGGTCTGTTATCACTTCGATTTTGCGATGGATCCGATCAACTTTGAACCCGCCAATTCGATGAAGACTCCGGCACACATCTATCCGGAATGGTATTTTTTGTGGAACTACGAAGTGCTTCGAGGCTTTTTCTTTGACATCGGCGGCATGGCGGCGATGGACATCGGCTTGATCGCGTTTGTGTTTGCCAATACGGTGTTTTTTTTACTGCCGTTTTTGGATCGCAATACGATGAATACGGCTCCGGCACACAAACGCCCTGCGTTTTTCGTGTGGTTTTGGTTGCTGGTCGTCGATATGATCGTCCTCACCGTTTACGGTAAATTGCCGCCGACGGGCGTGAACGCATGGGTCGGCTTTTTTGCCGCGGTGCTTTTCTTAGGGCTTTTTATCGTCCTGCCGATTATCACGAAATACGAAGCGAAAAAAGGAGAGAAGGCATGAGAGAAGTGAAGATTTTAGCCATTGTGGTCTTCTTTACCGCCGTGACGTACTGGGGCGTTGAACCGTATGCCCATTCGCAAATGCACCCGCATGTTGCCCCCGCCGATTTTGGTTTTAAAGAGATGGAGCCTTTACATGTCAACGGCAATGCGGACAACGGCAAATTGCTCGTCGAGGCAAATTGCATCGCGTGTCACGGCATTAAAAGTCTAGGGTTGGAAGCACCGATGAGCCATGAAGATGCGGCAAGTAGCTACGGTGTTGTCCCACCCGATCTGAGTCATGCGGGCGTGATTTACGATAAAAACTACCTTGCTGGATTTTTAAAAGACCCCGTGCGTGCGACCAAGCTTTCGCACAAATTCAACGATGCCAAGCCCTATGCTATGCCAAGCTACGGCTTTTTCAGCGATCAAGAGATTGCCGACGTGGTGGCGTATCTTCAAAACATCGTTGCGACAAAACCTTCCGATAAAGGGGTGTTTGAAGAAGCGTGCGGCAGATGCCATAGTATGAAATACGACGCGTTGAAAGCGCAAACGCCGAGTACGTCGATGAAAAATTATCTAGGAGCCGAAGCACCCGACCTTTCGATGATGATTCGCTCTAAAAAAGCGGAGTATCTGAGTACATTTATCAACGAACCGCTGAAGATGGTCGAGGGCATTGCGATGCCTCGCGTGGGACTCTCTGAAGCGTCTCAAGAACAAGTGATCGCTTACATCGAAAAAGTGGGAGATCGCAAAAAAGCGGAGCGCGAGAGTTTAGGCGTGAAGCTCATCGGATTTATGGCTATTTTTACCCTCATAGCGTACCTGTGGAAAGTTTCTATTTGGAAGAGAGCGGCGTAAGCCGCCTCTTTTTTGATAGCTATCTTCTCTTTTATTTCTTCTTTGTTTTTTCGTCACTATTTTGCTGATCCTCTTCGATTTTTTTGCTCTTTTTTTTATTTAAAATTTTCTTGAAGCTTCACATTAACTCTTAATACAACGGGCATATTAAAGATTTAGGCAGATGGGTTTATGCATCTGCCCAGAAGCGTTGCACCTTATAGGCGGCGCATCTTTTTTGGCATAAATTAACGTCATCAATACTTTACATGTAAAGTATTTCACTACGAAGGAGAAACATATGAAATTGGCAAATCTTAGCTTAGCAGCTTTGTGTGTAGCGGGACTTGGCACCTGTGCTTTTGGTGCCGATACGTTGGCAGATGCGTTCAAAGAAGGCAAAGTAAGCGGTGAACTCAAAGCATTTTACTGGGATCGTGACCGCAATCCTGCTATTTCGGGTGAATCTATTTTCAATACGGGCGTTGTTCTTGGGTATACGACAGGCTCCTTCAACGGCTTTAGCCTCGGTTTAACAGGTCAAGCCAACAGTGCGCCGTTTGCAAGTTCCAATGCGAAAACACAGTTTGGTTGGGATGAGTACGGCTCGGGTGCGCAACTCTCCGAAGCGTATTTAGCGTACAGTGCAGGCAAAACTACTGTTCAAGTCGGACGCATGTTCCTCAATACCCCACTTATCGCCTCTTTAGGAAATCGTATCGTGAAAGAGGCATTTGAGGGTGCAAGCATCGTCAATACCGACCTTCCCAACACAACTTTAACCGCAGCCTACGTGCAAAAATTCCAAGCAC
>NZ_JSEC01000021.1:0-12962 GCF_000789415.1 Sulfurospirillum sp. MES | reverse complement strand
CTAATTGTATTGTTGAGTTTTTAAACTCTTGTGTATATTTCTGAGCTTTGTTGACCATATTATCAATCCTTCCTTATTATGTAGAAATCTTATCATTTCTGTGTCCTAATAAGTGTAGCCAGATCAGTTTGCCCATAAAATTATCGCATCAACGTTTGAAGCGTGCCTACAAGCTTTACGTCGCTAAATCATAATTTTTCAATGCCCGCTCTGACAATATCGACGCCGTATTTGTCACGCAATTGCGTCAGTTTTTCACTTAAACGTTTTGCTTTGCTATCTTCCTCGGACGACAAAAGCGAAAATGTTTTGACATGTGAACGCGATACGAAGTTGGAAGCATAGAGTGCGAGATGATGGACGCGTTCATTGGGTAGGGAATCGAGCTTGACGAGAAAGTCTATCGCCAAGTTACGATAAAAAGACTCGCTAAAAGCACGATCGACGCTCAGCGAACCTTGAGATTTGACTCCGTTTTCATAACGAATCTTGAAAAAATAGGTTGTAGGGTGAAGGCTTAGCTTCATCATCGTATGCGAAAGATGGCGCGCCAAAATAATCATACGCCGTTTGAGTTCTTCTCGATCTTTAATCGGTGCAAAATTGCGTGCGATGCCGATGGAACTTCTCGCACGATCGGTACAAACGTGTTCGTTGTCTTCTCCGACCACTTTAGCGTACAACTCTTTTCCCATTCTTCCCCAACCGCTGACCAGCCGACGATACGCAATCAAATCGCCTAAAGTTTCAATACGGTATTCATGCAATTTTTGAGATAAGACTTTCCCGATACCCGGAAAATTTTCGATCGGCTGAGGCGATACGAAAGCGACGATCTGCTCTTTGGGAACAATTTTGAGACCAAAAGGTTTTGCAAAATCGGTCGCAAGTTTGGCAATCCACTTGGACGTCGAAGCACCTATAGAGACGGGTAAATCAAACGTATCCATTATTTCTTGTCGTAACGTATGAATAAAATCATACGTTTTTTCTTCACACACCCAACCGTGTAAATCTCCCCAAAATTCATCGATACTGTACTGTTCCAAGACCGGAATTTTCGTCTTTAAAAACGCTTTTAATTGCGTGGAAAGGAGTTGATAGAAAAGATGGTCGCTCGAAACGACAAGCACGTTCGGACACATCGCCAAAGCGTCGCGCAAAGGCGTTCCCGTTTTAATTCCGTAGGCTTTGGCTTCGTAGCTTTTTGCGATGACGATACCGTGTATATGTCCTTCTTCATTGATAAATTCTTTTTTCCATGCCGTTTTATCAAAGCCGTTAAACGCTTTTTTATGTTGAAAAAGCCCGTTAAATCCACCGACCGATTCGGTCATAACGCATTCGGTGTCTTCACGCGAAAAAATCTTCGTATCACTACTTTTACACACTACTACGGGTTTATTTTTCAAAAAAGGGGTACGGGTACGCTCCGCCGAAACAAAAAAACAATCCAAATCCAAATGAATAATCACGCGCCGTCCTTGTCTTTAAACATTCAAAAGGATTATAGGCTAAACGAAAAAAAGAGCTGGGAACTATTTCAAAATGAAATAAAACGCTCGAATCGGGCAAATTCGAGCGTTCAAGGAAAAAAGGTTGAGTGATTTTTAAAAAGGAGGTGTCTTGGTGGTGAAAGTATAGGACAATAGCATAAACGACCTCTTAATCGTTTGTAAATAAAAAGCAAACGTCACATAAAGCAAAAACGTTATCTACAAATTAATATAATTTTTAATGGGCGATTAAAGAGATCTGCACTAGAGTTTTTTCTAAAGATATTTTTATCTTTTACTTTAATTAGAAAGGTGCAAAAATGGCATATTCAAAACCAACGTATAAGCCTCGTTATGAAAATTTTATCGGCGGCGAATGGGTTCCACCCTTAAGCGGCGAGTATTTTGACAATCTTTCTCCGGTTGACGGTGAACTTCTTACCAAGATACCGCGCTCTTCCACGGCAGACGTCGATATGGCGGTTGCGGCGGCTAAAAAAGCATTTGAATCTTTTAAACACATGTCGGTCGTTCAACGAAGCGATATGCTCAATAAAATTGCCGACAAAATCGAAGCAAATTTAGAATTTCTCGCTATCTCCGAAACGCTAGACAACGGTAAAGCCGTACGCGAAACCCTCGCGGCCGATATCCCGCTTGTCGTCGATCATTTTCGCTATTTTGCTTCCGTCATACGCAGCGAAGCAGGATCGGTTGCCGACCTTGACGAAAATACGATCTCTCAAGAAATCCACGAGCCTCTCGGTGTCGTTGCACAAATTATTCCATGGAACTTTCCGCTTTTGATGGCGGCATGGAAAATCGCTCCCGCCATTGCCGCAGGAAACTGCGTCGTGATCAAACCGGCAAGTGCGACGCCGATGTCTATCTTGCTTTTAATGGAAACCATTCAAGACGTATTACCCAAAGGCGTCGTCAACGTCATTAACGGTGCGGGCGGGAAAATCGGTAAACACCTCTCCACGCATCCGGATATTAAAAAAGTCGGTTTTACGGGCGAGACGACGACCGGTCAGCTCATCATGCAGTACGCTACCGAAAATATCATCCCCTCAACCTTGGAACTCGGCGGGAAATCCCCCAATATCTTCTTTGAATCCATTATGGAAAAAGACGACGAATTTTTCGACAAAGCAATCGAAGGTCTCGTACTCTTTGCCTTTAACAGCGGCGAAGTTTGCACATGCCCGTCTCGCGCATTGATTCAAGAGTCTATCTACGAACCGTTTATGAAACGCGTTTTAGAGCGCGTTAAAGCCATCACGCAGGAAAACCCGCTCGATCCGACTACGAAAATGGGTGCGCAAGCCTCCGTCAATCAAAAAGAGAAAATCTTAGATTATATCCGCATCGGTAAAGAAGAGGGAGCGCAGTGCCTTATCGGCGGTGAAGCGTACGAGAACAAAACATTCCCGAAAGGCAACTACATCAAACCGACGATCTTCAAAGGTCACAATAAAATGCGCATTTTCCAAGAAGAAATTTTTGGGCCTGTTTTATGTGTCACAACCTTTAAAGACGAGGATGAAGCGCTTGCCATCGCGAATGATACCATTTACGGTTTAGGTTCGGGTGTTTGGTCTAGAGATGCACATCAACTCCACAAAATGTCACGCGGCATCGAAGCCGGACGCGTATGGGTCAACTGCTACCATCTCTATCCGTCTCATGCCTCTTTCGGCGGCTACAAAAAATCAGGTATCGGTCGTGAAACGCATATGATGATGCTCAATGCGTATCGCCATACGAAAAATATTTTGACGTCATACAACAAAAATAAACTCGGATTTTTTTAAATCACTTTATGCATGGGCTTTTGCCCATGCTTTTTTTCAAGGAGTCCTTTATGACGATTCATCGTCTGAGCGCAACCTCCGAAGCGCTCAAAGTTATCGAAATGCTCAAAAACGAATACGGTGAGCTGGTTTTCAACCAAAGCGGCGGCTGTTGCGACGGCACCGCGCCGATGTGTTACGAAAAAAAAGATTTTCACGTTCCTTCCCGTAACGTCAAATTGGGTACGGTGGGCGGTTGCGATTTTTTTATCGATCCGGATCAGTTTGAGTATTTTCGTTACTCGCAGATTATTTTGGACGTAAAGGAAGAAAAGAGTGCTTTTGGGAACTCGTTTTCGCTTGAAATCGACGAAGGGTATCAATTTATCACGCGTTCGCGTATCTTTAGCGATGAAGAAAATCGCCTGTTAAAAGAGCAAGAGGGAAAATGATCCCCTCTGTTTAAAGAGCTTCTTTAAAGTCGATTTGCGTTATACGAAGGTTATCCAACGATAAAACGGTAAGTTTATCGTTTTGTTTCGGAAGCGTTTGTGCCGTTTGCTTATCCTCGACCAACCCTACCGAATAGCCGTACTTTTTAAACTTCGGCATCATAAACATGCTCATAATCACACTCGGAACTTCCGTAGCATCCATCATGTAAAGTGCGTTATTGTCGTTTAAATAGTTTGGATTTGTTTCTAAAAAAGCCTTCATCGTTTCGCCTTGCGCTTTGGTAAACGCGATAATAATCTGCTTGGTTTGGGCATTAATTACGACCTCTTTTTCAAACTGATCTTTAAGTTTTACGTTTGGGAAGATACCGTTTTCCTGCAAAACGTCCGCAAAAAGCGACACGGGTATCAGCATCGCAAAAAGCCATTTTTTAATCGTCATGATTTGTCCTTATTAATAATTATTATTTCATTATATCTTTTATACGTTAATAAAATTTAAATCATTGAGAGTAAAAAAGCGTGTTATACTTCGTTTAAATTCCCCGTAAAAGGACTCGTATGCAAATCGCCGTTATCTCGCCTTTGTTTTCGCGATCGCCCGAATTAATGGAGCAGATGCGTGAACGATTTGGAAACGTCAAACATAATGCCGACAACACTCTTAAAACCAAAGCCGATCTCATCGCATTTTTAGACGGCATTGAAGTTGCTATCGTCGGAAGAGAAGAGATCGACGCGGAAGTTTTGAGGGCGTGTCCCGCGCTTAAAATGCTCTCGCGATACGGTGTCGGGCTGGACAATTTGGACCTCGAAGCGATGCAACAATACGGCGTCAAACTCGGTTGGACGGGCGGAACAAATCGCAATTCGGTCGCCGAGATCACCTTGTACTTTATGTTGGCGTTAATACGCAACACCTACATCGCCTCGACGCTGCTTAAAAAGCATACGTGGAAAGTAAACGGCGGCATGGAACTCAGCGGCAAAACGATCGGACTTTTCGGCTTCGGAAATATCGCCAAGCGTGTCATCGAACTGCTCAAACCTTTTTCATGTACGATTCTCGTTTACAACCGAACGCACGATGAAGACGAAGCAAAGCGTTACGGTATTACGTTTGCGAGCAAAGCTCAAATTTTACGTGAAGCGGACATTGTTTCGATTCATCTGCCCTTAACCGACGAGAGCCGAAACCTTTTTTCCACGGCCGAATTTGAGGCGATGAAGCCGACAAGCTGCATTATCAACACGGCGCGCGGAGGCATCATCGATGAGGAAGCACTCAAAGTCGCTTTAAAAACAGGACAAATCGCCGGAGCCGGCTTGGAAGCATTTTTGGAAGAACCGACTTCCGATTGGGAGCTGATCGACCTGCCTAACCTTATGTGCCTGCCCCACGTCGGCGGTAACTCAAAAGAGAGTATTTTAGCGATGGGCGAAGCCTGCATCGCGCATATCGAAGATTATGTCAACATTCTTTAAGACTGAGGCTTACTTTACTTTTTTCTTTGTCCACTTCGATAACGCGAATACGGCTTAACTGTTGGTTGATACTTAAAACTTCCAACGGATGGGCGATGCGTTTATCGCTCATTTGTGAGATGTGAATCAACCCATCATTTTTCAGCCCAATGTCCACAAATGCTCCAAAATCGGCGATATTGCGCACCACGCCCGAGACGATGGAACCCTCACTAAGTTCGCTAATGTCCGTTAAGTCGGAGCGAAAGGCAATCGGCGGCAAACTCTCTCTGGGGTCAAATCCCGGTTTTAAAAGCTCGGCGATGATGTCTTGAAGCGTCGCCTCGCCAACACCGTTTTCATGCGCTAACGCAACGATCTGCTCTTTGGAAAGTGTTGCCAAATCAGCACGTGCCAAAAGCTTCTGCGCAATCGCATAACTCTCAGGGTGAACGCCCGTGTTGTCGAGCACACTTTTACCCTCACGAATGCGGAAAAATCCTGCACATTGCTCATACGCTTTGGCTCCCAAACCTTTTACATGTAAAAGTTCAGCCTTACATGTAAACGCCCCTTTACTTTCACGATGCTCAACAATCGCTTTGGCAAGTTTTGCGCCAACACCCGCCACATAGGAAAGCAGAGAGATGGAAGCACTGTTCGGGTCAACCCCGATGCGATTGACCAAATCTTCAATGACTTCACTCAGTTTTTTCTCCAACTGTTTTTGATCCACATCGTGTTGGTATTGACCAATTCCTAGCGACTTTGGATCGATCTTCACCAACGCTGCCATCGGGTCACGCAGACGTTGCGCGATGGAGATGGCTCCGCGAATCGTCACGTCAAGGTTCGGGTACTCTTCGGTGGCGATTTTCGACGCGGAGTAGATGGAAGCGCCTGCTTCCGAAACCACGGTATAGGCAAGATTCAACCCCTCTTCACGGTTCAGGCGTGCAAAAAATTCTTGGCTTTCGCGCGAACCCGTGCCATTGCCAATCGCCACGGCGGTGATGTGGTACTTTTGCGTAAACTCTTTAATGACTTTAGCAGACTTCTCATAGTCGCTTTGCGGCGGTGTCGGGTAAATCACGGCGTGCGTCATGTATGTACCATGTTCATCGACAACCGCAAGTTTACACCCAGTACGGTACGCTGGGTCAACGCCTAAGATGACGCGTCTGGTGACGGGCGGTGTGTTGAGAAGTTGAGAGAGATTTTTACCAAAGGTGGCAATCGCCCCAGTATCAGCTTTTTCTTTCACAATGGCGTGAATCTCGCGCTCTAATGAGGGAAAGAGAAGCCTTTTAAACCCATCCAAATAAGCCTCTAGCAAGTAGCTTTTAGAACTTTTAGCGTTGCGTGGAATGCGGTAACGCGTAATGGCACTTTCCACTCGCTCCATCTCGTACAGTATCTTTACATGTAACTCTTTTTCGCTCACACCTCGCATCATCGCAAGGTAGCGGTGAGAGGGAATGGACGCGATGCGTTCACTTTTGCCCGCCAATTTAGCATAGAGTCCATCGGGTTTAAGCGTTTTAGTCGCTTTGATCTCAAACGAGGCGTGCTCATGTAACTGTGCCCGCCAATACTCCCTCTCTTTCGCATCATCACTGTACCGCTCCGCCACGATGTCTTGCGCCCCTGCAATCGCCTCTTTAACACTTCCAATCTTCTCATTCACAAAACTCTGCGCTTTTTTTTCAAACGCCTCTAATTCTAATTCTGCGCGCTCCAAAACATCCGCCAATGGCGTAAGCCCAGCCGCAATCGCTACCGCCGCTCGTGTGTTTTTCTTCTCTTTGTACGGTCTGTAAATGTCTTCCAACTCTTGAAGTGTTTGCGCCTTTTCAACCGCTTTTTTCACCTCATCGCTAAGCACGACCTTTTCAGCAATCAGCCGTAAAATCTCCTCTTTACGATCATGCAATTTTTTCGCATAAGCATAAATGCTATCAAACTCTCTCAGCTGTTCATCGCTCGCGCCACCCGTCATCTCCTTGCGATACCGTGCGATGAAGGGGATGGTCGAGCCCTCATCTAAGAGCTTTAAAATGTTGATAATATTTTCTTTGGCAATGCCTGTTTTTTGAACTAAAATGGGAATAAGAGGGTTCATATTTTTTGCTTTCCTAAGGTTTACATGTAAAGATTTTTGGAGAGGCATTTTAGCGGAAAAAATATGAGATGTATAACGGTTTACATCTCATACCGTGATGGTTTTTTGAGTGATATTTTTTACATGTAAAAAATATCACCACTGAATTTTAGGTTCAACATGCCTCATCGCACAATCCATCAAAAATGAATTAATCAGTGTTTGATAAGGTATGCCGACTTTAGCGGATAATGCTTTAAAATAGTCTTTGATTTATCAACAAAAAAAATAAATATTTTTCTTAATATTCAAAACTCATTGACCACTGAATACCAGTTAATTCTTTAAAAACTTTCATTTGCATTAATCCATAAAAAGTTCTATATTCTTGAAGATTTGAATACTGCTCCATCAATAAATTAAATGAATGATTATACTCATTGCTTTCTCTCATAACTTTATTGACTATTGATGTGAATGAAGTTAATTTGTCAAAACTAAAATCTTGACCATCTATATTGTTTAAAGTTTTTAGCAAATCAACATTTTCAATTTCTTCTGGTTGACTAAATGCTTTTGAGATTGTTCCCGCTTGAATAAATGTATTTTTATGATGCCCTGACAAGTTTGACACTTTTTGAAAGTTTGTTTTTTCAATTATCTGTTTTTTTATACTTGCTTCTACTAATTCTTCCACATTTTGAATAGCAGGGGCAGCATATAAAACCAATGCTTGTTGTCCAAACTGACTTTCAAGATGCTCAAGTAATTTTTGCTGTTTTGGATATATTTTATATCTAAAATAGGGTTGCTTCCAATGACTCCATTGTCCACTCAAAGGTGATATCAAATATTCAGAACTTTTGTACTGAAATAATAAATTGGTTTTTATTTTTGGTATATTGTGAATACTTGCTTGTGTGTGATGCTCCATTTCCTGTGCAATATCCTGTAAATCTCTACCTCTGTAAGGTGGCTGAAACCAAAACCAAGGATAACCGAACATCTGCCATAGGTGCCTATTTTTTGAATATGCTACAGAATCTGCACCTATGACTCCTTCTTGTGTCTGACCAAGAGGGAAATAGACAGAACTTAAATTACCCAATTCTGCATTAAAATAATTTTCAAATGTTTTTTCTTCATACGATATATTCATTATTTTCCTTCGATAATACATTTATTAAACCCAAACTGCTAGTTAAACAGAAGAGCTTTTTTGTAATCACTAAGCTCTAAAAAGTAGTTGATAGCAAAAAACAACAAAAAAGGTCGGAATTAAACTTTTAAACTTTCATCTTCTTCTAACTCTTTTTTCATTACTTCTATCTGCATTTTAAGTGTTGGAAATTGCTCAGTAATCACTTTCCAGACAATCTCTTCATCGATTTCAAAGTACCAGTGAATGAGTTTATCGCGCATTTTTGCCATAAGTGACCAAGGGATTTGAAGGTATTTTGAGGCTATTTCATCAGGGATTTGTTTGGTGGCTTCGCCGATGACTTCAAGTTCGCGGACACATGCACTCACCGTTTTATCATCAGTTTTGAAGCGTTCAAAATCGTAGCCATCAGTGAAAGTTTCTATTTTATGAATGCTTTTAAGAATGTCATCCAGATACAAAAGATAATTGCGTTTCATACCGCAATCGCTTCTTGGAGAATACTTTGAGAGAGTTCGGCTCGGAGTTTTCGTTTAGGAACGAGATCAACATTTTTACCCAATGCATTTTTGAGTTTTTCTTCGAGTTCTATAAACGTCAACAAATCAGGTGTTTGCGAAAAATCGACAAGCACATCGACATCGCTATTTTGAGTTGCTTCACCTCGCGCTGTTGAGCCAAAAAGAGCGAGCGATGTTATATGATAATTAGGTGCAAGCTGAGCTTTTAAAACAGATAATTTTTGTAAAATCAGCTCTTTCTCACTCATACTTGCCTCCTTTAAACTTTTAATTTTATTGTACCAAAACTTTACATGTAAAGCTACTCATCCTTAAACGCGAACCCTTGCTCTTCGAGGTCTTTTGCCGTGCTACGGTAATAAACATCAGCATAGTAATTGGTTGTGATCTCGGCGTAGGTCGGCATCGAGCCACTACCGGTTTTATCGCGAAATGCTTTAAGCGTGTGCTCGTATGCCAATGCGCCTTTTTTGACTTTGTCGCTCTCATACACGTCTTCCATGGCAAACGTATCGAGAGCGACGCGCGGTTTTAAAGGAGCACTCTTGGCGCGCTCGCTCGGTACGCCGATGGTACATCCTAAGGCTAAAAAGGTTTTTTGAGGAAGGTTAAAAAGCTTGGTAAACGCCGGCGAATTTTTGCGCACCGCTCCGATGCACGTCGTGCCATACCCTAAAGCACCGGCGGCACTTTGAAGATGGTCTATCATAATGCCCGCATCAATCGCGCCCACCATAATACCCTCGGCACTCTGTTCGATGACGTGTTTTCGCCCCACGCTCTCTACAATAGCACTCGTGCGATTAAAGTCGATGACGACACCTACAAAAACATCCGCTTCCGCGATGTGCGTTTGTCCGCCGCAAAGTTCTGCGATGGTTTTAAGCTTCTCTTTGTTGCGCGTATAAACAAGGCTAATTTGCTGCCCGTTGATAGAGGTTGGAGCACGTTGTGCGGTTTTGAAGATGGTTTGCAAATCCTCTTCGCTCACGCGCTCACCCGTAAAATGGCGGATCGATTTTCGATTTTGTAAAAGACTCAACATCGCATTTTCCATGATTTATCCTTTAAAATTTTCGCTCAACACTTCCATCAGTCGTTTTTTCTCCGCTTCGATGTTAAGATCGCCTTTGAAAATATCGTGAACGGAAAACGTTTTCATCGGTGTCGCGCCGCAAAACTGCCATGTTTTGTGTGTCGCTATATGGGCTTCATCCAAGCTCAAGCCGTCAAAAAAGCCCTCTTTGTCGCTAAACTCAGAGATGGGACAATTATACGTCAAGGAGAGCATATAGCGTTTGCCTTGCATCAAGCCGCCGCTACCGTAACGCTTGCTCGCATCGCTTCGACTACGTCCGTCATTGGCGTAAATGCCGTTGTTCGCACCTGCGGAGAAGACTTCGTCGATGTACTTTTTCATCATCCACGGAACGCCCATCCAATAGACCGGATATTGAATGATGAAATAATCCGCCCACTTAAATTTTTCAACCTCTTCAAGCACATCGTAGTCGCTTTGGGCTTTGGAATGCTTCACGTTAAAGCCTCGGCTTTTTAAAAAGTCCTCCGCCGTATCGATAAAGATTTGCGTCAGTTTTCCCTCCGCGACATGCGGATAGTATTGGTGTCCGTTGATGATGAGTACGTTTTTCACGGTATTCCTTTTGAGGGTATTTTTGTCAAGACTCTGCGTTGCTCAATGACCCTAACGCCGAATTTTGTTCGGCAAACGCTTTGTGCTTTTTTTTGACATGTAACGCTAAAAGTATAAAAAGCTTGCACTTAAAATATCCTTACGATACTTTAGTAATGTAAGGATAAATATTTTATACTATGCTATAATTCCGATAACAAAACGATTACCAAAGGAATGCTATGTACCGCGTTAACGGCAAGGAGTACGTTTGCTCCGTCGCTATTGCCCAAGATATTTTCAACGACAAATGGAAACTGGGAATCATCTGGCATTTACTCGAAGGTGAAAAACGTTACAAAGACCTTTTTGAGGAAGTGCGCGACATCACGCAAAAAACGCTCACGGTTAAACTGCGCGATTTGGAAGAAAAAAAATTGATCAAACGCGTCGTTTTTGCCGAGATTCCTCCGCGCGTCGTTTACTCCTTAACGCCCGTCGGAGAAAAACTCCGCCCCGTGCTCAAAGCAATGTTCGAATGGAGCATCGAGTACGTCAAAGAGTGCGGATCGTTTAGCCAAGACAATGTGTGCGAAGCCAAATTATCCGATACCAAAGAGCTTTAATACGACAATAAGGAACCGCTTTGGAAAACAACAAACACCGCCTCATTTCCGAGTTTGAAAAAGACCTCAAACACTATGAAAGTTTCAGCGATAAAATGCATCTTTTACTCAAAGAGCTTCTGAGACAAGAGCATATTTCCTACCACTCTATCGAAAATCGGGTCAAAGAAAAAAACAGCCTTTCCAAAAAAATCGACGGTAAAAACAAATACCAAAATCTAAGCGAAATCACCGACATCGTGGGGTGCCGCATCATCAGCTATTTCGAAATCGACGTCGAAAAGATCGTAGCACTTCTCTCCAAAGAGTTCAAAATCGACGAAGAAAACTCCATCGACAAAAAGAAAATGCTAGACCCCGACCGCTTCGGGTATCTCTCTTACCACATCATCTGCTCCATCAGCGACGAGCGGGCCACGCTTCGGGAGTACCAAAACTACAAAGACCTCAAATTTGAAATTCAGGTACGTACCATTTTGCAGCACGCATGGGCGGAGATAGAACACGACATCGGGTACAAGTCTAACATCGCCGTCCCACGGGAATTTCGTAGAAAGTTTTCACGTATTGCGAGCATTTTAGAAATTGCCGACGACGAATTTAGCCAGCTTAAACGAGATATCCACGACTACGTGGAGACCATCTCCAAACAAGGGTTTGAAAACATCGACATTAACGCCGAGAGTCTCAAGCTTTTTATCGAACAATCAAACGACCTTGAAGAGATCGAAGCGTATATCATCGACGCGTTGGCACTGAAAAACCTCTCCTTTTCGGAGCAGATGCAATCGGCGAACATCAGTCTTTTTTTAAATATCATCAACACGTTTACCACGTTTAAAGAGATTTTAGAGATTCAAAATTCCCTTCAAAAGCATCAAGAGCGTATCAAAAAATTTATCGTTAAATGGGCACATGCAAGAGGGACTTTGCTAGAGCGCTTTCGTGAAAATTTTGAACAAAAAGACGGATTTATCATCGGTTATGCGCTAATGATCGAGTTTTTAGAAACCAACCATACCGAAGGACTTGCCGCGTTTTTTCCAAGTGCTTCCCTGCATGAAAAAAGCGAAGCCGTCGCATTAGCGATGAAACTTTACAGAGAAATTACGCACGCAAACTAAGTTTCAAATGATGACTTCTTTATGTATCACCGATAAAATGGATATATTAGCAGAAAATTTCATTTGACGACTGTACCTTTGTTTCTTGCAACTTTAGTGAGACTCTTTTCTCATCATGTCGCTTTATAAGATGTCGTTTTGAAAACTGTAATCTAAACCTGATGAAACTCATCGATACCAAAATAAGCGATGTTCAATTTTCCTTATGCAAAAGAATAGGCATCGACTGAACGATGGCAAACTGAGATAGTCTTCTGAGCCTTGAACCCATGCATTTTCGTGACTGCCTTCTGGGTGACAGTAATTTTTTTGCCATGCTTTCTCCTTTTTGAAGTGGATTAATACATTTAAAATTGTATAGGAGTTAGGCTTAAGGAAGATAACAGAGCTTACACAAAAAAATTTTGTAGTATAAATCTTGATATCTATCAAGGACATGCCCTATTCTTTAATTATATACTCAACTTTCGCACATAGAAAATCGTAAATTTCCTATATAAAAAGTTTCCTCAGGGTTTATGAAACTTTACATTTTTTACTTTTTGAACACTTTGAGGAACAGAAAAAACTCATTTGGTGTTTTT
>NZ_JSEC01000020.1:0-13739 GCF_000789415.1 Sulfurospirillum sp. MES | reverse complement strand
CTAATTGTATTGTTGAGTTTTTAAACTCTTGTGTATATTTCTGAGCTTTGTTGACCATATTATCAATCCTTCCTTATTATGTAGAAATCTTATCATTTCTGTGTCCTAATAAGTGTAGCCAGATCACCGACATCAGTTGATATACCAGGGGTTCCTACAGATAGAGCTTCTAAAAGCGCTATGGATAAACCTTCATAAAGAGATGTAAAAATAATGACTTCTGCTATAAGATGCAACTCATAGGTGTTATCTACATAATCTAATCTAACTATGTACCTTTCCAAATTATATTTTTTAATTAATTGGTCAACTTGAGTTGATAGTTCACCGCTACCAACGACAATAAACTTAAACTCTTCTCCATAGCGATCGACAACCTTTTGAATTAAATGAATCAAATCAAGTGGTGCTTTTTGATATGCAAGTCGACCGATGGAAGTGATATATTTTTGATCACTATTTAAATTATATTTTTTTAATAATTCATTTCTAGTATAGTTTGATGCTTTATCCCTTTTTTCATCAGACATTACCGAATAAATCAAATCTACTTTTTTTTCATCAATATTGACATCATTAGTAAAAATATTTTTAATTCTTGAGTTAATAGCAATAAAGCCATCAAAGCTTAATAAATTTTGATTTTTTTCTTTGTATAATCTAACCCAACCTTCATTGATATCATACACTTGTTGATCTACGATAGCCGAGCTTTTAAAAATTGATCTAATATTTGATAAATTATGCTCTAACCATGGTGAACCGTTACATATCCAAATCAAATCGGGTTTGTAGAATTGATTTAATATCTTCAAATAGTTAAGTATTCCATCGTGATGTGAAAGTTCTGTTAAATCATACACCCCTAAACAAGTTTTTGTAAATTGACGATGCAATGAACCTAATACTTCATTTAATCTTTCAAAGTTGACAACTACAAAATCATATTCATTTTTCAAAGCTTCTATAATTTCAGCAGTGTTTCGCTCCACTCCACCCACAGCAAGAAAAGTAGGAAATACAAAAACGATTTTTTTATTTTTTTGATAAGGCGTAGATTGATATGAGATAATACCTTCTTCAATATAGCCACTATTTCTTTTATTCCAATAGCCGTAGTCGTCAACTGATTGATTGATTAATTCTTTTATGTTTAATTTTGTCGTATAGGTTTCTGAAATAAGTCTAATAACTTTTCCACTAATTCTTTTTGATTTAAAATCTTCTATAGACATACCATTATTTTTATATATTATATTGTTTTCTAAATCTTTAGAAATTCCAATATATGGTAAATCTACTAATCCAAAAGAGAACAAAATACTATCTACTGAATTATTTTTCAAAAAGAGTATAGCTTGTTTTATACTGTTTACGGAAAGCATAAAACCACTTTTTGGTTTATAAATATAATTATCATCTAATTCTTTGGCATCTGATTTGATTCGGATCAAAATATCAGACATCACATCCACATACTCTTTGTGAAGTTTTTCGACTGAAATATGGTTATCTACTTCTATGATAATTTTTACATCATTTTTTTCTGCAAAGTCAGTATTAAAATCTATACTCTCTAAATGTGTAATGAGTATAATATCTTTAATATATTCTTGAATTTGTGGAATAAAGAATACAGCAAAAACTTTTTGCACAATAGTATCATCTATCTGGTAGCTATTCTCTATGACACCTTTTTCATAAAAAAATCTAAAAAGTACTCTATAGATACTTGAAACATTTTTTTCGAGATCATATTGTTGAATTAAATTTTCATCTTCCAGTCTTTGGCACAAATCAATAATTTGCTCAAGTATTTTGAAATCTTTTTGAAAAGTAAGTTTGGACACATGATTGATATAGTTTTTCCATTCCGTTGAAATTTGCTCAACTTGAACAACCCATTCAACTTCATTTTGATGTAATCTTTTAAATACAAGTGCCATCTCCCCTGCGATTTGTTGTCTTCGGCAAAAACCAGCAACACTTGTGTAGGGGTGATAATGTTCAGCAATTGCATCTGGATAAAAATAAATATCCATACCTTTCTTTGACAATCTATATCCAAGTTCAATATCTTCAAAGTTCACTTTATAAAAACTTTCATCAAATATAATTTTTTCAGACATTAAAAACTCTCTATCTATACTAATATTGCTAGTATAAAAATGTCTAAAATCAATATATCCATAAGGAGGAAAAGCATTAAAGCTAAATTGTTCGCAACCAAGCTCTGTGATATGTTTCATTAAAGTGTTAATCTCTAAATCTTTATGCCAAATAATCTCACCCAAAACTGCTTTACAGATAGGAAGCTCTTTTAATTTTTCATAATGCTGATTGATAATCTGAGGATTTGGGAAAATATCATCCCCAATGATATAAAGTTTTTCACCTTTAGCATTTCGAATTGCATTGTTTCGTGCTTTTGCAGCTCCTCCATGATTGTTTTTGAGTACAATAATCGGTAAATCTTTTACAGCTTCTAAAATTTCAACAGAGCCATCTTCAGAACCGTCATCTGAAAAAATAATTTCATATTTGTATCTTGTAACTTTATTTACCTCTCTCCAAGATTCAATTAAACTAGGTAAAAGTTTTGATCGATTGTATGTTGGGATGATCACACTCACTTTTATATCATAGTCTTTTCCGCTATATTGAAAAGTGCATTTCGGTTTTGTAGTAGTTAGAATTGTTGAGCTTTTTATACCTGATTTGGCTTTTACTTTTTTGATAGCATTTTTTAATCCAAAATTTTTTGTTTCATTAATAAATTTTTTAATTAAATATGGATTTTGCCTTACATGCTTAATAACCTGAATAAGTTTTGTCAATTTCGAATATTGCTTAGGTTGTTGTTCCAAAGATTTTTCACTATGTGTTTTCCTGCCTTCATAGACACCAAATTTTATAAAATGTATCAATGGATTCATTCTAGCTGCTTTTACATCTGGATAAGTTTCAAGATAGAAATTCGTATCAAATTGTTCAGATGGATTTCGCCCTTCTTTCCATCCGTGTTTTAAATAATGCTTAATTGGATCAATATCTGCTTTTCGTATATCATCATAAGCTTCAAGATAATATCTTTCATCAAATAATCCAGACTTTTTTACAATGTTATAGCGACTTTGAAATCTCATGCCTACCCTTTTATAATACGTTTAAAATGTCGTAATGGTCGTGTGATTTTCCAACTTTTAGAAGTATACATATCCAAAAGCTCTCGATTGAGACTTTGAATATTGTGTTCTTTGTCCAAAAGCTCTCGATTGAGACTTTGAATATTGTGTTCTTTGTCCAAAAGCTCTCGATTGAGACTTTGAATATTGTGTTCTTTGTCCAAAAGCTCTCGATTTTTTTGCTTTACACATACATGTAAAGCATCTTTTGCGATATACATATATCGCAAAACTACGACCAATGATTGAGCACCTTCAAAGGTACTTTCATCGAGACCGCTAAAATACATTTGTGGATCATTGGTAGTGAAAAATAGACTTTTACCGTGATGTATCTCTGCATTGGAATGCACATATGGTAAAAGGTCTATTACAGTTGCATTTTTCCTTACATATAAGCTTTCTATCTCGATAACACAACATTCACTCAGTGGGTCAAGGCGTAGGGTTTTTATAGTTTGCTTATCTGTGAGATCAAAAGTAAATTTTTGGTTTTCTGGATTTTGAGCAACTGGAAGTCTGATTGAATTTTCTTCTACAAAACCATCTCCCTGATCTATGAAGAGTTGGATGACATAGTCAAAACTCGGGACAGCTTCTTTATGCTCTAAATTTATAAAATGGGGAACTTTAGCAACTTTAGAAGCAAGAAAATATTTTTTATTTTTTCCATGAACAAAATTACTAAAATGACTATCTAATTTCATAAAATCTTCATTATTGATTTCAATAAATTTATTCATTTCGATAGAATGATATGCAGAAAAAATAGCTAAACTTCGCCAAACTACATAACTCTTTGGAATGGGGAAATTAAAGACCCATTCATAGTCTATGAGTGTAAATATTGCGTTGTCTACAAAAATATTTCCAAAGATCATATCGATATTTGCTATTTCGATGATGTCTTGTGGCTCATTGCTTTCCCATTCTCCAAAGATTGATTTGAAATTTTCACAGGGTTCGAAGATAACATTACGTTTAGTTACAAAGCTATCTACAAAATCTATAAATTTATTGACATACTTTTCAAAACTTTCTTTATCAGATTTTTCTATGCACTCTAAAAGTATATTTTCCAGCGATTTACCTTGTGCCATTTCAAATAAAATGCCATTCGATGTCTTTCGTGGTTGTACTAGATTGATAGTGTATTTGGATGCAAGTAACTCATAATTTAAAAATATCTGATCTATGTGTTTCTGCGCTTCTTTTGTTAAAGCTTGTTTTATAGCATACTTGTTTTCATTTTCATCTTGAACTAGTTTAGTCACAATTTGATATTGTGGTAGTCTTTCGCTATTGTATTTGGCAAATATGGTTTTCATAAGCTTGCCTCCACCAAAAATGAGTTGGCAAAAAATGTAAATTGTTCGTTTTTAATAAGGTTTTTAAAGGCTTCTCTTTCATTAAAGAGAACACATCTATCTTGGTCAAAGTTAGGACTATATATATCAAACAAATCATCGATTTTAGGCAGATACTCGTCACTATAAATAATCTTTGGCAACTTATAATCAGGCATAGGATAATAAAACTCCAAACACCTAAAACCAGTACTTAAAATCAACGCTTCAAGTTCTTTTTTTCCAAAAGTTTGTATGCCTTTATCATTTGGATAATCCTCGATGCCATCAAAATATCTGCCTGTGTGGTCTTCTCTAGCTCCCGCCCAGTACTTTAATCCAAATTTATTTTCGATAGCTATAAGAAGTTTTCCGTTTGGCTTTAGATACGATTTTGCGTTTTCTAAAAATGTTTTAAAAGGAGTATTGCCTTCGGTAAATTTTCCTGCATATTCTAAAACACCTATTAACGTGACATAATCAAACTTTTCTGCAAATGCTATATCATTTAGATTACCAGCTATGATTTCAAGATTTTCATAATTTTTATGCCTATTATAGATGATTTCAGCTCGTCTTTTCGAAAGTTCAACAACTTTCACTTCTTTGAGTTTTTGTGCAAACATTCCACTAAAAGCACCACAACCGCCTCCTATTTCTAGAAGTGTTGCATTTGTATCAAAATCATACCAATCAAGAAGATTTTTTCTAATGGGAGTAAGATGATAGAGTATCGCCCAGTTATCTGTATCGTGGAGTATATCTGTAAAATCCGTATTGTTTTTCACCATATCTAAGATAGTATTTTCAATATCTCCATCCGAATATAGGTCTGAACCTTTGTAATAATTTATGTTAAATTTTGTCATTTATTCTCTCATATTTTAACTTTGTACAACTAAATGCTATACCCGTTGATAAAGTGGGAGAAACAACATCAACTGCTACAGCATCATAAATTCTATGAAAAACTTTCAAGTTATCGTTTTCATATTTTGTACACCCTAAAGCTAGGAAATATGAACCTGAGTTTAAAATCATTTTTTGTGTAAATTCTATAGTGATAATCTCTCCAGCTTGTATTTTTCCAAATACTTCATTGAGATTATTGGAATTTGTCCCTGTAAGTTCCATGCCATCAACACTTTTGAAGGTATAAGCAAATATTGGGTCTATAATATCTTGATTAAATTTAACAGTCATGAAAATGGTATAGTCTTCATCATGTCTTAAATGATTTGTGATTTTTTTCTTTTCGCCAAAAATTGCAAAGTCTATAATCTCAGCTTCCATGGAGCCATAAATATTTGCACTTGGATTTAAAGGCAATTGTAATTTCAAATCATATGAATTCGTATTTTTAATAGTATTTATTTGGATTTCTTCATTTTCTTGTATCTCTTTTGGTAGTGTCGAAACCATGATTTTTCGGAACATTTCCGTTGTTGATTTAGTATCGCCTTGTAGTAGTTTTTTCCCATTATTGATTAAAATTGCTGATTGACAATATTTAATAATTAAGTCGATAGAGTGTGTTACAAAAAGAATAGTTTTATTTAACCTTTGAAATTCTTTGAATTTATTAAAACATTTAGCTTGAAATGCCATATCCCCAACGCTCAAAGCCTCATCTACTATCAAGATATCTGGGTCAACATTGATAGCCACAGCAAAAGCAAGTCTCGCATACATACCGCTACTGTACATTTTAACAGGCTGATACACAAAATCCCCGATGTCAGCAAAAGCGATGATCTCATCTACTTTTTGCGCTACTTCTTCTCTTGTATAGCCCATCAAAGAGCCTTGAAAGTAGATATTTTCAACACCTGTGTACTCAGGGTTGAACCCTGCCCCCAATTCAAGTAAGGAAGCGATGCGACCGTTTACATGTACACTTCCACTACTTGGGGTAAGAACTCCTGTGATAATTTTAAGAAGTGTACTTTTACCTGCGCCGTTTTTACCGATGATACCGACTGTTTCACCTTTTTTTATCTCAAAACTCACATCATTTAAAGCATAAAACTCTTTATGATATTGCTTTTTTAATGGATGTAGTGACTCTTTGAGACGGTCTACGGGTTTGTCATAGAGTTTATAGATCTTTGTTAAGTGACTGACTTTTATAGCGGTGTTCATAGGGAAGGCTCAAGTTTGAATTTTGAAGTTTGAATTGTTTTTAATTTCATTTTAATTTTCCTATCAGCTCAAATGAATCTATATCCATCTTCGATACAGCAAACCATTTTTTACCAAGGTCTTTAAGACTTGCGCCAAAATGGTAAACATCAATATCGTCTATGATTAAAAATCTATCATGAGAGAGGTCAAATGTTTCTATCTCTATTTTTGGATATTGAGCATTGTGTTTTTGCAAGTCAAGTTGAAGTTGTTTTGAGAGTGTCTTTGTATATATTTTCATAGTGACTTTTATATCTCTTTTGGTAAACAATACTAAAGTACTTTCGTCTATATAATTGTCCAAAAGTTTAATAGATGTTTTTGCACTTTTTATAATATCACTTACAAAAAGATAGGCATCAAAGATTTGACCATCATAAAAAATATGTTGTTTTTGTTGGACTTCATTGTTTTCAATCGCTTCAAATATTTTATTAAATTGTTCATCGTGCAAAGAAAGTCTTTGTTCGACCCTTTCAAATCTTTGAAATATATTTGCATTCAAAGATATAAATTTTCTCATTTCTACAAAAGTGTCTATTATTTTTATACTTACTTCAATAGCCGTTTGGCTTTTAAGTACCGCTGAAAGCATAGATACACCTTGCTCTGTGAAGACATATGGCAAGTATTTTCTGTGTTTTCCCCAGCCTTTTTCAAAACTTAAGGTCGCAAATTGCGACCTTAAGTTTTCATACTCGTTTTCTGTAAGTTGAAATCTAAATTTTTCAGGAAATCTTTCAATATTTCTTTTAACTTGTTCATTCAATCTTTTAGCTTCTACACCATACAAAACTGCTAAATCCTCATCAAGCATTACCTGTGTATCTCTGATTGTATAGATTTTATTTTGAATAGATTGGGATTCAACGGGTATTATAGTATGCATCACAACACATCCGCAAAATGAGGTCTGAGTTTTCGAAATACAATGGCTCCAAGTGCAAAGAAAACCAATGTAATTCCCCAAAACTGCAAAGCTTCCATAGGCTTTTCCCAAAACCATACATGATTTATCAGTGCGTCACGGTACCCTTGTGTGATGTAATGGGCAGGATTGAGTTCGAATAACCAACGGTATTCTTCTGGAACCATTGTCAATGACCAAAAGATAGGAGTTAACCAAAAGCCAAACTGTATAGACATACTGACCAGTTGCCCTAAATCTCGAAAAAAGATAACCACACTACTGGTTATCCACGAGATACCCAATAAAAGCATAATGGCTGAAAAAAGATAGTAAAACATCTGAAGCCAATAAAGAGTTGGTTCATACCCATAGATAATATACATTGACATCATAAATACCATAAAAAAGAGATGGACGATAACTGCCGAAGTAATTTTAACGATAGGGAGTAGACTTACCCGAAACACAATTTTTTTGACCAAAAATGTATTGTCTAAAATAGCATTTGTAGCGGAGGCAAGAGCTTCTGAGAGAAAAAACCATGGGATCATCCCAGCGACAAGCCAAAGGATGAAAGGTACATCTTGCACAGGTGCGGCTTTAAAACCTACTTGAAACACAAACCAAAATATCAAAACTGAGATAGTAGGCTGTATAAATGCCCATAAAATGCCAAGGTAATTGTTCAAATAGCGCGACTTAAAATCGTTCTTAACCAAATCTTTGAGCAATCTTCTGTTTTGGTAGATGTCTCGTAAAAACCGATAAAAAGCTCTTATATACCTCAATTATATTTCCTTAGATACCATTCAACGGTTTTGACGATGCCGCTTTCAAAGTTCTCTTCGGCACTCCAACCGAGTTTTGTTTCGATCTTCGTCGCATCGATCGCATAACGTCTGTCATGACCCGCTCGATCTTCGACAAATGCGATTTGTTCTTGATACGATGTTGCTTTAGGCTTGAGCGTATCTAAAATTTCACAGATTTTATGGGCGATATAAAGGTTGTTGCGCTCGTTACGTCCGCCGATATTGTACGTCTCGCCTGAGATGCCCTCATGATAAGCAAGATCGATGCCTTTACAATGATCGAGCACGTAGAGCCAATCGCGAATATTTTTACCGTCGCCGTAAATAGGGATTTTTTGACCGGCAAGGGCTTTGCGTATGATGGTGGGAATGAGCTTTTCGTCGTGTTGCTTAGGCCCGTAGTTATTGGAACAATTGGTCACGACGGTGTTCATCCCGTACGTGTGATGATAGGCTCTCACGATCATATCGCTGGAAGCTTTCGATGCCGAATAAGGCGAGTTGGGCGCATAAGGCGTGCTTTCGGTAAACAAACCCTCTTCGCCTAACGTTCCGTAAACTTCATCGGTAGAGATGTGATGAAAACGACACGCCTCGTATCCTTCTTTCCAGACGAAAGGTTTTTCCATCCACGTTTTATACGCCACGTCGATCAGCGTAAACGTGCCGTTAACATTCGTTTCGACAAAAACGCCCGGATTTTTAATCGAATTATCGACATGCGACTCTGCGGCAAAATGAATGACGCCGCAAATCGCGTATTGTTCAAACAACGATTCCACTAAGGCACGATCGCAAATATCGCCTTGAACGAATACGTAGCGTTCGTTATCGTCCACTTCCGCCAAATTGTCCAAATTGCCAGCATAGGTTAAAAGATCAAGATTGACGATGCGATAATGGGGGTACTGTTCTAAAAAGTACGGCACGAAATTAGAGCCGATAAAACCGGCACATCCGGTCACTAAAATTGATTTGGTATACGGCATCAGCGTTCTTCTCCCATATGACGTAAACATGCGTGTAAACTCTCTTGCCAATGAGGAATTTCCAATGCATACGCCTGTTTGATCTTTGATTTATTTAAAAGCGAATAATGCGGCCTTTTAGCCGGTGTCGGATACGAA
This sequence comes from Sulfurospirillum sp. MES, assembly GCF_000789415.1. Classification (NCBI taxonomy): domain Bacteria; kingdom Pseudomonadati; phylum Campylobacterota; class Epsilonproteobacteria; order Campylobacterales; family Sulfurospirillaceae; genus Sulfurospirillum; species Sulfurospirillum sp. MES. The sequence continues at coordinate 4,175 of NZ_JSEC01000020.1, read as the reverse complement.
ACGGTTTCAATGGGCACAACCTTACATGTAAGCTTGGCGCTCTTCATAATTTCTTTGGCAAAATCATACCAAGAACAAACACCTTCGTTAGAATAATGGTAAATTTGCGTTTGCGCGTTGTCGATGTGCGGCAACATGTCCAAAATCGCCTTAGCGAGGTCTCGCGCGTAAGTCGGCGTTCCAACTTGATCGAAAATGACGCCTAAAGACTCTTTCTCTTTTCCAAGGCGTAACATCGTTTTGACGAAGTTGGCTCCGTAACTACTGTAAACCCATGACGTGCGGATAATGACGCTATGAGGAAGAGTAACATGTAAGAGTGCCTTTTCGCCTAAAAGCTTCGTTTGCCCGTAAACCGATTGCGGATTGGTCGCATCGTCTTCGACGTAAGGACGGTAGTTTTTTCCGTCAAAGACGTAATCGGTGGAGATGTGCACGAGTTTGCAGTGAGACTCTTGGGCAATCGTTGCCAGATACTTGACCGCTTGATGATTGATGGCATCTGCTAAAGCTTCGTCGCTTTGGGCTTTATCAACCGCCGTATACGCCGCACAATTGACGATCGTATCGATGGCGTTTTGTTTGACATACGACCTTATCGCTTCTTCGTCGGTGATGTCCAACTCTTCTTTATCCGTAAAAAAATAGGTATGCGTATACGAACGTGAGAGTTCGCGCAGTTCGCTTCCGAGTTGTCCGTTTGCGCCGGTCACTAAGATCTTAAGCATAGTAGTTCACGCCGTAGTCGAAAAGATCAAGCGCATCCTCCAACTTGGGCTGCTTGGTATCTTTTTCGGAAAGATGCAACGCTTCTACGCTTAGCGGCCACTCTATTTTTAGATTTTGATCGTTATACGCAATACCGCGATCAGACTGCGGAGCATAATAATTATCGACCTTATACGTAAACGTGCAGGTTTCGCTCAGCACTACAAAACCGTGCGCGAAGCCTCGTGGGATAAACATCTGGCGTTTGTTCTTTCCGCTAAGTTCGACCGCCACATGTTCCCCAAACGTCGGACTTCCCACGCGAATATCGACCGCGACGTCTAAGACTTTCCCGTCAATCACGCGAACCAATTTAGACTGGGCAAACGGAGGTAGTTGATAGTGAAGCCCGCGTAAAACGCCGTGATGGCTCCTAGACTCGTTATCTTGGCAAAAATTGACGCGATAGCCGATAAAATTTTCAAACGCCTCTTGTCGAAACGTTTCGACAAAATAGCCTCGCTCGTCGCCAAACACTTTAGGCTCGATAATAATCACTTCGGGAATATTTGCTTTAATAAAATTCATTTATGCTTTCTTTCTTGCGCTTTTTTCAAAAGGTATTGCCCGTATTGATTCTTTTTCAAAGGCTCGGCTAAGGCAAGCAACTGCTCTTTACTGATATACCCTTTATCGTACGCTATTTCTTCAAGGCAGGCAACTTTAAGGCTTTGTCTTTTTTCGATGGTTTGAATAAATTGTCCCGCGTCTAACAAGCTTTCGTGCGTTCCCGTATCGAGCCATGCAAAGCCTCTTCCCATCAGTTCGACTTTGAGCGCACCTTGCGTTAAGTAGGCTTGATTGACGGAGGTTATTTCTAGCTCTCCTCGTTCGCTCGGCTTGACGTTTTTAGCGATTTGGACGACGGAATTGGGATAAAAATAGAGTCCGACGACGGCATAGTTGGACTTAGGATGTTGCGGTTTTTCTTCGATACTTAAAACCGTTTCGTTCTCATCAAAATCCACAACCCCGTAGCGTTCCGGATCGCTGACATAGTAACCAAAAACTGTCGCTTTTCCCTCTTTCTCGACATTTTCAACCGATTTTTCCAACAAGCCCGTTAAGCCTTGCCCGTAAAAAATATTATCGCCCAAAACCAAACACACGCTCTCATTTCCGATAAACTCTTCCCCTAAGAGAAATGCTTGTGCCAAGCCGTCTGGGCTGGGTTGTACGACGTACGAAAACTTCATACCAAGCTCGCTTCCGTCTTGCAGTAACTCTTCAAATCTCGGCAAATCCTGTGGCGTCGAGATAATCAAAACTTCCCTAATCCCCGCCAACATCAAAACGGAAAGCGGATAATAAATCATCGGCTTGTCGTAAACCGGCACCAGTTGCTTACTTACGCCTCTGGTAATGGGATAAAGTCTCGTGCCGCTTCCGCCGGCTAAAATAATACCTTTCATTCTTCGTATCCTTCTTCGTATCCTTTAGGATTTTGACACTGAAATCGCCACATATCTTCGCACATTTTATCCAAATCGTACTTTGCCTCCCACCCTAAAAGCTCTTTAGCAAAACTCGGATCGGAGTAAAACTCCGCGATATCGCCGGCGCGTCTGGGTAAAATCGCGTACGGTATCTCTTGTCCGCACGCTTTTGAAAAAGCATGAATCACGTCTAAAACACTGTACCCTTTTCCCGTTCCCAAATTAACGGCCGTACACTGCGGACGGTCTAAAAAAGCAAGGGCTTTAAGATGCCCCGATGCCAAATCGACCACGTGAAGATAATCTCTTACTCCCGTACCGTCTTTTGTAGGATAATCGTTCCCGAAAACATTGACGCATTGACGCCTTCCAATAGCAACTTGAGCGATGTAGGGCATAAGATTGTTCGGAATGCCTTGCGGATTTTCGCCGATCAAACCGCTTTCGTGCGCACCGACGGGATTAAAATAACGTAAAATCGCTATCGACCACGTAGGATCGCTGACATGTAAGTTTCGTAGCATCTCTTCGATAACCAGTTTCGTCTGTCCGTAAGGGTTCGTCGTGCGCAAAGGGTGTGCTTCGGTAAACGGGAGAAATTCCGGATTTCCGTATACGGTAGCCGAAGAGCTAAAAATCAGCTTTTTGATATTCATACGACGCATGGATTGAAGAAGGCAAAGTGTTGCGTATACGTTGTTTTCGTAGTACTCAAGCGGCTTTTTGACCGATTCGCCGACGGCTTTAGAACCGGCAAAATGAATCACGGCGTCGCAACCTTCGAGGGTTTTTCAAGCAAGGCTCTATCGCGAACGTCGCCGCAAACCGTTGAAAGTTTTTTAGACGTAATTTGCATTACACGTTTGAGCGACTCGGGCATACTGTTGGAAAAATTATCATACACGACAACTTCAAATCCCGCGTTCAGTAATTCAACACAGGTATGTGAGCCGATATATCCCGCTCCGCCCGTTACTAAAACCGTCATACTACCCCCCTACCCCGACATGCAAACTTTAAATTTAAAATTATAACGTAACAGCGTTACGTTTTTCGTTATATTTATGAATCAAACTATGTTTTTCTTTTGAAGAAGTTATTTTAGTCTCTTACGACTTTATTTACGATTAACACGCGGTAACGAATGCAAGCAACGTCGCCTTAGTTTTTAATCACGCCCAGATCGACGCAAGCAATATGATTGAAAGAGGCTTTGGCGGTTTTCTTTAAGACACCGAAAATTTCATTGAGTTCATTATCGTCAAAATCATGCTGATAGCCGAATCCGTGGCAAATAACCGCGGCACTCACCGTCATCAGCGGAAACTTTTGCAATGCCCCTTCACGATTTTTTGCCATAATATACCCCGAACTCAGCCCTTGTTCGCAATAAAAACTCTTAATGTCTTCGGAAAATTTCGAGACGATTTCCAAAATGATTGCGTAGACTTTTTCAAACGTATCTTCTTCTTTTAAGTTCCAGCCTAAGAAAAAATCATCTCCGCCGACATGCCCTATCAAGCACTCTTCAAAACCGATCGAACTGCGTAAAATATCGGCAAAAAGCGTAATAGCGCGATCGCCTTTACGAAAGCCGTAATAATCGTTAAACGGTTTAAAATTGTCAAAATCAAAATATGCCATCATGACTTTGTCTTTACTCTCCATCGCATTGGCGACAAATTCGTTGATGATGCGATTGCCCGAGAGTCCCGTGAGCGGATTTTGATCTTTTGCGTCGACGATATTTTTTTCGTTGACGATGTCCAAAAGCACTTTAGAGCTTAAATAACCGATGTATTTTTCGTCTTCGGTAATCAAGATAGCGTCGTTATCGTCGTCAAAGGCGTAAATTTTCAAAATTTTATCCAACGGATCGTTGATGTCGGCGCGTCCGCAATGCGAAACGATATTTTTCAAGCTACCTTGGGTGATGTTGTACAAAAGCGACTTACCGTAATTGGAGTACAT